>CAZWZX010000091.1:0-9648 GCA_964638655.1 uncultured Natronomonas sp.
CGCCGCTACGAGCAGACGCTCGTCGTCGAACCCCCCTACACCGAGGCGGATCTCGAGGCCGCCGGCCGGAAAGCGAGCGGCGCGGGGTTGCGAGAACGTCGGGAGACGATGGCCGGGACGGCGGAGGAACTCGACGCACTCCGAACGGAGTGGCGCGAGATGGGTCGGCGCTCGCTGCGGCAGGTTCGGGACGGCGAGTACCGTCGCGAGGAGACCGTCCCGTTCTACGTCTCCGTCGGCAAGATATGAGAGCGGACGCAAGCGTTTAGACCACCGGACCGCCAGTCCTAGAAGAATGACGACCGCGTCGAGTTCTACGCCAGCCGTCGCCGAGGGGCCGGACGACGTCGCGGAACCGACGGAACGGCCGGTTCTCCGCCGACAGGCGATGTTCGTCGCGCTCACGTTTTTCGGGATGATCGCCGGACTGCTCGGCGGATGGCTCGGCGCAGCCTCGACGTTTGTGTGGGGATCGTACGCAGTCGCGTACGTGTTTGGCGGGTGGTACGGACTCAAAGAGAGCGTTCGGAGCCTGCGAGAACCGGCGGTCGAGATCGACCTGTTGATGATAATCGCCGCCGTCGGTGCGCTGTTCATCGGAGCGCCCTTCGAGGGCGCGATGCTCCTGTTTCTGTTTTCGCTGTCGGGCGTGCTCGAGGAGTACGCGATCGGTCGTTCGCGCACCGCGATCAGATCGCTCATCGAGATGCGGCCCGAGTCGGCGAGCGTACTTCGCGACGGGCGGGAGGTCACCGTCCCGATCGACGACGTCGACGTCGGCGACGTGTTCGTCGTCCGTCCCGGCGAGCGCCTCCCGCTCGACGGCGTCGTCGAGGACGGCGAGAGCTCGGTCGACCAGTCATCGCTCACCGGCGAGTCCGTTCCCGTCTCGAAAGAACCCGGAGACGACGTGTTCGGCGGGACCATAAACGAGACGGGGAGCCTCGAGGTCCGAGTCACACGCAAGGCGCACGAGTCCGCGATCTCGCGGCTCATCCACATGGTCGAGAAAGCCCAAAACAAGCAAGCTCCAACCCAACAGCTCATCGACCGCTTCGAACAGCCCTACGTTCTGGGCGTCTTCGCGATGACCGCGGTCGCGGTCGCGGTTCCGATTACCCTGCTCGATCACGCGTTCGATCCGACCTTCTACCGTGCGATGACGCTCATGGTGGCGGCGTCGCCCTGTGCGGTCATCATCTCGACGCCGGCGGCGGTCCTCTCGGCGATCGCCGCCGGCGGGCGACAGGGCGTCCTGTTCAAGGGCGGCGAACACATCGAGACGGCGGGCGATGTCGACGCGATCGCCTTCGACAAGACGGGGACGCTGACCGAGGGGAACACCCGGCTGACGGACGTGTCAGTCCGGGAGAGGGTCACCCTCGACGGCGAGGCGGTGACCGACGACCGCCTGCTGGCGCTCGCCGCCGCCGTCCAGTCCCGGTCGGAACACCACCTGGCCGAGGCGACCGTCGACGCCGCCGCCGCCCGCTCGCTGTCCGTCCCCGACGCGAGGGGGTTCGAGGCCGTCGTCGGCAAAGGCGTCCACGCGAACGTCGACGGCCGGACGATCCACATCGGGAACCGCCGGTACGTCGAGACGGTTCTCGGGGACGGCCGGATCGACGGCCTCCGAACCGGCCTCGACGCCGTGGCGGGCCTGGAGGCGAACGGCAAGACGAGCGTCCTCGTCGTCGCCGAAACCGACGACGGGCCGGTGGTCCTCGGCTGGATCGCGTTCACCGACACGATCCGCTCGAACGCGGCCGAGACGATCGAGCGGCTCCGCGAGAGCGGCGTCGAGACGATCGTCATGCTGACGGGCGACAACGAACGGGTCGCCCGACACATCGCCGAGGAGCTCGGGATCGACGAGGTGTACGCGGAGCTGCTCCCGGAGGAGAAAGTCGAACACGTCGAGACGTTACAGGCGAGCCACAGCGCCGTGGCGATGGTCGGCGACGGCGTCAACGACGCGCCCGCGCTCGCGACGGCCGACATCAGCGTGGGAATGGGTGGCGCCGGAACCGACGTCGCCCTCGAAACGGCCGATATCGTCCTCATGTCGGACGACCTCGAGAAACTCCCGTACGCGCTCTCGTTGAGCCGCGAGACGAAAAAGACGCTGTATATCAACTTCTCGATCGCGTTCGGCGCGATCGCGATCATGATCGTCGCGATCCTCACCGCCGGGATCCCGCTCCCCGTCGCGGTGGTGGGCCACGAGGGATCGACCGTGCTCGTCAGCCTGATCGGGTTGCGGTTGCTCCGGTTCCGCGGGTGAGTCGGTTCCGGCGGTCGATCAGAGCCCGAACGGCTCGAGGTCGATTCCCCCGACGAGTTCGGCCGCCCGATCGTACGGCGACCGCTCCTCGCCCGCGGTTTCCGGTCGAGCCTCCCCTGCCGCCGCGTACACCCGATCGACGAACGCCTCACGGGCGATCCGGTTCTCGAAGAGCCCGTGGAGATACGTCCCAAGGACGTCGCCTTCGACCGAGCCCTCGTTCTCGAAGGGCCGATCGACGTCGGCAAGTGGGCGACTATCGCCCATGTGGATCTCGTAGCCCGAAACGGGCCCGGAGGCCCCCGCCAGCGGACCGTGACCGCACAGTCGACGCTCGATCGGTTCGACGGTCTTCTCGGGGCTGAACCGGGTTTCGATCGGCAACAGTCCCACGCCCGGCACGGTGTTCGTCTCCCCCGTTCCCTCGATCGCAGCGTTTTCCAGTCGCTCGCCGAGCAGCTGATAGCCGCCACAGAGGCCGACGATCGGCCCCTCGAAGGACCGAAGCGCCGCATAGAGGCCGGCCTCCCGGGCCGCGATCGCGTCGTCGACGGTGTTTTTGGTGCCGGTGAGGACGACCGCGTCGGCCGAAAGCGGCGAATCCAGGGGCACGAACCGGACCCGAACGCCGGGAACCCGAGCCAGCGGTTCGACGTCGGTGACGTTCGAAGCTCTCGGGAAGCGCGGGACGGCGACCGTCACGCTCCGCTCGTCGTCGATCCCGTCGCTGTCGCCGATCGTCCCCGTCTCGCCGGGGGCCGGGAGCGAGACGCTGTCCTCCTCGGGCAGCCCCGGATCGTCGTACGGCAACACGTCGAGGATCGGCACGCCGGTCCGGTCTTCGAACGCCTCGAGTCCGGAGTCGAGGATGGATCGGTCGCCCCGGAACTTCGTGATGACCGCGCCGACGACGCGCTCGCGGACGTCGGCCGGCAGGAGTTCGAGCGTTCCGACGAGGGCGGCGAAGACGCCGCCGCGTTCGATGTCGGCGACGAGCAGCACCTTCGCGTCGGCGAAACGGGCCGTTTCGAGGTTCGCCAGATCCCGGTCGTGAAGATTGATCTCGGCGATGGAACCGGCCCCTTCGGCGACGACGACGTCGTGTTCGGCGGCGAGCCGTTCGTGAGCCCCTTCGGCGGCCCTTCGGGCGTGCCCGAAGTGGTCGTCGTAGTACGCGTTCGCCGTGAGATGGCCGATCGCTTCGCCGTCGATCACGAGCTGTGATTCGCCGTCGCCGCGGGGCTTCAAAAGGACCGGGTTGTGATCCGTCGTCGCGACGATCCCCGCGGCGTTGGCCTGTACGTACTGTGAGATCCCGATCTCGCCGAACCCCTCGCCGTCGGGGCGAGCGACCGCGCGCGCGTTGTTCGACATGTTCTGGGCCTTGAACGGCGCGACGTCGACCCCCCGATCGGCGAGGCGCCGACAGAGCCCGGCGACGACCGTCGATTTCCCCACGTGGCTCGCCGTCCCGGCCACGAGGATCGTCTCGGCGCGTGTCACACCGGTACTCGGGAGCACGCCGGTATACGGGTTTCGCCGTCGGACGTTCACGGCTTGTTGACTGTCATTCTCTCGCGGACACAACAATCATTATTATACGTGGAACTGTTCGATACGGTACAATGTCCGATCCCGAAGAAACACAGCTGGAAGCCCGGCTCGAGGAACAGGACTCCTTCGAACCGCCGGCGTCGTTCGTCGAGGGGGCGAACGTCTCCGACCCGTCGATCTACGAGGCGTTCGAGGAGAACTGGCCAGACTGCTGGGAGCGCGCCGCCGAGCTCCTCGAGTGGGAGCGCGAGTACGACGAGGTGCTCGTCGACGACGACGAGCCCTTCTACGAGTGGTTCACCGGTGGGGAGCTCAACGCCTCGGCGAACTGTCTCGACAGACACCTCGCCGATCGCGGCGACGAGCTCGCGATCCAGTGGGAGGGCGAACTCGGCGAGACGCGGGAGTTCACGTATCGGGAGCTACACCGGGAAGTAAACGAGTTCGCGGCCGCGCTTCGGGCGTCGGGCGTCGAGGAGGACGACGTCGTCACGATGTACATGCCGATGATCCCGGAGCTGCCGATCGCCATGCTGGCGTGTGCCCGGATCGGCGCGCCGCATTCGGTCGTCTTCGCGGGCTTTTCGGCCGACGCCCTGGCGACGCGGATGAACGCCGCCGACTCCGAGTATCTGATCACCTGCGACGGCTACTACCGACGCGGCGACCCGCTCGATCACCTCTCGAAGACGAACGAAGGGCTCGCGGGCGTCGAACACGAGACGACGACGGTCGTGGTCGATCGGCTCGGCGAGGAGCTCGACCACGAACTCGGCGACGGCCAACACGACTACGACGAGTTGGTGGCCGAACAGGCGGGCGCGACCGTCGAGCCGGTCGTCCGGGAGGCCGAGGACATGCTGTTTCTCATGTACACTTCCGGAACGACCGGGAAGCCGAAAGGCGTCAAACACACCACGGGCGGCTATCTCTCCTACGTCTCCTGGACGTCGCATGCGGTGTTGGACGTCAAACCCGACGACACCTACTGGTGTGCCGCCGACATCGGCTGGATCACGGGCCACTCCTACATCGTCTACGGCCCGCTCTCTCTGGGCACGACGACGGTGATGTACGAGGGGACGCCGGACTACCCCGACAAGGACCGGCTCTGGGAGATCGTCGAGAACTACGAGGTCGATCAGCTGTACACCGCCCCGACGGC
Organism: uncultured Natronomonas sp.; assembly: GCA_964638655.1. GTDB lineage: Archaea > Halobacteriota > Halobacteria > Halobacteriales > Haloarculaceae > Natronomonas. Next base: position 5,004 of record CAZWZX010000091.1, read on the forward strand.
CATCCGCGCGTTCATGAAGTGGGGCAGCGAGTATCCCGAGAAGCACGACCTCTCGAGTCTCCGACTGCTGGGAACCGTCGGGGAGCCGATCAACCCGAAGGCCTGGAAGTGGTACTACAAGCACATCGGCAACGAGGAGTGCCCGATCGTCGATACGTGGTGGCAGACCGAAACGGGCGGGATGATGATCACGACGCTGCCGGCGATCGGCGAGATGAAACCCGGCTCGGCGGGCCCGCCGCTGCCCGGGATCAGCGCCAAGGTCGTCGACGAGGCGGGCGAGGAGGTCGCCCCCGGTGAGGCCGGTTACGTGGTCGTCGACAGACCGTGGCCCGGGATGCTCCGGACGCTGTACCGCAACGACGAGCGCTTCATCGACGAGTACTGGTCGGCGTACTCCGACCCCGAGGCCGACGAGTGGGTGTACTTCCCCGAGGACGGCGCCAAGATCGACGACGACGGCTACATCACCGTCCTCGGCCGCGTCGACGACGTGATCAACGTCTCCGGCCACCGCCTCGGGACGATGGAGATCGAGTCGGCGGTCGTGGGCGTCGAGGGCGTCGCCGAGGCCGCGACCGTCGGCGGCGACCACGAGCTGAAAGGCGAGGCCGTCTACGTCTACGCCATCTTGGAGGACGGCTACGAGGAGAGCGAGGCGATGGAGCGGGCGATCATCGACGGAGTCGAGGACGCGATCGGCCCGATCGCCCGCCCCGAAAAAGTCATTTTCACGCCGGAGTTGCCGAAGACGCGCTCCGGGAAGATCATGCGGCGACTGCTCGAGAACATCGCCAACGGCGACGAGCTGGGTAACACCAGCACGCTCAGGAATCCCGACGTCGTCGAGGACATCCAGCGGAAGGTCTCCGGCGACTGATCGCCGGTCCCGTTCCGCTCAGATCAGTTTCTCGCCGTCGTCGTAGATCTCTATGGCGTCGACCGGACAGCTCCGGGCGGCGAACTTCGCGTCGAGTTCGGCGTCCGCCGGCACTTCGCGTTCGAAGACGTCCGGCTGCACCTCCTCGCCGCCGTCGAGGTCGGCCTTCCCCTCGTCTTCGTTCTCCTCGAAGGCGTCCCACTCGGCGACACACTGGAACATCCCGATACACGTCTCACGGTCGAATCGGACTTTCATGCCCACAGTTCGGTCGACGAAGACAAATGCGTGACGGCCCCCGCTCACTCGGCCATCGTCACGCCGGTGATCTCGAAGCGGGCGCCGCCCGCCCCGCTTTCTTTCGCCTCGATCGACCAGCCGTGGGCTTCGGCGATCTCCTTGACGATCGCGAGCCCGAACCCGGTTCCCTCCTCGGCGTTCGTCTCCCCGGGTTCGAAGATCCGATCGCGTTCGTCCGCCGGGATCCCCGGACCGTCGTCGGCGACGTAGAACCCGTTTCCGGTGGCGCCGACCCGGACCTCAGCCTCCGATCCCGCGTGTCTCGCCGCGTTCCCGAAGAGGTTCTGCAACAGCGTCCGGAGGCGATCCGGATCCGCGTAAAGCTCGAGATCCCCGAGCGTATCGAGCGTCGCGTCGGCCGTGTCCGTCGTCCGCCACGACTCTTCGACCGCCGATCCCAGCGAGACGGTCTCCAGCTCGCCGACCGTATCCCCCTGGCGGGCCAGCGTGAGCGTGTCATCGACGATCGTTTCCATCCGTTCGAGGGCGTCGAGGGCGGCCTCGAGATCCGGGCTCTCCCCCATCTCGGACTTCGCCAGTTCGATACGGCCCGTGGCGACGCTCATCGGCGATCTGAGGTCGTGTGAGACGATCCCGGCGAACTGTTCGAGACGATCGTTCTGCCGTTCGAGCTCCTGCTCGCGCTGTTTGTACTCCGTGATGTCCTCCTGGAAGCCGACCCAGTAGGCTATCTCGCCCGACTCGCCGCGGAGCGGACTGATCGTGACCCGGTTCCAGAAGCGTTCGCCGTCTTTGCGGTAGTTGCGGAGTTCGACCGTCGTCGACTCGCCCGAATCGATCGCCCGCCGGAGTTCGGCGACGGGTTCCTCTCGGGTCTCGGGGCCCTGCAGGAACCGGCAGTTCCGGCCGACCGACTCCGATTCGGGGTAGCCGGTCATCTCGACGAAATGGTCGTTGACGTATATCATCGGGTTATCCTCTCGGGAGGGGTCGGTGATCGCGATCCCGATCGGCGCCTCGTCCATCGCCCGAGTTCGTCGCTCGAGTGCGGCCTTTCGGCGCTCCTCGTCGCAGACGTTGCGGAGGATCCCGACGCTGCCGCGGAACTGTTCGCCCTCGTAGGGGAGGACGCCCATGTGGTCGCGACACGGGATCGGCTCGCCATCCTTCGGGACGATGTCGACCCCGAACTGCTGGATGTCGGGGCCCTCGGAGGAGAGGATCGTCCTGAGGCGGTTTTCGGCCTCGGTGACCGCCTCTTCGTCCTTGATGAGGTCCGTTTTGCTGCCGATCACCGCCTCGCGATCGTACCCCGTCATCTCGAGGAACGCGTCGTTGACGTACGAGAACACGCCCGTCTCGTCGACGACGTAGATCGGATACTCCAGCGCCCGGAGGACCGTCGAGTACCTGTCGGCCTCGATTTTGGTGTGGTACTCGCCCGCCGCCTGCTCGACGCGGTTGGCGAGCCGGCGCTGTTGGTCGGGACCGCCCTTCTGGAAGTAGCCGGTGACCCCGGCGTTGACGGCCTCGCTCGCGATCTCCTCGCTGCCCTTGCCGGTGTAGAGGACGAACGGGATCAACGGGTGCTCTTCTCGGATCGCTTCGAACAGCTCGAGCCCGTCCATCTCGGGCATGTCGTAGTCGCTGATCACGCAGTCGAACTGCCCGTCTTCGAGCCGATCGAGCGCCTCCCCGGGATCGATCGCCGTCGTCACCGAAACCGAGTTGAGTTCGCGGTCGAGGAACGCGGCGGTGAGATCGAGAATAGACCGATCGTCGTCGACGTGCAGGACGCGGGTCCTCGTGTCGGCGACGGGCGCCTGGTGAAGCTCCGGACTCATTGCCGAGATTACTCGTCGCCGTCTAAAAACCGTTCGGGAGTTTTCGCGTTCGATATACACGCACGGACGGTCCGGGGACGATACGATCATTTACATTCGGTGACGCACACCCCGACGACAATGGACGTCGTCGACGTTTCCGGCGTACCCCCGTGGTTCGCCGAGCACCTCCGTGAGGGGGGCATCGAGTCGCTGTACCCGCCGCAGGCCGAGGCCGTCGAGGCGGGGATCACCGAGGGACGAAGCCTCGTGGCCTCGATTCCGACCGCGAGCGGGAAGACGCTCATCGCACAGCTCGCGATGCTGTCGGCGGTCGAGCGCGGCGGGAAGGCGCTGTATATCGTCCCGCTCCGGGCGCTGGCGAGCGAAAAGCGCGAGGAGTTCTCGGCGTTCGAACCGTACGGCGTCTCGATCGGCGTCGCGACCGGCAACTACGAGGACACCGGCGAGTGGCTCGCACAGAAGGACGTCATCGTCGCCACGAGCGAGAAGGTCGACTCGCTCGTCAGAAACGGCGCGCCCTGGATCGACGATCTCGACTGTGTGGTCGCCGACGAGGTCCATCTCGTCGACGACCCGAACCGCGGCCCGACGCTCGAGGTGACGCTCGCGAAGCTCCGCCGGATCAACCCGAACCTCCAGATCGTCGCGCTGTCGGCGACCGTCGGCAACGCCGAGGAGATGGCCGAGTGGCTCGAGGCCGAACTCGTCGACTCCGCGTGGCGGCCGATCGAACTGCGGAAGGGGGTCCACTACGGGCAGGCGCTGCATTTCGGCGACGGCTCCCAGCGCGAACTCCGGGTGAAATCGAGCGAGAAACCGACGGAAGCGATCGTCAGGGAGACGCTCGCGGAGGACGGCTCGACGCTCGTGTTCGTCAACTCCCGTCGCAACGCCGAGGGAGCGGCGAAACGGCTCGCAAATACCGCCGTGGACGGGCTCGACCCCGACGAACGCGAGCGACTCGCGAAGTTGGCCGAGGAGATCCGCGGCGTCTCCGACACCGAGACGAGCGAGGACCTCGCGGCCTGCGTCGAGAAGGGTGCAGCCTTCCATCACGCCGGCTGTTCGAGCGAACACCGCTCGCTCGTCGAGGACGCCTTCCGGGACCGTCTGATCAAGGTCGTCTGTGCGACGCCGACGCTCGCCGCCGGCGTGAACACGCCCTCCAGACGCGTCGTCGTCCGCGATTGGCGGCGCTACTCCGGCGACGCCGGGGGAATGAAACCGCTCTCGGTGCTGGAAGTTCACCAGATGATGGGCCGGGCCGGCCGGCCGGGACGTGATCCCTACGGCGAGGCGCTGCTTTTGGCCAACAGCCACGACGAACTCGACGAACTGCTCGATCGGTACGTCTGGGCCGACCCGGAACCGGTCGAGTCGAAGCTCGCCCGCGAGCCCTCGATGCGGACGCATTTGCTCGCGACGATCGCCTCCGGGTTCGCCGACTCGCGGGACGCGCTTTTGGATTTCCTCGACCGGACGCTGTATGCGACCCAGTACCGACACGGAACCGACGGAAGCGACAACCTCGAACGGGTCGTCGATGCGACGCTGGAGTACCTCGATCGCAACGGCTTCATCGAGCGAAACGGGACGATCCGGGCGACGAACCTCGGCCACACCGTCTCGCGGCTGTATCTCGATCCGATGAGCGCCG
>CAZWZX010000092.1:0-9634 GCA_964638655.1 uncultured Natronomonas sp.
CACGTAGTCGATGTCGATCGCAGTCCTCGGTCGCCGCCCCTCCGTTTCGCTTCGGCGACTCGGGTGGATCGCCCTGCTTTTGAACGTCCAGTTGGTCGGCGTGCTCGCCTACTACAGCTTCACTGGCGCGACGCTGACTCAGCCCCGATACACGCTCTACGGCCTCCTGTGGATCAACCTCGGCGCCCTGGCGATATATAAGACGAAGCCACCGACGGGGGTCGATTTCGCCGTCCGCAGACGGTCGCTCGCCATCGCGGCGGGGTATTTCGGACTGCTCGCGGTCTTCGGCGGACTCGTCGGGACGGGGATCCCCGAGCACGCCGACGGCTTCCGGATCGCGTGGCTGCCGCCCGGCTGGGGACCGGCGGTCGTCTACGCCGGGTCCGCGGTCGCGATCGCGATCACCCCGGCGTTTCTCGTCGGCTACGCCGCCTTGGCGTATCTCGTCTACGTGACGCTTCTGGACGCCGCGGGATCGGCCGTCGCCGGCCTGGTCGGACTGCTCTCGTGTGTCTCGTGTACGTGGCCGATCCTCGCCGCGGTCGCCTCCTCCGTGCTCGGCGGGACCGGCGTTCTCGGTGCGACCGCGCTCAACGCGTCCTACGGCCTCTCGACAGCCATATTTATTCTCACGATCGGCCTGCTGTACTGGCGACCGGGAATCCGGTAGCCATCGACGGACCCGTTCTCAGGTGTTCTCCAGGCGCGATTCGTCATCCCCACGGCGGTCGCTGAGAACGACGAGAAACAGGGCCGCCACGAAAATACCCGCGATGACGGCCGTTCCGATCGTGCCGCCACCCTCCAACAGCGCGACAGTGATGTACGGAAGCGCGACCGCCAGTCCGAAGGCGATAAGCAACATCGTCTTCGCGTTCATATCTCGGAGTTGGGCTCCAGTCGCATACGTCTTTCCCGACGTCGGGACCGTCCCGCGGAGAACAGCAGCCTTTAGGCGTTCGCCCGTCCCCTTCCGGTATGGTCGTCCACGCCGAGAACGTTCGCCGGCAGTACGGGGAGACGGTCGCGCTCGCGGGGGTCTCCTTTTCGATCTCGGCGGGCGAAGTGTTCGCGATCATCGGCCCGAACGGCGCCGGCAAGACGACGCTGATCCGTGCGCTTACGGGGACGACCGACGCCGACGGCACCGTCTCCGTCTTCGGCACGCCCCCGACCGACGTCGCCCGGCATCGGATCGGGCTGCTCCCACAGGAGTTCACTCCAGCCGACCGACTCACGGCGCGCGAACTCGTTACCTACTACGCCGGCCTCTACGACGACGCCAGAGATCCCGATTCGGTCCTCGAGGACGTCGGACTCACCGACAGCGCCGGGACGTTCTACGAGGACCTCTCCGGCGGTCAGAAGCGACGCGCCTGCGTTGGGACGACGCTCGTCAACGACCCCGACCTGCTGATCCTCGACGAGCCGACGACCGGGATCGATCCGTCCGGTCGACGGGACCTGTGGGGACTCATCGAGGGGCTCGCCGACGACGGGACGACCGTCCTTCTGACGACACACTACATGGCCGAAGCCGAGGCGCTCGCTGACCGAGTGGGGCTCCTCTCGGCCGGCGAACTCGTCGCGCTCGATTCGCCGTCGGCGCTGATCGCCCGCTACGGCGGCGAGAGTCGTCTCGTCGTCCGGACCGACCACGAACCGCGAGCGAGAGCGGCGCTCGTTTCGGCCGGCCACGAACCCCTCGGTGGGACTCGAGACGTCGCGGTGCCGGCCGGGCCGAAGGAGATCCAGGCGATCGTCGAGACGCTCGAGGCCGCCGGGATCGAATACGACGGGCTCGTCTGGCGACAGCCCTCCTTGGAGGACGTCTACGTCGAGCTGACGGGAACCGACGTGTCGGCCGGAGGTGTCCCGTGAGTCGGCGTCGCCGGATCGCCGCCGAGGCGACCGCCGCCTGGCACGCCTTCACCCGCCGGCGGACGGCGGTGTTTTTCACGTTCTTTTTCCCCGTGATCATCGTGCTCATCTTCGGGGTGTTGGTCCGAACCGATCCGACCGGCGGCGGGCTGTTCGCCGAACCGCCGGGCTACTACGTGGCCGGCTACATCGCGGTCGTCGTCCTATTCACCCCGCTGTCCCGCGTCGGCAGCGAGGTCGCCCGCCACCGCGAGGGGAACCGCTTCGAGAAGCTCGCCACGACGCCGCTGTCGCGTGCCGAGTGGCTCTTCGCTCAGACGCTCGTCAACGTCGTCGTCATCGGGCTGGCGTCGTTTTTGATCCTCGTCATGGTCGTTCTCGCGACGGACGCGGCGTTCGTCGCCTCGCCGCTCGTCGTTCCCTACGTCGTTCTCGGCGTCGCGCTGTTCTGTGGGTTCGGCGCCCTCTTGGGCCGGCTCGCGGACTCACAGGACGGCGTCATCGCCGCCTCCAACGGCGTCGCGATCCCGCTTTTGTTCCTCTCGGAGACGTTCGTTCCGCCGGATCTGTTGCCGTCGTGGTTCGTCCCGCTCATGGAGCTGTCGCCGTTGACTTACTTCGCCCGCGGACTCCGTGCCGCGACCTATCGGCCGCCGGAGTCCGCGGTGGCGAGCACCGGGGAGGCGGGGATCGTCGGCTCGGATCCGCTGCTCAATCTCGCTGTCCTCGCGGCTCTCGCCGCCGTGTTCTTCGTCGCCGGCGCGTACGCGCTCCCGCGAACCGACTGATCGGCTGTCCGGTCGAACTCGGTTCAGCCCTCGATCTCGTACTGTACCTGCACGTTGACGCCGACGGTGACCTCGCCGGGCTCGATCCCTGTCTGTGGGCTGGGCTCGGGGGCGGGCTGTGACGCATCGTCCTCGGCCACCTCCCGTCGGACGGGCGTGATACGGCCGTCCGAGGCGTCGACGAGGGTGACTTCAGTGATCGTCGCGTCGACCTCGTCGGCGATCGTCTCCGCTTCCTCGCGAGCGTTCGAGAGCGCCTCTCTGAGTGCCGCTTCTCTGAGTTCGGCACGTTTCTCCTCCGAGAGCGTGAAGGTCACCCGCCCGACGTCGTCGGCACCGGCGTCGACCGCCGTATCGATCACGTCGCCGACGCGCTCGACGTCGCGAACCTCGACCCGGAAGGTGTGTGTTCCCTCGTAGTGGCGGTACTCATCGGGCAGCTCTCCCCGTGGATCGATCTCGTCACGCTCGGCTGCTCGTCGGTCGATCCGTTCGCGGATCCGAAACCGGTCGGTCGTGATGTCGTCTTCGGGGATCCCCTCGTCCTCGAGCGCGGCGAGCAGCGATTCGGCGTCGGAAGCGATCTCCGAACGCACCGCTTCGGCGCTGTCGCCCCGGGATTCGACGCCGAGACTGAGGACGGCGAGGTCCGGATCGCCGCTTTGCTCCCCCTCCGCGCTGACGGTGATCGCCCGTCCGGTCGGGGCGTTCGGAGACTCACTCGACCCCTCCTCGCCGGTAGCGCTTTCGAGACAGCCCGCGAGTGTCATCGATCCGACTCCGCCGATCGCGGCGATGAACGTTCGTCGATCCATACCCGGACGTCCGTCCGAAGCTATCAAAAATCCTCGAAAAGGTCAAACCGCTCTTTGACTCACAACCGACGACATCGGACAGCCGTCGTCGCGCCGCACGGTCGGAAGTGCCTAATCCTCGCGACTGCGGGTTTCTTCGCGTGCACGTTGGATGGCCGCGACGCGTCTGTCCCGTCGCTCGATCGCCTCGGCGAGCGTCTCGTCGTACTCGTGAAAGCCGGCGCCGGCGGCGACGCCCGTCTCGCCCCGTTCGATCCGCTCGTCGAAGACCGGCCCGAGCTCCGTCGCACTCGAGAGGTCCGGCAGGATGTTCTCGCTGATGTCCCGGAACAGGTCCACACCGGAGAGATCGGCGGTCTCGAAGGGGCCGACGGCGGCCGTCCGGAGCGCGTAGCCGTCCCGGACGGCGCGTTCGACGTCCTCGATCGAGGCGATCCCCGACTCGACGATGTGGGCGCACTCCCGCATGACCGCGAACTGGATCCGGTTCCACACGAAGCCGGGGACGTCCCGATCGACGACGATCGGATCCCGATCGACGCTTTCGACGTATTCGACCGTCCGGTCGACGATCGCGTCGGCCGTCTCTTCGCCGCGAACGACCTCGACGAGCGGCAGCAGGTACGGCGGGTTCCACCAGTGACAGCCGACGACCCGTTCGGGCTCGGGGACGAACTCGCCGAGCTCCGTGATCGGGATCCCCGAGGTGTTCGAGGACAGTATCGCGTCGTCGGGCGCTTCGGCGAAGACGGTCTCGAACACCTCCCGTTTGATGTCGCGGTTTTCCGAGACGGTCTCGATCACGAGCTCCGTTCCGGAGACGCCGGCGGCGGTATCGAGCGTGTAATCGATCCGTCCGCGGACGTCCCCGGGATCCGAAGCGAGCATCCCCTCCGTCTCCAGAAACGAAAGCGCCTCCGAGACCGTCCCTTTGGCCTCCTCGAGGTTCGATTGCCGGTGATCGATCACCGTCGCGTCTGACCCGTACCGGGCGAACTGGACCGCCAGTCCGGTCCCCATCGTTCCCGCCCCGATGATCGCCACGTGTGTCGGTGGATGTGCCATACGAGCGACTGTGCGAGACGCGAAAATAAAACTATGCCAGCCCGCGCCGCCGAGCTCAGGAACGGTCCTCGACCAGTTCGACGACGTAGCCGTCGGGACCCTCGATGAACGCGATCCGGGCGTCGGCCGCGTCGACCGTCATCGGACCGTCGAGAACCTCACAGCCGGTCTCCTCGGCCATTCGGGTCGTCTCGCCGTCGACGTCGTCGACTGACACGGCGACGTGGTCCATCCGGGACCGATCGCTCTCCGGTATCTCGTGGTCGGGATCGTATCTGAGCTGGAGCTCGCCGTGTTCGCCGCCGACGTAGACGTTCTCGATGCCGTCGAGCGTGAACGACCAGTTCTCCTCGAGCCCGAGCCCGTCGACGAAAAACGCTCTCGCCTCGTCGAGGTCCGATACCCACATCGCGGTGTGTATGACGTCCATACACCCCCATCGGCGCAGATCCTTTTAAATCCTCTTGCGCCGTCGGGCTCACTCGTCCGCCCCGCACAGCTGCGACAAGATCGGGATCTTCCCGATCCGGTCCGAACCGATCGCGTCCCACTCGATCCGTTTCGGCTTCGTGTCCGTTCTTTCGGTCCGGACCGTCCGTTCCGGCGTTACGATTCGGTCCATCGGGACGTCGTGGGAGTCGACCGGGATCTCGTCGTCGACGACCTGGATCGGATGAACGGTCGTCACGGTCGTCGTGTCGTCGTCGACGAGACCGAACGCCCGGAGGATCGCGAACTCCAGGTCGCTGTACCCTTCGCCCTTCCCGAGCCTGGCGCCCCGATCGTTCACCGCGACGCTCCCCGAGACGATCAGATCGACCGGCTCCATCGCGTCGGGACCGACCTGCGTTCCGAACCTCCCACAGCCGCTGACGGTCGTCGCGCTGTCGATGTCATCGATCTCGTCGGGATCGAGCCGGATAAAACAGTCCTCCTCGGCTAACCGCGGGACCGCCATATAGAGGATCTTGCCGTCCCGCAGTGCTGCCCGCCGGACAGAAAGCTGTGGCGCGTCGGGGTTCGATTTGATCACGTCCGCCCGCCGCCAGACGTCGAGTTCGGTGAGCCGTTCGGCGGCCGCCGTTGCGCCGGCGAAGTTCGAGATCCGGCCGTGCGGCGGGAACGGGAACCTCGCCTCGCCGCTTTCCTCTAAGGCGTTCCAGACCCGATCGCGTATCGTCGCTTTGTCCGTCATCGCCTACGCCATTCCCCGGACGAACTCGACCTGTTCGGGCCCATAGTAGAACGTGAGCATGAGGTAGGCGACGAGTCCCAAAACGAGGCTGACGAGCCACGTCGTCACCGCGATCCGGCCCACTCGGGCGTGGGCGGTCTGCTTGAGCTCCGTCGGCGTCCGGGTCAATCCGAGCGTGATCGCATAGAGGACGAACGGCACCGCGACGACCGACAGGAAGATGTGGATCCCGAGCATGCCGAGATAGACGCCCCGGAGCGGCGCCCCGGCGACGATCTCCTTTCGACCGCCGCCGCCCGTCTTGAGCAGATACAGGACGAGAAAGGCGAGGATCAACACGAACGCCGCGATCATCGCCGCGCGGTGTTTCTCGATCCGATCGGTTCTGATCCAGTAGACGCCGGCGACGAGACAGCCGATCGTGGCGGCGTTGACGACGGCGATCGCGTGGGCCAACAGATCGACGGTCGACTCGGTGATCTCCGGATAGATCCCGGTATCGCCGTACAGCGTGCCGATGACGACGACGTACCCGACGACGGTGAGGACGGCCGCGAGCGCCCGGGGATGTTCCCGGGCGATCCCGCCGCGTACTGTGGACATACCCCCACTTCGTGTTCCCGGCCAAAGGTCGCTTCGTTTTCCGTCCTCGTTTGTCGGTTTCGGGCGCTTGTTTGCCTCGTCCGCTCTTTTATCGGCGCGATCCGGTGGTTTATTTCGCTGCCGGTCTACCTTCCGTCCCGAGTGCGCGTTCTCAACTACCTCGAGTTCGCTCCGCTTCTCCGCCGGAGCGGGATCGGGACCGCCGTCGACAACCAGCGGAAGGCACTCGCCGATGGTCCACATCGGATCGTGACCTCGCCCTGGAGAGGGAGTTCGCCGGCGATCGCGGGATCCAAACGACTTCTCGGCGATCGGTTCTTCGAACCGTACGATCTCGCCCACTGCAACCTCGCCGGTCCGGGGACGGTCGCCGTCGCCGAACACGCGGTTCGGAACGGGATTCCGCTGGTCCTCCATGCCCACGTCACGAGGGAGGACTTCGCCGGCAGCTTCCGCGGGTCGAGGGCCGTCGGACCGGCGCTCGAGCGGTATCTTCGCTGGCTGTACTCGCGGGCCGATCTCGTCCTCTGTCCGAGCGCGTACACCGAATCCGTCCTCGACTCGTATCCGGTCTCGGCGCCCGTCCGTCAGATCACCAACGGCGTCGACGTCGCCGCCCTCGAGGGACACGACACGCTCCGGGATCGCTATCGCCGCCGGTTCGGTCTCGAGGGAACGGTGGTCTTCGCGGTCGGCAACGTCTTCGAACGCAAGGGCGTCTCGACGTTCTGCCGACTCGCCGAACGGACCGACTACGAGTTCGTCTGGTTCGGCCCGTACGACACGGGGCCGCACGCCGATCCGAGGGTCCGTCGGCTGGTTCGCTCCCCACCGGCGAACGTCACCTTCACCGGATGGATCGAGGACGTTCGCGGTGCGTACGGCGCCGGCGATATCTATCTCTTCCCGACCAGAGTGGAAAACCAGGGGATCGCGGTGCTCGAGGCGATGGCCTGCGGTACGGCGGTCGTCCTCCGGGATATCCCCGTCTTCGAGGAGTTCTACACCGACGGTGAGGACTGTCTGAAATGCGAAACGCTTTCGCAGTTCGAGTCGGCGCTGGATCGACTCGCGGCCGATCCGGACCTCAGACGCCGCCTCGGTGCGGCCGCGAGAGAGACCGCACGAAGCCACGGCCTCGATCGGGTCCGTGAGGAGCTACTCGCGGCCTACGACGGCGCAAGCGAAATCGCGAGCGGTCGGCGAGTCACAACCGATTAATCCCTCCTCGGCGAAGCGGCGACCATGCCGACCGTCGCGGCCTTTACGGACACGTACCTCCCGACGGTCAACGGGGTGAGCTACACCGTCCGGACGTGGCGACGGCGCTGGCGGCGGCGCGGCGGCCGGATGCCGCTCGTTTACCCGGACGGCGACGGCTACCGACCGACGGCCGGCGAATACCCGGTTTCGAGCGCGCCGTTCCCGTTCTATCCGGGGTTCCGGTTCGCGCGGCCGGCCGTTCCTCCCGATCTCCGTAGGGCCTCGCCCGACGTCGTCCACGCTCACACGCCGTTCACGCTCGGTCTCGCGGGCAAGCGTTTCGCCGATTCGATCGGCGCGCCGCTCGTCGTTTCCTATCACACACCGACAAGCGAGTACGCCGACTACATCAGCGACACGTTCGCGGCGGCCATCGGATGGGCTGCCGACCGGTACGAACGGTGGTATTTCGGGGCAGCCGACGCCGTCGTCGTTCCCTCCGAAACCGCTTGCGGGTCGATCGAAACCGACGAGACGCCGATATACACCGTCTCGAACGGCGTCGACACCGATCGGTTCCGGCCCGCCGACGGAGCGGCCATCGAGGAGTTCCGTCGACGCCACGACCTCCCGGACGGTCCCCTCGTCGGCTACACGGGGCGTCACGGCCACGAGAAACGGCTCGGCGATATCCTCGCCGCCACCGCCGGTCTCGATGTCGGTGTCGTCATCGCCGGCGACGGTCCCGAGCGTGCGGCGCTCGAACGTCGTGCCACGGCACACGAGGACGTCCGCTTTCTCGGCTTCCTCGACCGCGAGGAGCTTCCGACGTTCTACAGCGCGCTCGATGCCTTTCTGTTCCCGAGCCCCGTCGAGACGCAGGGGATCGTCGCACTGGAGGCCATCGCCTGCGGGACGCCGGTCGTCGCCGCCGCCGCCGGGGCGCTCCCCGAAACCGTGACCGAAGGCGAGACCGGGACGCACTTCTCGCCCGGTGACGTCGACGCTTTCGGCGATGCGATCGACCGGACGCTCGCCGAGGCCGATCGACTTCCCACCGATCTTTCGGATCGCAGGCGGCGACTCAGCGTCGATCGCTCCATCGACGCCCTCGAGTCGGTGTACGAAGCGGTCCTGAAGTAGTCGCCGGTCCGATCAACACCGCCGCTCACAGATACGGTCGACGATCCGGCCGGTCGAGAGGATCTCCTCGTCGCTTTTCGGCTCCCGAGCGGACGCGCGGGCGACCGCACAGTCGATCCCCTCCTCGGCCAGCCGCGTTTCGAGCCACGCCTCGTCGTGGTGTTGGTCGTGGCCGAGCACGATCACGTCCGGATCGATCTCCCGGATCGGAACGAAGAAATCCTCCGTATGACCGAGCAGCGCCTCGTCGACCGGATCGAGTGCGGCGATCATCTCGCGACGCTGGCGGTCCGGGACGATCGGATCCGCCTTGTGTGTGACGTTCTCGGATCGGGCGACGATGACGGACAGCCGATCGCCCATCGACTTCGCGTCCGTCAGATACTGGAGGTGGCCGGGGTGGAGTAGATCGAACGTCCCCTGTGCGACGACGCGTCTCATCGGAGCTCGCTGTCGATGTCGGCCTGGGTGAAATCGAAGAACTGCTCGTCGGGGACGTCGACGTTCAGGACGTCGAGTTCCCTCGGCCTCCCGTCGCGATCGAAGGCCCGCCAGTCGTTCCGGCCGTAGGGAGCGCCGACGATGATGTGAACCGACCCCCGGGTGAACGTCGCGAGGTCGGCGTCACTCGGACGCAGGACACCGTTCGGGTGTGAGTGGACCGACCCGACGCTGTTGAGATCGTTCGGCATGTAGGTCGGTTTGAACTCGGCGCTTGTCGGGTTCGTCCTCGTCCCCGGCGCGAGCAGTACGTCAGTGATGACGGTTCCGTCCCGATCGAGCCCGAGTTTGCGTGCGTCCTGCCCCCGAAGCTGCCCCATATACTCGTTCGGGTGGGAGTCCTCGGAGGCCTGCAACGCGAGCTGGAGGGCGTCGTCGGCGATCCCGATAACCGAACTCGAACGGAAGAGGTTTGCTTTCAAAAGCGACCCGAGCAG
>CAZWZX010000093.1:0-9533 GCA_964638655.1 uncultured Natronomonas sp.
CCGGAGGCCCAGGAGAAAATCGAAGAGCTCCAGGATCTCCAGGAAACCGCACAGCAGGTCGCACAGCAGAAACAGCAGGCCGAAACGCAACTACAGGAGTCGAAGACGGCGCTCGAAACCCTCGACGGAATGGCGGGCGAGACCCAGATGTACCGCGAGGTCGGCGAGTTGCTCATCGAGACCGACTACGACGAGGCCTACGAGAACCTCGAGGAGAAAGTCGACAGCCTCGAGGTCCGCGCCGAGACGCTCCAGAAACAGGAAGAGCGCGTCCAGACGCAGTTCGAGAGCCTCCAAGAGGAGCTCCAGCAGATGCTGCAGGGCGGGGCGGGCGGTGGCCCGATGGGCCCCGGCGGTCCCGGTGCCGGCGGCGACTGAGGGATGAGTGGTTCTGCAGACGGACGTACCGATCCGACCGACGAGGCGGTCGTCGAGGCCGCCTCCGACGCCGCGGAGGGCGTGATCCTCTCGCGGTACAAACAGTCCGACGTGACGGATATGGACGTGACCGTCCGGTTCGAGTCGGGGACCCTCGAGGTCGACGTCTATCTCAACGCCCCCGATGACCCCGATCCCGAGGCGGTCGCGGCCGAGGCGGTCGAGGCCGCCGAGTCGGCGGTCGACGAGCTGTTCGCGGAGCGTTAACCCGCGAATACAAATATCAGGACGCTCACCGCCATCGCGGCGGCGACGACGATCAAAAGCAGCGCGCCGCCGATCTGGACCATGGCGTTCGCCGTCGCGGCGAGTGATTCGGTCCGATCGTTCCCGAAGACCGTCACCTCGGCCCGCTCGGTCGCCAGTCCCGCCTCGACGGGTTCGAGATCGGCTTCGGCTTTTTCGACCAGTCCGACGACGAGATCGACGAGCCGGTCGGCGTCGATCGCGCCCCCGACCTGATTCGCCGCCGAAACGGTGTTGACGACGTGAGTGTCGGTCGTCATGACCTCGGCTTCGTCGGCGTCGAGTGCTCCCGTGATCCGCTCTCTGAGTCCGCGGTCCATGTTGTTCCCGTCGACGAGGACGTAGGCGGTCCGTTTCCCGTCGACCTCGAAGACCGCGACCCTGATCCCCAGCGACCCGATCCCGTCCTCGGGTGTCCAGTCCGTTTCGGCGGCGGCGACGCCGACCGAAAGCGGGGCGCGTTCGGCCTCGGCCAACCGAGCCCCTAGCCGGCCGGTAGCCGCCATCAGATCGAACGATCGTTGCGAGCCCGGTCCGATCCGGCCGGAGATGTCGCCGTCCAGCCCGTCGTTGCAGTTGTGTGCGTCGATGAACACGGCGTCGTCGAGTCCGGCCGCGCGTGCCTCCGCGTCGATCGAGAGACCGACGGAAAACGACACGTCGTCGGCCGGTTCCGGTGCGTGTGTCCCGATCAACAGTGCGCCGTCGTCGACCGATTGCCCGAGAACTACCGAATCGCCCTCCCGTTCGCGGTCGCTGTGTGTCGCGAGCCGATCGTATTCGATTCGGCCGGCGGCGCGTGTTGCCGTCGCCAGGAGCGTCTCGACCTCGCGTTCCGTGACGAGGTTGAAGTCGTGGCCCGCGGCGGCGTGCGGAACGAACGCGAGCCCCTCGGTCGTCGCTGCGATCCGTTTCGGGAGGTTCCCGCCGCCGATTTCGCCCATCGGTCCGGGATGGACCGTCGGGACGACGAAGCGCGCCTTCTCCGTTCCGTCGAGCCGTCTGATCGCGAGGACGGTCACCGGAACGATCGCCCTCTCGCCGATCGATTCGAAGAACGCCTCGAGTTCGTCCGATCCGGCCGCGGTGTGCCCGAGAAAGCCGCGGACGAAATCGAGGACTGAGACGCCGAGACCGCGTCGCCACGGTCGATCGACCGCCCGAAGGAACACCCAGACGGCACCGGCATAGATCACACAGAGCGTCCCCAACAGGACGAGATCCGACGGCGGAACGACGAGAAACTCCGCCGCCGGGACGTCGGACGCCGTCCCTCCCTCCGAGAGATACCCGACCGTGCCGCGGTAAACGAAGCCGAGCACCGCGGCGGCGACCGTCTGGACGCTTGCGGACACCGCCGCGATCGGCACTGAACGCCTCGAAACGGCCGTGATGACGAACAGCCGCAACGCGAAGATCGACGCGAGTCCGACGACGAGGGCGTCCGAGACGAGTGACTGGCTGGCGTCCGTCACTGCGACGACCGCCGCAGCGGAGACGAGGAACACGACGACGACGACCTCACAGACGAACGCGAGCAGCGCGGAGCGGTTGTAGGTGAGTTGTCCGCCGAGCAGCCGATCGATCTGCGGCGTCAGAAACGCCGCGATGACGGTCGGGAGACCGACGTAAACCATTCCGCGATAGGCGTCGTCGAGGAGAAACTGCGAATCGAAGGCGGCGATCCCGACGACGGCGGCGACGACGAGTATCACGAACAGGCTGGCCGACCAGTCCGGTGCCCGGAAAACGAACCGGGACAGCGACGCCAGATCTGCCTGCGTTCGTGTCATCGTTCGATCCCGACGGCTTCTGTCCGGTTAAACGGCCCGACCGATGCTGGCGATTCGGTCACAGTCGGATCCCGAGACGACCGCTAAGTGCCTCTATCGCGGTCCCGAATCGGTTTCTCTCGACGCGACAGGTCGGTGGACTTAGTACGGAGGCGACGAAAGAACGCCGATATGAATGTTGCAGACGCGATGACGCCGCGGTCGGAGGTAATCACCGTCGAGGTCCCCGGGACGCGGGATGACGTTCTCGAGTATCTACAGGAGCGAGGGTTTTCGTCGGTGCCTGTGATCAAGACCACCGACGACGGCGAACAGTTTCGCGGGCTCGTCACGCGGGAATCGCTCATCGAACAGCCCGGCGAGGACCAACTGGCGCTTCTCGTCCGGGAAGTCCCCACGGTGTCGCCGTCCGCGACGCTGACCGAACTCGCCGAGCTTATTTTCGAGTCCGGCGAGCGCCGCGTTCCGGTCGTCGAGAACGACGCGTTTGTCGGGATCGTGACAGTCACGGACATCGTCCGCGCCATCGCAGAGGGCGAAGAAGACGGCGAAACCGAGGTCGGCGGGCTCGCGACGCGCGCTGTCAACACGATACATCACGGAACGCCGTTGCCGGTCGCGGAGCGGCAGATCTCGTATGCGGACGTTCCGTATGCGGTCGTCCTCGACGACGACGGGCGACAGACCGGTATGCTCACCGAAGTCGACATCATCGACGTCGCACGGGTCGTACAGGGTGAATCCAATCCGGGTGACGCCGTCGCGAATCAGGACTCGGAGTGGATGTGGGAAGGGATCAAGGCTGTCGGGAGCCGTTCGGTCCCGACGTTGAACGTCGAGATCCCCTCAGCGCCGGTCTCGGAGTTCATGACCGAAAAGCTCGTTACCGTCCCGAAAAGCCGGACTGCGCGCGAGGCCGCACGGCTCATGCTGTCGAACGACATCGAGCAGATCCCGCTGCTGTCGGGTGACGAACTCATCGGGATCGTCAGGGACGTCGACCTGCTGGAGGCGCTCGTATGAGCGAGACGGGTGAGCTCGCCGAACTCGCCAAACGCCGCGGTTTCTTTTTCCCGTCGAACGAAGCCTACGGCGGCACCGCAGGGTTCTATACCTACGGCCCCGAGGGGGCTGCCCTCAAACGGAACGTAGAGGACGTCTGGCGGGACCTCTTCGTCCGGAAGCTCGGTAATATGGAGCTGGAGGCACCGACGATTATGCCCGAAGCGGTCTTCGAGGCGTCGGGGCATCTCGATGGCTTCGACGATATGATCATCGAGTGTGGTGAGTGCGGCGCGACCCACCGGGCAGACCACCTCGTCGAGGACGCCGTCCCCGATATAGAGGACGCCGAGGCGCTCGGCACCGAACGGGTCGCCGAACTCGTCGCCGAACACGGGATCGAGTGCCCTTCCTGTGGAGCCGCCCTCGCCGACGAACCCGTCGAGGAGTTCAACCTCATGTTCGGGACCAACATCGGTCCCGGATCCGGATCGCCCGGATACCTCCGTCCCGAGACGGCACAGGGCATCTTCGTCGAGTTCCCTCGGCTGAAGGAGTACGCAAGGAACACCCTCCCGTTCGGTGTCGCCCAGATCGGTCGCGCCTACCGGAACGAAATCTCGCCGCGGCGGGCGCTCGTCCGCGTCCGGGAGTTCACGCAAGCCGAGCTGGAACACTTCATCGATCCCGAACACGATAAACCCCCGATCGAACGGGTCAAAGACGTCGAGATCCCGCTGTACTCCGCGAAGGCTCAAAACGACGATGAAGGAACCGTTGAACACTACACTGTCGGCGAAGCGCTCGATGCGGGCATCGTCGAAAGCGGGTGGGTCGCCTACTATCTCGGTCGGTCGATGGAGTTCTACGAGCGGATCGGTCTCGACATGGATCGGTTCCGTTATCGACAGCACCTCGCCGGCGAGCGGGCTCACTACGCCGCCGACTGCTGGGACGCCGAGACCGAACTCGGCGGGAACTGGATCGAAGTCACCGGCTTCGCCTACCGATCGGACTACGACCTCTCGAAGCACGGCGAGTACTCCGATGAACCGTTCACGATATTCCGACAGTACGACGAGCCGAAGACGGTCGAACGGGCCGTCGTCGACCCCGATATGAGCTATCTCGGCCCCGAGTTCGGCGGCGAGGCGGCCGCGATCGCGGAGGCACTGGAGTCACTCGCCGGTCGCGACCGATCGGCGTTCGACGGCGATTCGGTCTCGGTAGAAATCGACGGGGAAACGTACACTGTTCCGGTCGAGAAGACGGGCTTCAGCGTCGAAGAACAGACCGAAGCTGGCGAACATATCACTCCCCACGTCGTCGAGCCGTCGTTCGGCATCGGCCGGATCGTCTACAGCGTGTTGATCCACACACACGACACCGACACCGTCGACGGCGAGACGCGTTCGTTCCTCGGACTTCCGGCCGAGCTCGCGCCGACGAGCGTCGCCGTCGTTCCGCTGATGACGAAGGACGGACTGGACGACCGCGCTCGGGAGATAGCCGGCCGACTCCGCGAGGAAGGGTTCGAAGTCGCCTACGACGACACCGGCAACATCGGTCGTCGCTATCGCAGACAGGACGAGGTCGGCACGCCCTACTGCGTGACTGTCGACTACGAAACACAGGAGGACGACACTGTGACGATCCGTGAACGCGATTCGACCGAGCAACGCCGGGTCGAAATCGGGAAACTCCCGTCGGTGATCCGAGAACTTCTCGAGGGGGGGACGCTCTCGACAGTCGGCCTCTCCACGACGTAGCGATTACGCAGCGGATCGGTCCCGGATTGGGTTCTGGCCAATGGCGAGCAGACGGCGACTCCGCCCGACAGCCCGTCCACCGCGCTCCCGCCTCGGCGGACTGTCGGCGAGTACTCAGGTCACGGGGACTCTGCCCCCGTGCCCGTATATAAACCCTCGCCGCCGGGTTCACTTTCACCTCGGTGGCCGAACCCTTATACAGCGAAACGACGAAAACTCCCGTAGATGGCGACCGCCTCCGGAAGCACCGAATACATCGAGGGGCCGCTTTTGGCCGAGGGGCTCCTCGAGAAACGACGTTACCAGCTCCGGCTGGCGGAAACTGCCCGAGCCGATCACACGCTCGTTTGTTTGCCGACCGGGCTCGGAAAGACGGCCGTCAGCCTTCTGGTGACGGCTCATCGGCTGGCCGAACACGGCGGCACGTCGTTACTTCTGGCGCCGACGAAGCCGCTCGTCCAGCAGCACGCCGCCTTCTACCGGGAGGCGCTGACGATCGACGACGAGGAGATCGTGGTTTTCACCGGGGACGTCAGACCGGACGACCGGGCCGAGCTGTGGGAATCCTCCAGCGTGGTCTGTGCCACGCCACAGGTCATCGAGAACGACCTCGTCGGCAACCGCATCTCCCTCTCGGAGGTGACCCACGTCACGTTCGACGAGTGCCACCGCGCGACCGGCAACTACGCGTACAACTACATCGCCGACCGGTATCACGCCGACGCCACGGAGCCGCTCGTCACGGGGATGAGCGCCTCTCCGGGCGGGGACAAAGCCGAGATCCTCACCGTCTGTGACAACCTCGGTCTCCGGGACGTCGCGGTGATGACCGAGGCCGACGCCGACGTGGCCGAACACACCTACCGGACCGACGTCGAGTGGGAGCGCGTCGAACTCCCCGAGACGGTCATCGAGATCCGCGACGCGCTCAACGACGTGATCGCCGAACGGCTCGGCAAGCTGAAGGGACTGGGAGTGACGAACTCGACGGATCCGAACATGTCCCAATCGCAGTTGAACGCCATGCGGGCGAAGCTACAGGAGCTCATCAACAACGACAACGGCGACGGCTACGCCGGGATGAGCGCACACGCCGAGATCATGAAACTCCGGCGCGCCGTGGAGTTAGTCGAGACACAGAGCGTCGAATCGTTGCGGCGGTACTTCGAACGACAACGTGAGGACGCCAGATCCTCCGGCGCGTCGAAGGCCAGCCAGCGGTTCGTCAGCGACCGACGAGTCAAGGAAGCGATGCGGCGGGCGGAGGCGTTCGAGGATCTCCATCCGAAGTTCCGCCGAACCCGGATCTTGCTCGCCCAGACGCTCGGTATCGAGGACGGCGAACGCGTCATCGTCTTCACCGAATCGCGCGACACCGCCGAGACGCTCACCGAGTTCCTCGGCGAACATTTCGACACCCGGCGGTTCGTCGGACAGGGCGACAAGGAGGGCTCGGACGGCATGACTCAGACCGAGCAAAAGGAGACGCTCGATGCGTTCCGAGCGGGCGAGTTCGAGGTGCTCGTTTCGACCTCCGTCGCCGAGGAGGGCCTCGACGTCCCGGACGTCGATCTCGTGCTCTTCTACGAGCCGGTCCCGAAGGGGATCCGGTCGATCCAACGGAAGGGTCGGACTGGCCGCGCCAGCGACGGCCGCGTCGTCGTGTTGCTCGCCGAGGACACCAGAGACGAAGCGTTCTTCTGGATGTCGAAACACGAGGAAGACCGAATGGAGGAGGAGCTCCGGAAACTGAAGAACCTCGAGGGCGAGATCGAAGCGGAGATCGCAGAGCAGACCGAGATCGAGTCGTTCGACGGTGGGGACTGCGAGGACAAAAAAGCGACAACCAGCCATTCGGCCGACGGAGCGGACGGTTCCGATGAGCCGTCCGGAACGATCGACCCGATACCCGAGCCGGACTCTGCCGACGGGGGCGAACAGTCGACTCCCACTGATAGCGCTCCCGACACGACCGATCCTTCCCATGGGACGGCCGCCGGCTCCGGACAGGCCGGCCTCACCGACTTCGCGGGTGAACTGGACTCGGACGCGACGGCGACAGATACGGACGCGACGGTCGCGGAAGCGACCCCCGACGGCGAGAAGATCGAGATCGTGGCCGATCAGCGCGAGCTCGACTCCCACATCGCCCGGGATCTATCGACCCGCGGGGGGATCGAAACGCGACTCGAAACGCTCGAGGTCGGCGATTACGTGCTCTCGGATCGGGTCGTCGTCGAGCGGAAGGCGGTCGACGACTTCCTCGAAACGCTCGTCGGCGGCGACCGATCGATGTTCGAGCAGGTCGGCGCCGCGGCGAGACACTACGCCCGTCCGGTCGTCGTCATCGAGGGCGAACGCCTGTACGAGTCCCGGAACGTCCACCCGAACGCGATCAGGGGTGCGTTGGCGTCGCTCGCGGTCGATTTCGGTGCGAGCGTCATGCAGACCGGTGATGCCGACGAAACCGCCGATCTGCTCGAAATCATCGCGACGCGCGAACAGGGAACCGACGACCGAGCCGTCTCCGTCCACGGCGAGAAGGGCGGCAAAACGCTCGCCGAACAGCAGGAGTACGTCGTCGGATCGGTCGCCGAGGTCGGTCCGGTCACCGCCCGCGCGCTGTTGGAGTACTTCGGCAGCGTCGAGGCCGTGATGACCGCCTCCGAGGAGGAGCTGATCGAGGTCGACGGTGTCGGCGAGGTGACCGCCGATCGGGTTCGAACCGTCACCGGAAGCGAGTACGCGAACCGCGACTAGAGTCGACGGATCGCCTGTAGCGTCTCCGCAGCCTCTCGTGCGGCGGCGAGCAGGTCACGCTTTCGCCCGATATCGCGGGTCTCCTCGGCCTTCCGTGTCAGCGCCCCGATCTCCCGACTCAGTGACGCCTCCGCGTCGCGGAACTCCTCGCCGTCTTCGGAGTGATACTCCGTTTCCCGTCGATCGTTCCGTCCGGCCCTTCGATCGCCTCGGGCCGGCGGGTCGACACGTGCCGGCCGTCGATCGTCGCTCGGTGCCGGCGCGTCGACGGCCGTCGGCTCGCTATCGCCTTCGGAGACTGTCGAAGGCCCTTTTCGATCCGTCTCCGTTTCGATTTCTCCCTGTTGGTCGCTCCCGTCGGGCGCCGTGAGTCCTTCCGTCTCCGGACCTCCGTCGTTGGTCTCGGAGGCGGTGGTCTGCTCCGTCTCCTCTCCGTCGGATCCGGCGTCCTCCTCGCCCGTGACCTCCTTTTGACAGGTCGGACAGAACTGCTTTCCCTCGTAGCGAAACACCGGCGAGTGACACTCCGGGCAGTGGCGGTTCGTCATCGTCGCTCCCTGCAGGAGGAGTTCGCTCATCCGCTCGGACGCCTCCCGTTTCTGTTTGTCCCGTTCGTATTTCTCGCGGAGCTTTTCGCGTTCGGCCTCGCGATCGAAATCGCTCATAGGTTGACACACGACCCTTCGCCGCAAAAGGACTGCGCTCGATGTTGCCGACCGGCGGTTTTTAACCACCGAGGGATAGAAAGGGAGGTATGCAGGTGAAATCCCGCCACCACCTCCGATCCGACGAGATCGGAGCACTGGAGACGTCGCTGGCCGACCACCTCGGGATCGACCTCGACGGCGACGACTACGAACGTGTCGAGTTCGTCGACACCGATCGGGAGGTCGTCCTCGTCGACGGCGAACCGCTCGTCGCCTCCTTCGACGGCGATCTGTTTCTCACCGTTCGGGGTGCCAACGCGTACCCGCCCGAACGACACGTCGTGACCGTCGATTCGGGCGCGATCTCGTTCGTCTCCGACGGTGCGAACGTGATGCGACCGGGGATCACCGAGGCCACCGACGACATCGAACCCGGCGATCTCGTCGTTGTTGTCGAAGAGACCCACGAAAAGGCGCTGGCGATCGGTCGCGCCGAGACCGAGGGCGCCGACATGGTCGGCGATTCCGGGATGGTCGTCGACTCGCTTCACCACGTCGGCGACGACCTGTACGAGTTTCACGTTTGAGATACCGACACCGGCGTCTGACACCTGACAGCCTTCCGACGGACGTAAGACCTATGCCGCGTGCAGACCGTCACGAACACATGGGACTCATGAGCAAGCTCCTCGGCAGCAGCTCCAACAGCACCGAGGACTACGTCGAACTCAACGCCGACGATTTCGATGTCGACGGGACGGCCGCGTCGGTACAGATCCGGTTCGCCGACATCAGCGACAAAAACGACGTGATCGACATCAAAGACGCCGTCTACGACGGCGACATCGTCGTCGCGGACATCATCCGACACACGACGA
>CAZWZX010000094.1:0-9525 GCA_964638655.1 uncultured Natronomonas sp.
AACTCATACCCGATTTACCGTTCCTATTAACTCATACCCGATTTACCGTTCCTATCGAAGCAAGAGCTTTGTAGGCCGGTCACGACGCGCCTATCAAGGATGACTGGAGACAGGACGTTATCAGCCGAACGGCGGGCCGTGGCGGCGCTCGGCCGACAGCTGCTCGAAAGCGGTCTGACGAGGGGGTCGGGCGGGAACGTCAGCGTTCGCTCCGGCGACCGGGTGGCGGTCAGCCCGTCGGGGATCCCCTATGAGGACGTTTCTCCCGACACCGTTCCGGTCGTCGATCTCGACGGAACCGTACTCGAAGGGGAACTGGAGCCCTCGAACGAGACGCCGTTGCACACGATGATTTACGACGAACGCCCGGAGATCGGCGGGATCGTTCACACCCACTCCCCGTACGCGAGCACGTTCGCTTCCCTGGGCGAACCGATCCCGGCGTCGCACTATCTCATCGCCTATGCCGGACGGGAGGTGCCCGTGGCGGGCTATGAGCCGCCGGGGACCGAGGCGCTCGGCGAGTTGGCAACCGAGGCGCTGGGAACGGAGCACAACGCGTGTCTGCTGCAGAACCACGGCGTCATCGCCGTCGGGGAAGACGGCGAAGACGCGATGGAGGTCGCGGAGATGGTGGAGTTCGTCGCCCGGATCCACTACCAGGCGTCGGCCATCGGCGAGCCGATCGTGATGGACGACGAGGACCTGGACGATCTCGTCGACATGTTTCGCTCCTATCGACAAAAGAGCGCGTGATCACGTCCAGTCGGCGCCGCCGTCCCTGACGGCACCGAAGTAATCCGACGGCTCGTTTCTGGTCCCGATCTGGCCGCCCTTCAGCGCGACCTCCAGGCCGTCGAATCTCTCCCGTCCCGAATAGAGCCGACACAGCGGGGCCCCGGGCCCGATCGGTGCGATCGCCTCGAGCGCTTCGGCATCGAGGACGGGGATCGCGTGACTACTCGTGTCGCCGCCGGCGACACAGACGCGCCGGAGATCCGACCGCTCGATTATCTCGGCCAGGAGCGCACCCTGCCGTCGACCCAGACGGGTCTCGAGTCCGACGTCGGTCTCGAACGCTCCGGACGCTTTCAGCGTCTCGAATCGAGCCCTCGTGGCATCGATGGCGGGATCGTCCGGCCCCCGCGCCGAGTACAACACGACGCTTCGCCCGTCCGCGAGGGTATCGATCGCCCGATCGACGGCAGTCCCGTGTATCTCCTCGGCGGTCTCGGGATCGATCAGACGTTCGGTCTCGAGCCGAAGGGTCTCGAACCCGTTCTCTTCCGCCCAGCCGATCTGCCTCGCGGTCGTCGGCGAGGCGCTCCCCGAGACGACGGCGATCCGATCGAGCGCTTCACGCGTTCGGTAGAGCGTCCGTCCCCGGTCGATCAGTCCCGCTTCCGCCCACGCCGACGCGAGCGCGTGATGCTCCAGACCCGAAGAGCCGACCGCGAAAAGCGGGTCCGGCCGATCGATCGAGTGTTGCCACAGGAGGCGACCGATCCTCGAGAGGTGGCCGGTGTCGATGGCGTCGAACACCACGATCTCGGCGTCCGCCTTCGCGTCTTCGAGCGCGTTTCGGGCGGCGCTGTCCGATTCGAGGTCGTCGACGGAAACCCGACCGATCGGCCGGTCGGTCTGTTCGCCGAGGTGGCGACGGAGGTCGGCCTCCGCCATCGGCGTCACGGGGTGGTCCGCCATCGTGGGGTGGCGATCGATGCGGTACGTTACCCCGTCCTCGACGGCGAAAAGGTTCGAGAACGCGACGTATCGGCCCAACGGGACCTCCGTTCCCTGCGAGATGGGGACGAACGGCGAGCCGAAAACCGACTGCCCGACGTCGATCGCTCGGCCGATGCTGCCGATCGACGGCGAGGAGTCGAACGTCGAACAGACCTTGTAATGAACGATCGGTGGATCCAGTTCCGCGAACGACTCGAAGACCGGCCGCAGCTCCGCTTTCATCACCTCGGGGGCCATCGATCGGCTCGCGCCGGCGACGCCGACGGCGTCCAGACCGTCGAAGGCGTCCAGATCCTCGGCCGTCGGCGGATCAAAAAAGAGAACCGCCCGAACGCCGTTGTCCGCGAGCCCTTCGAGGGCGTCCGTGGACCCGGTAAAGTCGTCACCGTAGAAAGCCAGCAGAACGCGCCCTTCCCCCTCGGTCGGTTCGTCACTCATCGGTCCCGCCCGGGTCCGTCCCGCACTCGATCAGTCCAGTTCATTCTGGAACTGATATCTTCCGTTCGACACTTGACTGTTCCGCCCGATTGGGCGGACTTCCCCCATCTCATCTATGATATCTCCCACACGGTAGCGTAACAGGTTTATTGTTGTTATCGAATTCAGCTCTCCGAGCAGTTACACCGACCACGCTCGAGGAGCTCGATGGCGTCGAACTGCGTGTTGCAGTCCTCACAGACGACCCGTATGTCGACGAGGGTCCGGAACTCGCCGAGATCGAGCCGGTCGGTCTCGGCGAGCTGACTCAGCTTTCCCTCGGTAACCGAATCGACCCGTCCCCGAAGCTGTTGGATGTTCGCGATCTCGCGTTCGATCGGATCGGTTTCGTCGGGCGTGTACTCGGCGCCCCGGTGTTTCTTCAGATACGTTCTGACGGCTTGATACGTGACGAAATCGCTCTCGACCGCCTCGACATCGACGCCGTCGCGCTCGAGCCGGCGTCTGATCCGGGTTCGATCGGCGCCGCCGTCCCCTTCGGTCAACAGCCGATAGATGTTTTCGACCTCCCCGTCCAGCGGCCGGACGTCGGCGTCCTCCAGCGCCCGCTGTAGCAGCTGTCGGTTGAAATACGACGCCAGATCTCGGAGGCTCTGTCGGTCCTCCTCGGCGGTCCAGAGCTGCTCTAGCTCGGCACCGAGCGGCTCCAGCCGGTACTCCTCTATGAGACGGGCGACCTTGCTTCGCCGACCCCGTCCAGAACTGGAGGATCCATCTGCGTCTCCCATATTTTCATCTCGAACGGCGGTTGTTAGTATGTTTCCCTCGGCTCTGTCCTCCGGCCGGTTCCATTATACTTATTTCTCGAGGGCTCGAAGCGACGGACATGAGCAGCGAACAGACGGTCGCGAAGACACAGCTTCGGGTTCGGAACATCGGGGGGATCGACGAGACCTCGGTGTCTTTCTCTCCCGGCGTGACGGTTCTGGCCGGGGAGAACGCGACGAACCGGACCTCGCTGTTGCAGGCTATCATGGCGGCGCTCGGGAGCGACGACGTCTCGATCAAAGGCGACTCCGACACCGCGACCGTCGAACTCGGGTTCGCGGGGAACACGTACACGCGAACGCTGAAGAGAAACGGAACGGCGATCGTCGACGAAGGGGAGGCGTACCTCGACGATCCGACGCTGGCGGATCTCTTCGCGTTCCTTCTGGAATCGAACGAATCGCGGCGAGCCGTCGCGACCGGCGGCGATCTCAGGGACCTCATCATGCGCCCCATCGACACGGACGAGATACAGGACGAGATCGACCGGCTCGTTCGACGGCGGAAGGAGCTCGACGAACAGCTTGAGGAGATCGACGGGCTGAAGGACCGACTGCCGTCACTCGAGAAGCGCCGGACGGAACTGCAGGCCGAAATCGAGGAGGCAAGCGCCGACCTGGCGGAGAAAGAGGCCGAACTCGAGGAGCGGCTCGCCGAACTCCGCTCGAAACGCTCGGAACTCGAGGAGATCCGCTACGAACTCGAGACCGAGCGCGAAAGTCTCGAATCGGTTCGCGCCCGCAAGCGGGAGCTCGACCGGGAGTTCGAGGCGCTCCCCGAGACGCCGGTCGGCGAGATCGAGGAACTCGACGAACGGATCGACCGGCTTCGAAAGCGGAAGCGAACGCTCGAATCCGAGGTCAACGAGGTACAAAGCGTCATCCGGTTCAACCAGGACCTGCTCGAGGGCGACGACAGCGACCTCCTCGAGGCCATCGAGAGCACCGACGACGGCGATCTCACCGACGAGTTGCTCCCCGACGAAACCGTGACGTGTTGGACCTGTGGCAGCGAGGTCCCCCACGATCAGGTCGAAACGACCGTCTCCCGGCTACAGGAACTGAGCCAGACCAAGCTGGGCGAAGTCACCGATATCGACGACGAGCTCGACGAACTCACGGCGGAGACCGACTCGCTCAGAGAGAAACAGCGTCGCCGAGAGCAGCTCCGACGGCGCCGTTCGGATCTCGAGGACGAACTCGACCGCGGCGAGGCGA
The DNA here is from genome assembly GCA_964638655.1 of uncultured Natronomonas sp. Classification (GTDB taxonomy): domain Archaea; phylum Halobacteriota; class Halobacteria; order Halobacteriales; family Haloarculaceae; genus Natronomonas. Next base: position 4,230 of record CAZWZX010000094.1, read on the forward strand.
CGATCGATCGACTCACCGACCGCCGTGAGACGCTTCAGGAGGGGATCGAGACCCTCGAATCGGAGATCGAAGATCTCGAGGACGAAAGCTATCAGGAGGTACTCGACATCCACAAGGAGGCCAACCAGATCGAATACGAACTCGGTCGGCTCGAAGGCGAACTCGAGGACGTCGAATCGGAGCTCGCGGACATCGAAGACCGGCTCGACGCCGAGAGCAAGCTCCGGGCTCACAGAGCGGAGCTCACCGAGGAGATCGAGGATCTCAGAACGCGGATCGATCGGATCGAGCGCCAGGCCATCGAGGAGTTCAACGAACACATGGACTCCGTCCTCGAGATCCTCGGCTACAGCAACCTCGAACGGATCTGGCTCGAACGGCTCGAGCGGGAGGTCCGCGAGGGCCGACGAACGGTGACGAAAACCGTCTTCGAGCTCCATATCGTCCGACAGACCGACTCGGGTGCGACCTACGAGGACACGATCGATCACCTCAGCGAGAGCGAACGGGAGGTGACCGGACTCGTTTTCGCGCTCGCCGGCTATCTCGCACACGAAGTGTACGACACCGTCCCCTTCATACTGCTCGATTCGCTGGAGGCGATCGACTCCGAGCGCATCGCCGCCTTGGTGGAGTACATCGAGGAGTTCAGCGACTACCTCGTCGTGGCGTTGCTCCCCGAGGACGCCGCGGCGCTCCCCGAGGAGTATCCCCGGGTCACCGACATCTGATCGTCAACCCGATCGTCGCTTCGTGCGGGAACATGTTACCGAACGGGGCGGTCGTGAACGTCACACCGCCGAGACGACGGTTATCGGCGTAGCCCCGGCCGCGAAACGACACCGGATCCCGCTCCATCGACGACCCGAGAATCGGCCATCGGCACGATCGACGGACGACTGAATCGGTACTGTGAGACGATCCGCCGAAAGGTGGGACGATCCGGTGGACGAGGACGGTCTCGGGGATCGAACCTCTGGACACCCGCTCCGTCTCTGTAGGATGGTGTCTGTGCTCCGCGTTCACATTATATGTAATATTTAAAGATATATCAATAATCTATTTGGTCGCTTCGAACGTCCCGTACAGCTCGAACTCCTCCGTGACCGTCTCGAACCGCCCGTAGCTGAACGGTTCGAGCGGGAACGGACACCGCTCGCCCGTGATAAGCGAACGGACGGCCGTGGCCGCGATCGGCGAGCTGACCATCCCGAGGCCGTTGTACCCGGTCGAGATGACCAGCCCTTCGGGCAGTTCGTCGGGGGCATCGATTATCGGCCGCGCGTCCGGCGTCGCGGAGTCGATCCCGGACCATCCGTTGACGAGCTCGGCGTTTCCGAACCCGTCCAGGAACTCCGGGACCGTCCGGGCGACGTGTTCTCGGAACGCTTCGTCTATATCGCCGCCATTCACCGCGGTCTGTGGATCCCTCTCGACGTACTCCCCACCGCCGAACAGCACCGTGCCGTTGTGCTCGGGCCGGAAGTACAACTCCTCGCTCGCGAGACGGCCCAGCGGGAACTCTTCGCCGATCCCGCGTTTAGGATCCAGAGTTACGCACTGGAGTTTGAACGGAAGCGACGGGAGCGTCAGGTGTTCCGAGACCAGCTCTTCCGTTCGCCACCCCGTCGAGAGAACGACGTTCGACGCCTCGTACGTCCCGTTATCGGTCGCGACTCCCTCGACCGCACCGCCGTCGGTTATGACCGATTCGACGGCGACGCCGGTCTCGACGTCGGCTCCTCGACGCTCGGCGTCCTCCTTCAACGCGACCGTGTACGTATACGGGTCCACCCAGCCGGTGTCGCGGTACTCGACGACACCGCAGACCCCCGAGAAATCGAACTGCGGGTACCGATCCGCCGCCTCGCCCGCGTCGATAAACGAAACGGGGAACCCCTCGCCAGCGAGTCGCCGTGCCTTCTCTCGGGCCTCTCGTTCGTGTTCGGGCAGTCTGAGCTCGATCCGTTGCCGTTCGTTGAACTCGAACTGTCCCGTCCCGTCGAACGCTCTTATATATCGGTTCGCGTGTCTCGCCACCGCCGGGAGATCCGAATAGAACAGGGTCGGAGCGATGAGCCCCGCCGCCAACCCGGAGGCCTTTCCGGCTACTTGTCCCTCGTCCAGTAGTACGACGTCCCGATCGACGGCCAGCTCTCGTGCGGCCGCACATCCCGCGACGCCTGCTCCGACGACGATCGTATCGTACTGTCGGTCCACATCCGCCATATCGCCGCTTTCCGGTCCTCCATGTATAAATATGTCTCTCCACCGGATCTGTCACCGACCGTTCGGTTCGCATCGGTCGGATGGCATATATAAATTATAATTGTCACTTGGCGTTTCTTGTCGTAATATTATAATACTCCGAAAGGAACGCCCGCGACCGAAGTCGCACGAGACGTCACCGCGTCGCTTTCTTCCACTCCCGCAGTCCGACGACGGTTCCGTCGATCGTCTCTCTGTCTGCCTCCGTCGCCGCCCACCAGAACATCGGCGCGACGTCGGCCGGCTTTCGGCCCCCCTCTCTCCCCGTCAACTCGGTTTCGAGTTGTCCGAGATCGAGGACGGCTGTCGGCGTCCCCGAGTCGGCGGCGAACTGACGGGCGACCGCCTCGGCGCCGGCTTTCGAGACGGCGTAGGCGCCGTAGCCGGCCATCGCCTCCCGGGCGATCCGACCGGAGGGGACGAAGCCGCGGGCGTTCGCCGAGAGGTGCGGTTCCGCTTCCCGGAACGCCGAGAACACGCCGCGGACGTTGGTCCGGAGCGTGTCGTCGAACGCCGAGTACGACTCGGACGCAAGCGACGTTTCCCCCGATGGGCCGTGATAGACGCCGGCGTTCGCGACGACACAGTCGATCGACCCCGTTTCGCCGGCCCGAGCGGCGGTCTCCATCAGTCGTTCGACGTCGAACTCGTCGCGGACGTCCGCCCGCATCGGCGTTATCGATCCCCCGATACCGTCGTTCTCGGCGGCGACCGCCTCAATCCCGTCGCCGTCGCGGGCACACGCCACGACGTGGACGCCGTGTTCGGCGAACAGTTCGGTGACCGCCCTCCCGACGCCGCGTGACCCGCCTGTCACGACTGCTGTATCCATGTCCGGTGTACGGGCGGCACGAGTATGATCGTTTCCCCGTGGTATCCTCCTCCACACACGTTTTAATGAGGCGTCCACCCGTAGCTACCGGTATGTCTCGCTCCCCATCCGCCGTGGTCGTCGGTTCGGGCTTCGGCGGTCTGTCGACGGCCTGCTATCTCGCCGACGCCGGACTCGACGTGACGGTACTCGAAAAGAACGAGCAGTTCGGCGGTCGCGCCTCGGTGCTCGAGGCCGATGGGTTCCGCTTCGATATGGGGCCGTCGTGGTATCTGATGCCCGACGTCTTCGAGCGGTTCTTCGGTCACTTCGGCCACGAGCCCTCCGATTTCTACGACCTCGAACCGCTCGATCCCCACTACCGGATCTTCTTCAAGGACGGAGACCGGATCGACGTCACCGGCGACCGGAGCGAAATGCGGACCCTGTTCGAATCCTACGAAACCGGCGCCGGAGAAGCGCTCGATTCGTATCTCGACACCTCGAAGGAGCATTACGGCGTCGCGATGGACAAGTTCGTCTACGAGGATCGATCCCGGCTTCGCGACTGGATCGACCTCGACGTCATGCGGGCCGCGCCGGTCGGCCTCCAGTTGCTCGGGACGATGGACGACTACGTCGCCGACTACTTCGAGAACCCGAAGCTCCGCCAGATCATGCAGTACACGCTCGTATTTCTGGGCGGGGCGCCGCACAACACGCCCGCGATATACAACATGATGAGCCACGTCGATTTCAACCTCGGCGTCTACTACCCCGAGAACGGTCTCTCGAGCGTGGTCGACGCCTGTGTCGAGTTGGGGGAGGAACTCGGCGCCGAGTACGTGGCCGACGCCGAGGTGAGCGAGATCGTCAACCGACGCGACGGCTTCACCGTCGAATCGGCCGCCGGCGATTTCGACGCCGACTACGTCGTCAGCAACGCCGACTACGCCCACACCGAACAGGAACTGCTGCCCGAACACGAACGGCAGTACGACGCCGACTACTGGGACTCCCGTACGTACTCCCCGTCTGCCTTCCTTCTGTATCTCGGCGTCGAGGGCGACGTCGAACCGCTCGAACACCACACGCTCGTGTTGCCGACCGACTGGGATCGGCATTTCCGGCAGATATTCGACGATCCGGCCTGGCCGGAGGATCCCGCCTACTACCTCTGTGTGCCATCGAAGACGGACGACAGCGTCGCTCCGGAGGGCCACTCGAACCTCTTTGCGCTCGTGCCGATCGCCCCCGGCCTCGATGACACCGAGGAGGTCCGGACGTGGTATCGAGATCTCGTTCTCGACGACATCGCCGAACACACTGACGTCGAGCTCCGGGACCGGATCGTCTTCGAGGAGACGTTCTCTGTCACGGAGTTCACCGAGCGGTACAACAGCATGCAAGGAACGGCCCTCGGTCTCGCTCACACGCTCCGACAGACCGCGCTGTTCCGACCGCCGCATCGATCGAGCGCCTGTCCCGGACTCTACTTCACTGGCTCGTACACCACCCCCGGGATCGGCGTGCCGATGTGTCTGATAAGCGGTGAACACACCGCCGCGACGTTGCTTGACGACACAGCATGAGCGATCTCGCCCCGACCCGACTCGTCCCGAGCGACGACACCACGGCGGGGTATCTCCTGCGCCTCTCGCGCCCCCGATTCTGGCTGTATCTGGCCGGTCCCGTCGTCGTCGGGGTCGCCTACGCCGCCGAAGGCTCCGCGGAGCTTTTCGCCCCGATCGCACTCGCGCTTTTCGCGTACTTCCTCGTGCCCGCCAACGTCTTTCTCTACGGTGTCAACGACGTCTTCGACGCCGATATCGACGTCGAGAACCCGAAAAAGGAGGGTCGAGAGATCCGGTATCGCGGCGATCGGCTCGTCCCCGCTCTCGTCGCGGTTTCCGGACTGATCGGACTTAGCTTCCTTCCGTTCTTGCCGATGTCCGGTGCCCTCGCGATGGTCGTCTTCCTCTTTCTGGCGGTCGAGTACAGTGCCCCACCCTTGCGGTTCAAAACGACGCCCTTTGTCGATTCGGTTTCCAACGGCCTGTACGTGCTGCCGGGGGTCATCGCGTACGCGGCTCTCGCCGGGGGAGCGCCGCCGCTCGCCGCCGTCGTCGGCGGCTGGCTGTGGGCGATGGGGATGCACACCTTCTCGGCGATCCCGGATATCGAACCCGACCGGGCCGCCGGCATCGAGACGACCGC
>CAZWZX010000095.1:0-9486 GCA_964638655.1 uncultured Natronomonas sp.
CGAGGTATACGAGCCCGACGGTCCCGGCGAGCCGCGTCCGGTAGCCGACGAGCAATGCGACCCCGACGGCGGTCTGGACCGCCGCGAACGCGAACGCCCAGACCGGCACCGCGGGGAGAACAACGGTCTCGACGAACGCCGACATCGGGCCGACATGGGCGGCCGCGATCGTCTCCCCGAACAGTTCGGTCTGATCGCTCAACGATGCCCACCCGGGGAGCCCGTTGACGCCGGCGTGAGTCCGGACGAAGATCTCGTGGAGAAACCGGTAGCCGACGAAGATCCGAACCATGTCGGCGGCGACGCCGACCGGATCGCCGCCCCGGTAGTACAGCGTCGTTCCGAGTGCAACGAGCCCGATCATGACGGCCAACTCGAGGCCCACGAGGGCCTGTCTCGTCACCTCCCGACCGGTGATAGAAAGCAGATAGTAGACGGCGAGAACCGACAGTGCGGCCACGGCCTCCGGAAGTGCTCGGTGCGGGAGTCGCGGAACTGATGACAGCGTCGCGATGCGATCCGAAAGGCGTGCCCACCGCCCCGAACGGGCTGCGATCACCCCGTCGAGCCCGTAGTGGTGCCCGGCGCGGGTTATCAAAAGGAAGGCGATCGGAACGCCGAAAAGCGGCGACGTTCGGATCGTTCCGAAATGAAATACCGGAAGAAAATACAGAAGTCCCACGACCGCCGCCGGACGGGTCCAGAACCCGACGACGAACGCGACGCCGACGAAAAGCTGTGCGAGTACCGCCACGACGCTCCAGAAACCGGCATACGGAAGGACGACCGCCTCGAGTAACGCCGCGAACCACCCGAAAGTCCCCTCCTCTATGGCCCGTCCCGCCGCCGCCTCGCGCAACACGCCGCCGGCCTCCGGTCCGATCCAGCCGGGGTTCGGCTCGAAGGGCGGCCACCCGACCCGCGGCGAGCCGAGTTTCCACCAGCCGCCGACGAACAGCTCATACAGCACGAGCAGCCCGACGAACACGCGGGTTCCCGCGATCCACGGTCCGGACAGCCGCGCCACGTCGTCTCTCGAGGCCTCGATACCGCCCGCGTTCGCTGCCTTTCCTAGCATTATGAATCCCTATTTTAGCCACTTTTAATAAATTTACTAATTTAATTAATATCTCTCGCGGACGAGTGGGTACGAACGAGGCCATCGATCTCGAAGCCGAATATAAGCCGGCGGGACCGCACGAGGGAACGGTGTTGTCGGTCGACCGGCCTCCGGGCGTGATGGTTGAAATAGAACGAACGGGCGCCGAGCGCCACGGCTGCCGGGCTATGATCTTCCGTCCGTCCCGAACCGATGTCGGGTGGCGAGTCCGGCCAGATGCGGTGCTTCCGGCAACACGAGTTCCGACATCGCGGTCCGGACAGCGCCACGGCTTCCGGGCAGACAGAACACCGGGACGCCGGCGACGACGCCCGCGACCGCCCGCGAGGCCATCGCCCGATGGCCGATCTCCTCGTAGGAGAGCGATCTGAAGAGTTCACCGAAGCCCGGGATCTCGCGTTCGAAGAGGCCCGCGCACGCGGCGGGCGTCACGTCGTCCATCGTCATCCCGGTCCCGCCGGTGGTGACGATACAGTCGACGTCCTCGCGGCCGGCGAGACGATCGACCGTCCCGCGGATCTCCGCGAAATCGTCCCGAACCAGTTCCCGGGCGGTGACACGTCCGTCCGCAGCCGAGATGAGTTCGGCGGCGGTATCTCCGCCGGGATCCGTGTCGGGGTCACGGGAGGAGGAGACGGTCACGACCGCGACGTACAGCGGATCGATGACGTCGTGGCCGTCGTCGTCGACGCCGCGACGCTCCGCAGGTGGAACGTGGTCGTCCGTCACAGTTCGACCTCCGTTCCTTCCCGCTCGGGAAACGGGTTCTCGGGACCATTGTACCCGGGTTCCGGATCGGGTTCGGAGAGGACACAGCTATCCAGTCGCCGCTCGATCTCTTCTCGGTCCACGTTCTGCCCGATCACGACGAGTTCGGTCCGGCGGTCGCCGTATCGCTCATCCCATCTCGGGCGTCGCGACTGCCGATACCGGTTGCGTTGCTCCTGTGGAAGCGAGGCGATCCATCGTCCCGCGACCGTAACGCGCGTCTGTCGGCCGGCGAGCGAGATCGTCAGGGCGTGGTCCGAACGTCCGGCGACGTGGAGAAACCCCTTCGCACGGACGATACTCTCGGGGAGGGCCGCAAGCTCGTCAGCGAGTCGTTCGGGGTGCATCGGTCGACGTCGAGAGTAGACGAAGGAGTCGATCCCGAACCGCTCGGGGGGATGGGCGTGGCTGTGGCCGTGGCCTCCCCCTCCGTGTTCGTGATCGTCCCGCCCGTTCGCCGTTTCGCTACCGTGTTTCCGATCGTGTTCGAGCGCCCGTTTCCAGCTCGCGGAGCCGGGGACAGTCTCGGCGTCGAACCGACCGGTCGCGAGAACGTCGTCCGGGTCGACCCGGCCGAACGTCGTCGTCAGTAACGCGGCTTCGGGCTGTAGCGTCCGGATCGTCTCGGTGACCGCATCCAGCTCCGTTTCGCTCACCAGATCCGTCTTGTTGACGACGAGCGTATCACAGAACTCGACGCCGTCGACGACGAGTTCCGAAAGGGGACGGTCGCCGCCTGTGTCGCCCTCGCCTGGCGAACGATCCCCGGCCACGATCGTGTCGTGAAACCGGCGGGCGTCGACGACCGTCGTGACGCTTTCGAGGTCGTAGAACGTCCCGGCGTGAGTCGAGACGAACTGTCCGGCCACCGCTGCGGGCTCGGAGATCCCGGACGGTTCGACCAACAGGTACTCGAAGGACTCGTCGATTGCGAGGTCGGTGATCGCCCGTTCGAACTCGCCCTGAATACCACAGCAGATACAGCCGTTCGAGAGCTCGATGACGTCCCTGTCGCTTTCGACCCGGCGCCCGACCAGTTCCGCGTCGACGTTGATCTCGCCCATATCGTTGACGAGAACCGCAACCTCGTAGCCGTGGTCCCCGGCGAGGACGTGGTTGAGCAGCGTCGTCTTGCCGGCGCCGAGCGTCCCCGAGAGGACCGTCGCTGGGACACCCATCTCTCAGTCGTCCGCGAGCGCGAGTTCGCGCTGTTCGTCGACGCCGAACGGGTCGGGATATCGATCCCAGTCGTCGTTCATCTCGGCGTCGCTCAACAGACAGTCCTCCAGCCACGCTTCGAGTTCGGCCTGGCCGAAATCGCGGCCGATGAACACCAACTCGACGCCACGGTCACCGAACTTCTCGTCCCATTCGTCTTCCAACTCCGGCATCGCCTCGAAGTAACGCTGTTGCTGTCGGGGCGGAAGGGTAGCGATCCACTGACCCTTCGGTCCGGCCCGGACCGATTGACCAGCCTTGTCCAGCCCCATCGCGACGTCCTCGCGGCCAGCCGACCAGAAGAACCCCTTCGCCCGGATGATCGAGGAAGGAAGGCCCCGGAACAACTCCGCGATCCGTTCGGGATGGAACGGCCGATCCGCCCGGAAGACGAACGACTCGACGCCGTGTTCGTCGGCGGCGGCGTCGTGGTGGTGGCCGTCCTCCAGTTCGTGTTTCCAGCCGGCGGAGTTCTGTGCCGCCTCGAAATCGAAACGTCCGGTGTCGAGGATCTCACCCGGGTCGACCGCGCCGAACTCCGTGCGGATGATTTTCGCGCGCGGCTGCAGCGTCTCGAGGACGGCCTCGATCTCCTCGAGGTCCCCGCCGGGAACGAGGTCACATTTGTTCAAAAGCAAAACGTCACAGAACTCGATCTGATCCATCAACACCTCCTCGGGGATGCGGTCGGTGCCGCCGTGGGCGTCCGCGCTCGCGAGCGTCGCTCCCGAGCCGAACCCGTCGTACATCGCGTGAGCGTCGACGACAGTCACCGTCGTATCGAGGTGATAGTCCTCGGCCGGATCGTAGTCGGCGTCCTCAAAGCCCAACGCGAACGTCTGGGCGACGGGGATCGGCTCGGAGATCCCCGAGGACTCGACGAGCAGGTAATCGAACTCGCGGTTCTCGACGAGCGCGCCGACCGCCTCGAGCATGTCGCCGCGGAGCCGACAGCAGATACACCCGTTGGACATCTCGATGATCTCCTCGTCGGTCTGTGAGAGCTCCGACTGCTGTTCGACGTGATCGACGTCGACGTTGACCTCGCCCATGTCGTTGACCAGGACGGCGACCTCGTGTCCGTGGTCGGCGGTCAACACGTGATTCAGCGTCGTCGTCTTCCCGGCGCCGAGCGCGCCCGAGAGGATCGTAACCGGTATTGAGTCGCTCATCGGGATCTATTAAGAACTGAAGATACAAAATTGTTAGTTATTACGAAATAGTTAACAGATCATAACAAAAGATATGTCTCCGGGATCCGGATCGGGGTCTATGGCAGTCGTCAGCATCTCGATGCCCGAACGGCTCCTCGACGACCTCGACGAGTTCATCGAAACACACGGGTACAGCGGCCGTAGCGAAGCGGTACGGGACGGTGCCCGTGAGTTGCTCTACGAGTTCGAGGATACGCCCGCCGACAGGGAGGTCGTCTGTGTCGTTACGGCGGTGTTCGAGCACGACTCCGGTGCGGAGACGAACCTCTCGGAACTCCGTCACGGACACGAGGCGTTGGTCACTTCGAACATCCACAGCCACGCCGGGGAGGCCTGCCTGGAACTGTTCGTCCTCGAGGGTGCGATGGATGCGGTCGGCTCGTACGTGACGCGTTTGCGGACCGTCGATGGCGTCGACGCGGTCGAGTATTCGATCTTTTCGGCGGCACAGCGGACCTCCGTGGAAACCTGACGGGCGCGCCGGCCTGTCTCGGGAAGGTCGAGGGGGATCAAATTCGACTGCGACGGCACGCCCCAGTTCACAACGTGCGATCAAGACGGTGAAGCCTCGGGACTTGTCTCCGAGGCAATTCACACCTCTCGCTTTGGCATCTACCGACTCTTCGACGAATTCCCCTTTCGTCGTTCGGTCGGAGCCGGGGGGTTTTTGCGGGCGGACCCGAACCGGGGAACATGGTTGATTTCGATCGGCTCGCCGAACTCATGCCGCATTACCTCGCGCTTTTGGCGATCCTGTTCGTCGTGATCGGGGCGGTGCGGTGGGCGGTCGGCGAGCAGGGGATCGTGATCGAGCTGTTGATCCTGCTCGGGGTGTCGTTTCTGTATCCCCCACTCGTCCGGCGGCTCGGCGTCGCACCGAGTGCCTGGGAGTGAACGATCCCGGGGTGAGCGCGGGGATCAGACCGACGGATCCCAGCGGTACCGAACCGTCCGGTCGCCGTCGAAGCGCGGTCCGGAGCCGCACCGCTCGAAGGCGGCCCGTTCGGCGGCCGTCCTCGCCGCGTCGTCGGAGGCCATCGCCAGCAGCTCGACGTCCATCCCCTCCCGGTCGGCGAAGCGGCTCGGCTCGGCAAGCAGCCGTTCACAGAGCTCCGCGTTGCCCTCGAGTTGGGTCACGTGGACGGTCGAGCCGTCCGCGTCGTAGCTGACGAATCCCACGACCGTCCGGCCGTCCTCGGCGACGCGGACCGTCCGGTCGTGGACGAGGTTCCGCATCACGTCGGTCGGGGCGCCGGTCAGCGCTGCGAGCCGTTCGGCGTCGGCTTCGACCGCGTCCCGCACGTTCATGTGAACCGGTAACGTGCTCGACCCAATTAACTCTTGGCGCCGAACGACGGCGTTCGGGAAACCGCTCGAGGGGCCGGAAACCGACGGGAGATGGACACCGTTATCTACCCGTAAACGGTAACCGGGAGGTATGAGCTACCACACGGGACTGCGGGTGAGACGATGCGCGTAGTCGCCAAGTTCGGCGGAACGAGCCTCGGGAACGGCGACCGGGTCAATCGAGCCGCGGACTCGATCGCCGCGGCAGTCAACGAGGGCCACGAGGTCGCCGTCGTCGCGAGCGCGATGGGCTCGACGACTGACTTTCTGCTCGACGCGATCACCTTCGAGGCGGACGAATCGGACGAAGCCGAGATCGTCTCGATGGGCGAACGGACCTCGGTCCGGATGCTCAAAGCCGCCCTCGGCGCCCGAGGGATCGACGCGAAGTTCCTCGAACCCGGGGGCGACGGCTGGCCCGTCATCACCGACGAGCACGGGCAAGTCGACGTCGAGGAGACCCGACGCCGGGCGAAACAGTTGGCCGCCGACATGGCCTCGAAGGGGTACGTCCCCGTCATCACCGGCTTTCTCGCACAGGACCACGCCGGCAACGTGACGACGCTCGGGCGGGGCGGCTCCGATACCACCGCCGTGATGCTTGGCAACTACATGAGCGCCGACGAGGTCGTCATCATCACCGACGTCGAGGGCGTCATGACCGGCGATCCCCGCGTCGTCGAGGGCGCACGCAACGTCGGCGAGATCACGGTCGACGAGCTCCGGAACCTCTCCTTTCGGGGTGCGGAGGTCGTCGCACCATCGGCGCTGTCGTACAAGACCGGCGAGATGGTCGTCCGGGTCGCCCACTACCAGCACGGCGATCTGTTGGGGGGCGGCACCACGATCGAGGGGCAGTTCGAGAACCTCATCGATATGCGGGAGGAGCCGCTGGCCTGTCTGACCGCGGCCGGACGAGCGATCCGGAACACGCCGGGCGTGCTCGCCGACCTCTCGACGGTGCTCGCCGACGCGGATATCAACATCGACGCCGTCTCCAGCGGAATGGACTCGATGTCGTTTTATATCGACGCCGCGGTCGCCGAGCGCGCCGAGAACGTCCTCCATGAGGCGATTATCGACCTCGAGGAGGTTTCGAGCGTCACCGTCGACTCCGACGTGGCGGTCATCAGAATCACCGGCGGAGAGTTATCGGGACAGTCGGGCGTCCTCCAGGAGATCATCACGCCGCTCGCGGAGGAGCATATAAACGTTCTCGATCTGATCACCAGTGCGACCTCCATCGCGGTGTTCATCGAATGGGACGACCGCGAGGACGCGCTCGAAGTCATTCAGGACGCGATCTGAACCGGGGCGTTTCTTTTCCTCGCCGATCAAACGGCCGGTATGAACGTTGCAGTCATCGGCGGTTCGAGAGTCGACGAGTCGACGTACGACACCGCGAGTGCCGTCGGTCGGCTCCTCGGCGAACGCGACCACACGGTCGTTTGTGGTGGGTTGACCGGCGTCATGGAGGCGGTCTGTCGGGGCGCACTCGAAGCCCGAGCAGACGCCGAAACGATCGGAATACTGCCCGGCGAGCGCCGCAGGGACGCAAACGAGTGGGTGACGACGCCGATCGCGACGGGGCTCGGCAACGCCAGAAACGCTCTCGTCGCACTCAACGGCGACGCGGTTATCGCGATCGACGGATCGACCGGGACGCTCTCGGAGATCGGTCACGCGCTCGATTTCGGCCGACCGGTCGCCGGGCTGGGAACACACGACGTCGGGTTGGCGGGGTTCGAAGCCGTCGAAACGCCGCAGGCTGCAGTCGAGTATATCGAGCGGGCGGGTTCGAGGTCCGAATAGAGGTAAAGCCGACCGGAGAGTTCGGGGCGGCCGACATCGAGTCGGTCGAAGTGTGTTCGGTCACGGACGTTCGGTTCGACGAGTAGGGAGTCGGATCACCACTCCATGCCGCCGTTGACGCCGAGAACCTGGCCGGTCATGTAACTCGAATCCTCGCTCGCGACGAACCGGGCGAGTCCGGCGACGTCTTCGGGGTTCGCAAAGCGCCCGAGCGGGATCCGGCGGCGGATCTTCTCTTTGACCCGGCCGGGAACGATCTCGAGCATTCCGGTGTCGACGAAACCGGGGGCGATGCAGTTGGCGGTCGAACCCTCGGAGGCCAACTCCAAAGCGAGCGTGCGGGTGAAGCCGAACAGCCCCGATTTCGTGGTGGCGTAGTTGGCCTGTCCGTAGTTGCCCTGTTGACCGACGACGCTCGAGATGTTGATCAGACGACCCTCCTCGGCGCTTTTGATGTCGCTAAAGAAGGTGTGCGTGCAGTTGAACGTGCCGCCGAGGTTGACGTCGATGACGCGGTCCCAGTCGTCCCGCGTCATGTTCTCGAACTTCTTGTCGACGGTGATGCCGGCGTTGTTGACGAGGACGTCGAGGGGTCCGAAGCGGTCCCGAACCGTCGATGCCATCGATTCGACCTGCTCGTAGTCGGCGATGTCGGCCTGCACCGTCACGGCGCTGCCGCCGGACTCCTCGATCGTCTCGGCAGTCGCCGTCGCCTCGGCGGTCGAGGAACGGTAGTTGACGGCCACGTCGGCCCCACACCGGCCGAGTTCGATCGCGATGGCGCGACCGATACCGCGTGAGGCGCCCGTGACGAGACAGGTCTGATCTTCGAGCATACGCTTTCTGTCGATGGGAGCGTCAAAAGAGTTGCTGACCGTTACTCGAGCGCGTCGTCGATCTGCGATTGGAACTCCTCGAGCCACTCGGTGTCGGAGAGTTCCTCCATCCGCTCGCGGAGGTGCGGCTTACAGAGGCCGACCTTCAGGTGATCTTTCTCGACTGCGACTGCGGCCTCCTCGTCACAGTAGTGACACTGCATAAAAACGCATATGGGATGGAGGGGTTTGAACCCAGCGCTCGCGTCATCCGTCCGTCGGACGGAAACGGGGCGAGAGAAGATCCAGCGACCGTCACAGCGCCGATCGGAAGGCACGATACGCCCCCTCGTCGAGGCCCGCGACGCCGACAGTCCCATCGTGGGCGTCACTGCCGCCGGTCGCGAGGAGATCGTGGCGTTCGATGGCCCGTTCTATCGGCCGGGTATCGACCTCGCGACCGTACGGGTAGAAGCGTTCGACCGCGTCGAGCTCCGAGCAGAGTTCGAGCGCGCTCTCGGGGTCGTCGTACCGGAAGGGATGCGCCAGCGAGACGATCCCGCAGGCGGTCTTGAGGACGTCCGAACCGTCCTCGAACGACGGGATGTCGCGAGGCACATAACAGGGACAGCCGGCGCCGATCAGTTCCTCGAAGGCCTCCCCATAGCTGTATTCGGAAACGGACGCGATCGCCTCGGCGATGTGGGGGCGGCCGAGACCCGGCCTCGGTTCGACGGGGATCGCCGTCCCGAGGCGATCCTCGACGCGTTCGATGATCGCTCGTCCCCGATCGACCCGATCGGTTTGAAGCCGCTCGATCAGCGACTCCAGCGCCGGCGTTCGCCGCACACCGTAGCCGAGGAGATCGACGCGCCGGTCGCCCGCGTCGACCCGTAACTCGATCCCGTGGACGACGGTCAGCCCGTCGATCGTCGCGACCGGCGTCGAAAGTTCCGGGTGGAGCCGATCGTGGTCCGTGACGGCGACGGCGAAGACGCCCGCGGCGTCAGCGGCCTCCGGGAGCCCCTCCAGCGTCAGGGTCCCGTCGGAGTTCGTCGTGTGTACGTGGAGATCGGCGACGACCATACGAACCGTTCGTGTCCCGCCGACAAAGCCCCGGCGGATCGGACAGATGGAGAATCATGTAATATAATGACACTAAACGTCTTCCAACCTGTAGAAAGAGTTTATA
>CAZWZX010000096.1:0-9469 GCA_964638655.1 uncultured Natronomonas sp.
GACGTCGCCGTCGCCGACCCCTCGCGAACGTTCAACACCGATCTCATCCACACGATCGAAACCAGAAACCTCATCGACATCGCCGAGACGATCACGCTCGGGGCCCTGGCTCGCGAGGAGTTCCGCGGCGCTCACTGGCGGAAGGCCCACCAAGAGCGGAAGGACGACGAGTGGCTCAAACACACGATGATCGCCTGGAACGACGGCTCGCCGGAGATCTACTACAAACCGGTCATCCTCGAGGGCGAGAACAAGGAGTACGAGCCGAAGGTCCGCTCGTACTGAGACGGATCGTCGGACTGTCGCATCGGCGATCGCCCACGACGACACGGTCGGTATCCGGTTCATTCGAGTCTTTCCTCGCGTTTGCTTTCTCGGAGAATAGCCGGTCCCATCGCTAGGGTGCGCTTGGCGACAGTCACTATCCGCAGGATATAGACGGTGAAGACGACGAACGGAGCGATCCCCACAGTGAATCCGAAACAGGTGAGCCAGACGAGGTTGTCCACACCGAGTGTCCGTCCGGGTAACGTCGTCCCGTCGACGAACATTATGAAGGCCGTCATCACGATCAATGCGGGAATCGCGATGTACAACAGCGCCCGCGAGAGATCGATCAGCTCCCACTGGAAGTACAGCGTTTTGAAGTGTTCGCGCGCCGGGCCGAACAACGTGAGGCTCTCGATCAGCTCCTCTAGACCCTCGTCCGTCTCGTCATTCATCGAGTCGGCGTATTCGTGCCGTAGCCGCCGTGCGCGGTAAAGCTTCCACGAGTAATTGAAACCGAGAGCGTTCCAGATTACCTCGAACGTACCGAACTGGGCGTTCTCTAGCGAACCCTTGACGGCCTTTGTATCGTCGGTTACGCTCTCCGTATATTCGGTGAGTTCGCGGCACAGTTCGGCGTTGGAATTCCCAGCTACCGTCTGTTGAAGCTCTTTGGCTCGGCTTTCGATCCCCTCGAGCAGTTCGTACAGAAACGCAGCGGGAGCCGGCGGGCTTACACCGCAACCGAGCACGCTCTCGACGTCCCGCCGGAACGTCATCGTCTCGCGCATGCGGTTGTACTGGTCGCCGGCCGAACCCAGTTCCTGTGACAGAACCAACTGGTTGATCGTTACGACGATGGCCGTCCCCGTGATAATCGCGCCGATGAACGCCGAAAAGAGGGATTCGATCGTGTCTTGATCGGCTGCGACCTCTCGGAGTGGGGTGAGATCGAGAAAGCTGAGCGAAACGAGTGTCAAAAACGATCCGGCCAGGATCACGCTCGATAGGAGCCATCGGTCCATCCGCATACCCACCCACGATCGGATGTCACGATCCTTGATCAGTTCGGTGATCGTGCCGTCAGGGTGGGACTTCTCGCTCACAGACGTACCCACCGGCGGAGACGCTCATAGTAATACGGAGTGTACCGGGGTCACTCAGAAGCTACCTGTGACAGCGAGAGAGTCCCGCCCTTTCCGTGAGGAACGAGCGTTCCGACCACAGTCGGAACCGAGGACCGAACAGGGCGGGCGTGAATCGCGTCAACACACTTAAATTAGAGTCGGCCGAATCGATCGATAGCTCACTTGGGAAAATTGGAGGTGGTTTGGCGTTCCTCCGTCATCAAAAACGCGAGCCTGCCCAACGTGAGACTCCGCCGTAAGGCTGAGTCGGGCCGATGGCACGGCCTGTGTGGTTCAAGTGGATACACCAACTCAAGCACACTACTCCCGACAGGGACCGACGAACAGCACACAAACCAGAGTACCCATCGAGGGAAATCTTGCCTCCGGTGATGTCGGAACGCCCGACCTCACGCGAGAGGAAACCTCGGCGTTCACGCCGAGGAGGATGTCATAGTTGGGGCTCACCGGAGAACTGACGACGCCCGTTGGAGGAGTCCCGGTGTCTGTTCGGTCAGGCCTCCATTGAACCGTTCGTCGATATCGGCAACTCTGCGGGCCAATGGCTCCGAAACTGTTCGCAAGAGGCTGATATACCACGTGTGTCGTCGGTGCGGGGAGTCGATGCTCCAGGAGATGTCGTGTCGATCCGTCGTCTCTTCCAACACAGATCGCATCATCCCGACACCCTTTTCGGCGCTGTATTCACGGGCGAGGTAGTGGCGATACGGATGACGGATCGACGAGTATTCCCAGTGTGCGTAGGTATCGACGCCCGTCTCGGCCCGGTGGATCGTCACGTGTAACTGGTGGCTGGCAAGCAGCGACTCACGGTACACCCACGAGCCGTCGGAGACGTTTCCATCGATCCGCACTTTCAACGAGGCGACGAGGTTTCGATCGAGTCCAAGCGAGGCTAACAGTGATTCGACCTCCGGCTCCGAACCGTGGAGTGTACCGACGTACTCCTCCGGTGGCGTATCGCTGAGCGCGTATCCCCCGATGAACGTGTCCAACGCTCCGTGTATCCCGGGGAGGAGGCGCCTCCGGGTGGCATTGTATACATCGGTCGATCGTCCCATTTCCCGTGTTACGGGCCGGAGCCCATTAGGATTGTCCCCGTTCGAGCCACAGAGGTCCGAAACTGAACGAAGAACGCGTCGATCTCGTCCGTCGGGTTTTACCGGTCGAACGAGCAGCGAGGCAACATATCCTTCCGGGGCCTCCGGACCCGATTCACCCGATGAAACCGTCCGTACTCCACTCCGCGTCGCCGTCTTCCGGTTCGATCGAGGCGGGAGCGCTCACCAGAACGAAGGCGCACTCCTCGTCGTCGTTTCGGATCTGTCTCGTCGCGTTCGGCGGGATCCAGACCGCGTCGCCGTACTCCATCTCGACGGGTTCGTCGTCGATGACGACGGTCGCCGTGCCCTCGATGAGGACGTAGATCTCCTCGTGACCGTTCTCCGCGTGGTCGTGGGGTCGGCTCTTCCAGTTCGGCTCACAGCGGGTGATCGTCACGCCGACCTGCTCGCTTTCGAGCGGCTCTCTGAGGAAATGCATCCCGCCGGAGACGGGTTCGATCTCGCGGTAGTTGACCCGTTTGTAGGTGCTCATACACCCGGTAGAACGGCCACCGAAATAGGTTTCACGCTGCTCGCGGTTCGATCAGGCCGAAAGAACCCGCCCGATTCGATCGTTTCCCGACTCCGGCGGTCGGTCGGTCATCCCGGCGACCGCATCGAGAAAGGCGACCCGGTAGCTCGCTGGACCGTCGTATCGCCCCTCCGTCGCCGCCCGTTCGCCCGCGAGCCCGAACGCGACGGTTCCCGAAAGCGCCGCCTCGACGGCCCGATCGAGGCCCATACCGCCCGCGAAGGTCGCAAGCGTCACGCCGAGCATACAGCCGGTGCCGACGATTCGGCCCATCATCCGATCCCCGACGGACAGCTCATATGCCGCTCCGGACGTGGCGACGATATCCGTCCCTCCGGAGGCGACGACGACGGTGTCATACTGCCGAGCACACGCGAGCGCCCGTTCGGCGATCTCGGCGTATTCGCCGACCGACTCGACGCCGCGAACCTCCGCGTCTCCCCCCGAAAGCGCCGTGATTTCGGCGTAGTTGCCCTTCAGTATCGTCACGTCCAACTCCGCGAGCAGTCGGGTCGCGACGCGGGTCCGAGTCGGGGTCGCACCGACGCCGACCGGATCGAGCACGAGCGGGAGTCCGCGCTCGTTCGTCGCCTCGCCGGCGGTCAGCATCGTCGATTCTCCCGTCTCGTCGACCGTTCCCATGTTCAACAGACAGGCGTCGGCGCCCGAGATCATGTCGGCGACTTCGCGCTCGTCGTCGGACATCACGGGAAGCCCGCCCCAGTGGAGCGTGACGTTGGCGACGTCGTTGACGGTGACGTCGTTCGTCACGGCGTTGACGAGGGGTTCGGCGTCGGCGACCGCCCCGAGCGCGCCGGCGAGATCGATCTCAGACATCGGCGTCGACCCCACGGACTGCGGCTCCGAGACGTCGTGTCGCCGCCTCGGGATCGTCGGCCCCGGTGATCGCGGAGATGACGGCGACGCCGTCGGCGCCCGCCTCGACGACTGCACGGGCGTTTTCGGGCGTCACGCCGCCGATCCCGACGAAGGGGAGGTCAGTCGCTTCCCGAACCGCCCGGATCCGATCGAGACCGACGTTCGACTGGTCGGGGGAGGTCTCTTTGGACGTCGTCCCGTAGACCGCCCCGACGCCGAGGTAGTCGGCGCCGGCGTCCTCGGCCCGGCGCGCCGCCTCCGGGGTCGAGACCGACCGGCCGATCGTCGCGTCCTCACCCAGCCGGCGACGGGCCACGTCGACGGGCAGGTCGTCGTCCCCGAGGTGGACGCCGTCGGCGTCGATCGCGGCGGCGAGATCGATCCGGTCGTTGACGACGAACGGTACCCCGGCCTCGCGTGTCAACTCGCGTAGCTCCCCGCCGAGTTCGTATCGGTTCCGTGCACTCGCCCCCTTCTCGCGCAACTGGACGATGTCGACGCCGCCACGTATCGCACTCTCGACGATCTCGGGGGTCGAGCGGTCCCCGGAGAGCGTGGCATCGGTGACCAGATACACGCCGTAGTTGTCGTTCATACAACTCGGTGATGGGCCGCGACTACCATCGGTCTTTTCGTTTCCGTCCCGGGTGCGGATCGGTCCCCTTCGAGTCAGAGCCCGAACGCCGAGAGCAGATCGTAGCCGACCCCGAGGTGATCGACGACTTTGAATCCGAGATAGATGCCGACGATCCCGAGGACGCCGGCCGCCGTCGGCGGTGCGGGGATCGGCGCGCCGACAGCCGCGAAGGCCGCGCCGGCGAGGAACCCGGTACACAGTGCCAGCGTCGCGAGGACGAGGTTCGCACTCATCGTTTCGGTTCGGATTCCGAGCGGACAAAGCGGTTCGGGTCGACAGGCTACCGTTCCGCGACCTCCCCGACCGACTCGGCGATGTCCTCGTCGGTTCGCCACAGATACAGCGTCGCGTAGCTCCGGTGGGGCGCCCACCGTTTCGATTCTTCGACCATCTCTTCGCGTGACAGCTCCTCCCCGAAGAGCGAGCGCATGCCCTTTCGGACGCCGAGGTCGCCGACCGGGAACACGTCGGGACGGCCGAGCGAGAACAGCAGTTGCATCCGGGCCGTCCACTCGCCGATCCCCTTTATTTCCGTGAGTTCCTCGATGACCGCCTCGTCGTCGAGTCCCTCGAAGTACGTCCGGTCGTACCCCGAGTCGAACGCCGCCGCGATGTTCCTGACGTAGTCCGCCTTCTGTCTCGAGAGCCCACAGTCGCGAAGCGTCTCCGTATCGGTCGCGAGGATCCCCTCCGGCGTCACGTCGACCGCCTCGAACAGTCGCTCTCTCGTCGCCTCGGCCGAGGCCATCGAGACCTGCTGGCGCAGGACGGAGACGACGAGTCGTCGGAACATGTCATCGGCCGGATCGAGTTCGAGACGGCCGTAGCGCTCGACGAGCGGCCCCATATACTGGTCCGAACCGAGATGTTCGTATGGATCGGTCACGCTCCCGAGAACGTCCCCGTCGGTAAAAACGTGCTCGTCCGAGGAGGTGTCAGTCGATGTCCGGATCGCTCGCACGGACAGCCTATACGACCGTCAGCGATACGGTGACGTTCACGGTCCGTCGTCGCCACCGTAGATGTCCTCGATGTGCTCCTCGAACTGATCGAGGACGTTCCCGCGCTTGATCTTCATCGACGGCGTGAGCAGATCGTTGTCCGGGCTCCACTCGCGGGGAAGCAGCCGGAATTCCTTGATGCGTTCGTGCTTCGAGAGCGTCTCGTTCACCGTTTCGACCTCCCGACCGACGTACTCGCGAACGCGTTCGTCGGCACAGACCGATTCGCGGTCCGACGGGAGGTCGATCCCTTCCGATTCTGCCCACCGCTCGATCGCCTCGAAGTTCGGCACGAAGAGGGCGGCGACGAACTTCCGACCGTCGCCGACGATCATCGCCTGATCGATCCGATCGGAGGTCGCGAACTCGTCTTCGATCGGCTGCGGCGCGACGTTCTTGCCGGTGTCGAGGACGATGAGCTGTTTGATCCGATCGTGATAGATCAGGTATCCGTCGTCGGTGATCTCGATGATGTCACCGGTCCGGAACCATTTCCCCTGAGAGGGCCGCCCTCCCGACCCCTCGCTTGCGGGGGCGTCGTCGGTGAACGCCTCCCTCGTCGCCTCGGGACGGTTCCAGTACCCCTCCGTGACGTTCGGTCCTCTCACCAGTAGCTCACCGATCCCTCCGTCGGCTTTCTCGCGCTGTTCGGCCGGGACGACGCTCTCCTCGAGACGGGTCTCGACGTTCGAAAGCGGGGGGCCGAGCGTCCCCGCCCGGTAATCCTCCGGCGGGTTCACGGAGACGACCGGCGCCGTCTCGGTCAGTCCGTACCCCTCGAAGATCGGAATCCCCATCCCGTCGAAGAGCTGTGAGAGTCGTTTCGAGAGGCTGCCGCCGCCGCTGACGAAGAACTCGATGTTCCCGCCCATCTTCTCGCGGACCGACGAGTAGACGAGCCGATCCATCACGGCGTGTTTCAGGCGGAGGCCGAGGCCGGGATCGTCGGTCGCCGACCACGCTCTGGCGATCGGGACGGCGCGTTCGAAGATCGCCTCCGGGGCCTCTTCCCGCAGGCTGTCGTAGATCCGCTCGTAGACGCGAGGCACCGACGATGCGGTCGTCGGCCGGACTTTCTGTATGTCCTCGGCGACGGTGTCGGTCGACTCGGCGTAGGCCACTGTCGTGCCGCTGCCGAACGTGAGGAAGTGCCCGGAAACCCGCTCGAAGACGTGGGCGAGCGGAAGGAACGAGAGTACCCGATCGGTCTCGTCGATCGAGGGGACGGACGGATCCCTGTCCGGGCGCGGCGCAAAGCGCTTTCTGAGCGCGTTGACGTTCGATCGGAAGTTCCCGTGGGTCAACTGCACTCCCTTCGGTTGCCCGGTCGTTCCGGACGTGTAGATGAGCGAAGCGAGGTCGCCGGTGTCTCTCTCGTCGAGCCACGATCCGTACCGCTCGGCCTCGAAACGCCTGCTCCCGTGCTCGTAGAGCTCCGCGAGCGTGTGAACGTCGTCCCGATCGTTCGCCCCGTCGAGTTCGTCGATGACGACGAACGCGGAGAGGTCGAGCCCCTCTTCGACCTCGAGGACGCGTTCGAGCATTTCACCGTTCTCGACGACGGCGATCGACGCCCCCGGGTCCTCGAGCAGGTATCGGACCTGTTCGGGGCTCGATTCGGTGTAGACGGTCGTCACCACGCCCCCGGCGGCGAGGACGGCGAGATCGGCGTGTGCCCACTCCATGCGCGTATCGGCGAAGATCCCCACCCGGGTGTCTTCCTCGACACCGAGATCCCGAAAACCGGCCGCGAGCGAGCGGACGATCTCCCGCATCTCCGCGTAGGTGATCGAGGTGTACTCCCCGTCGGGCGCCGGTGGAACGATCTCCGGCGTCAGAGAGCGATCGTAGATCCCTCCCTTGTACCACTGGGCTTCCCGTTCGGCGTGTCGATCGGCGCTGTCCTCGAAGAGCCGGGGGATCGTGGTGTCGCCGATCACCTCGTCTTCGTATTCGGCCTCCGCGGTCGTCCAGGCTCCCGTGCGGTCGGACATGGTCAGTACGGAAACGCTCACGAGCCAAACATATTAATACGATGTTTTTTCATGTACGTCGAAGACTGCCGCGAGGCTCGTTCGTGAGACTACTGCGGCTACACAAACTATTTCAGAGATCATCGAGGCGAATACGGTATGGGAGATACGGACGAGGCGATCGAAACGCTGGCTGCCGACCTGGTCGAGATCGATACGAGCAACCCGCCGGGCAAGGAGAAGGCCTGTGCGGAGTACATCGTCGAGTGGTTCGGCGAGCGCGAGATCGACGCCGATCTGGTCGAGACGCCGGAACCGGACCGACCGCAGGTCGGCGTCGAGATCGGGTCAGGTTCGCCCTCGATCGTTCTCAACGGACACATCGACGTCGTTCCGGCGGGCGATCGATCCAAGTGGGAGCGCGGCCCCTTCGACGCCGACATCGAGGACGGACAGCTCCACGGGCGGGGCAGCGCCGACATGAAGACCGGCGTCGCGATCGCCATGCTGGCGACGGTCAAACTCGCCGGCGAGATCGAAAGCGGCGAACTCGACGGCTCGGTCGTCTTCCACGCGGCGATGGGCGAAGAGACCGCCGAACCCGGGACGAAGGCGCTCCTCGAGGAGGGGTACGACGGCGATTACGGGGTCGTCTTGGAGCCGACGACGATGCGGACGGCGACAAGAGAGAAGGGTCTCGTCTGGTACGAGATCACCGTCGAGGGCGAGCCGTCCCACGCGAGTCGCCCCGATCAGGGGACCAACGCGATCGACGCTGCCCGGCCGGTTCTCGACGCCCTCGAGGGGTACGACGAGACGGTTCGAGCCCGCACTGACGACCTCCTGGGCCCGGCCTACGCGACGGTGACGATGTTCGAGGCCGGAACGAAGGAGAACGTCGTCCCCGAAAGCGCGACGCTCACCGTCGACCGACGGGTGCTCCCCTCGGAGTCGATCGCGGAGATCGACGACGAGATCGACGACCTCGTCTCCTCCGTCGGAGCCGAACACGGGATCGACGTAACCTGGGAGCGGACCCGAACGTACGAGGCCGCCGCGATCGACGACGACAGCGAACTCGCCGTCGTCTTCCGCGAGCACTCCCACGACGTCGCGGGCGTCTCGAAAGAACCGTGGGGCGTCACGGCCGCGACCGACGTCCGGAACTTCATCAACGACGCCGGCATTGAGGCGATCACCTGGGGACCGGGCGACCTGGATCAGGCCCACACCTACAACGAACGGATCGACCTCGCCGAGGCGGCGGACGGTCTCGAGGCGCTTTTGGGTGCCTCGAGGGAACTGCTCTCGGGCGACGCGGAGTGATCGGCGAGCGAAGGCGGGGGTCGATATACAATATCTCGTCGGGGGTTCGTTCAGTTCGTGAACCGCCGCTGACGGCGGCCGTTCTCCGTCCGAACCGGTGACGAATATTCCGGCAAAGGAACCCGTCGTCGAGGCTTCCGGGATCGGGGCCTTCCCGACGCTCGCTTCTATCACGGCGGCGTCCTCCCCCAGGAATTCGTCTTGAACTTCGTCACGATCACCCAGGAGTGACCGAAATGAACGACTTCGAGCCCGGCGATACGATCGTACTCGACGGGGCCGATGCCGAGGTCATCAAGACCCACTCAGTCGGCGACATCGACTACCTCCGAGCGCACGTCGACGACGCGGGCGTGAAGACCGTCTGTATCGACGACGTCGAGATAGAGACGGAATGCGATCGAATCGGTTCGTTGGCCCCGGAAACGGCCGATCGGCTATACCCCGACCACGGAGTGGTCTCGGCCGAGCGGTACGATCTGCGTTCCCGAGCGCTTCGACCGCAGATCGCGCACGAACAGGCCGGTTGCTGAGCATCTCGAACTCGCTGGTTCGGCTCGAGCCCTACCAACTCGCCGCGGTCAACTGGGTGATGCAGAAGCT
>CAZWZX010000097.1:0-2257 GCA_964638655.1 uncultured Natronomonas sp.
TCGCTAACGTGGGCCCGCTATGTGGCTGATGGATGCGGGTGATTAGAAGAAACATTTATTATATATAGGCCGTCAGACTGTGGCCCACCGTGTTATCGGCTGTCGCACAATACCGTTCGAGACCACCGTATTCGACGAATCTGCGTTGGAAAGTTGCGAAACATTTAAGTAGTTTTCGGACTAACGTTGAATCAGGAGTAGCCCGATCCCGGATTCTTTGGTCCCCCATCCCCGGAGTCGGGAGTAACTCACCCACACCAATCATGAGTGACACTGGAATCCGAACCTACACCGAGGAGAACCGAACCGAGGCGACCGAGCAAACCGAGAGTACCGAAGGCGTAGCGACCTGTCCGGAGTGTGACGCCCGTCTCGAGGCCGACTCCGAGCACGGGGAGACGGTCTGTACCGAGTGCGGGTTGGTCGTCGAGGAGGACGAGATCGACCGCGGCCCCGAGTGGCGCGCCTTCGACAGCGCCGAGAAGGACCAGAAATCCCGCGTCGGTGCCCCCACCACCAACATGATGCACGACAAGGGGCTCTCGACGAACATCGGTTGGCAGGACAAAGACGCCTACGGGAACCAGCTCTCGAACCGCCAGCGCCGGAAGATGCAGCGGCTCCGGACCTGGAACGAGCGGTTCCGGACGCGCGATTCGAAGGAGCGCAACCTCAAGCAGGCGCTCGGCGAGATCGATCGGATGGCCTCGGCGCTCGGTCTGCCCGAGAACGTCCGCGAGACCGCGAGCGTCATCTACCGGCGCGCACTGAGCGAGAACCTCCTGCCCGGACGCTCCATCGAGGGCGTCTCGACGGCCGCGCTCTACGCCGCCGCGAGACAGGCCGGCGTCCCCCGCAGCCTCGACGAGGTCGAACGCGTCTCCCGCGTCGACAAGATGGAGCTGACCCGCACGTACCGCTACATCATCCGCGAGCTGGGTCTGGAGGTCGCCCCGGCCGACCCCGAAAGCTACGTGCCGAGGTTCATCAGCGACCTCGAACTATCCGACGAGGTCGAGCGACGTGCCAGAGAGCTCATCGAGTCGGCCCGGGAGGCGGGCGTCCTCTCCGGGAAGTCGCCGGTCGGACTCGCCGCCGCCGCCGTCTACGCGGCGGCCCTGCTGTGCAACCAGAAGGTGACCCAAAACGACGTCAGCGAGGTCGCCGATATCTCCGAGGTCACCATTCGGAACCGGTACAAGGAGCTTCTGGAGGCCGGCGAGGTCGCGACGGCGTAGGGCGTCCCCGGTTTGAGAGTCACCCTTTGGATACTAACCGCCGTTTCCGATCGGCCGGCGGATCCGTTCCCTTTTCGTGACAAACGTTTTCATACCCAGCCCCCGTTGACGGGGCATGGAGACGTACGCCCGACTACTGTGTCCGGAATGCGGCAAAGCCTGGCAGAAGTCGCCGAGTGAACTCCCGGATCCGTCCCGGACGTTTCACTGCCCCGGCTGTCACGCCAGCCGACGCCTCTCGGAGTTCGCCCGGACGGAACACGATCTGAAGAACCTCCAGAAATTCTAGCCCCCTCCGAGACGAATCGGTCCGACCCACCGGCGCGACCGAGATGTGACGTCAGTAGATGTGATACAAAAGCGCATAGATGACGAGCCCCATGGAGAACGAAACGAGCCAGAGTGCGGCGGCGATTCGGCCGACCCGGCGGTGATTCGATTCGTAAATCGCCCCGACCGGCCGCGTTCCGGCCGACAAAAGCGCATAAAAGACGAAGGGGATACAGACGACCGCAAGCGCGATGTGAACGAGGAGGATCGGCAGGTAGACGAACAGCCGGACCCGCTCGGGGCCCTCGAAGGGACTCGGCCCGACGACGGCGACTCGATAGAGATACAAAACCAGAAACGCGGCGAAGAGCCCGAAACTGGCGAGCATGAGTGCCCGGTGTCGGTCGACGTTTCCTGCCCGGATCGCCCGGACCCCCGCGAGGATCGTCCCGATCGCTGCGAGGCTGAGCACCGCGTTGAGATGCGGTATGGCGCTCAAAAGTGCCGTCCACTGTGGGAACGATTCGGCGGGCAACACGCCCAGAGCTGCGCCGAACACCAACGCGACCGCAACGACCGAAAGCAGCGCTGTCAGTCCCGGAACGTGTGTCCTCGCCCAACCTCGGATCTCCATACGAAAACGAACGCCTTCCTGGCAAAAGACGTTGCTATCGATACCGGTTCGGACGATAGGGCGTCCGCTCCCGGAGTAGCGCTTTGAGAAGTTTTGCGTGGGTGCTGTCTTCGAG
>CAZWZX010000097.1:2357-9363 GCA_964638655.1 uncultured Natronomonas sp.
CACCCGCACTGCGTGGCGTGAACCACGGTAGTGCGTGGGACCGGATTTGAACCGGAGCAAGACATTCCTGCTCGGGCCTTCGGCCCTGCGCGGGCTGTGACTTGCGGGGTTCAAATCCTGACCTAACCGGTATCGGTTGCGGTTCCGTGAGAAGTTTTGCGTGGGTGCTGTCTTCGAGCACCCGCACTGCGTGGCGTGAACCACGGTAGTGCGTGGGACCGGATTTGAACCGGCGGACCTCTACAGGACAGCGCCCTCAACGCTGCGCCGTTGGCCTGGCTTGGCTACCCACGCACGCTGTGTTTTCGTTCGCATACTGCCGTAATCCGGGGTACAATAAAAGGGCTTTCCTTTGGCTCGCATCGGCGCTCCCTCGGGTGGGTGTCCCGAGTTTCGATCTCGGGCCGCCGAACGGGTCCGGGGGAGCGCGGGGTTCAAGTGCGTCCCGGAAGTTCGATCGAGTATGGCGAAATACTCCACCGGCGGCATCGGGGGTGACTCCGGCGGGACCTGCGAGCTCTGCGGTGCCGACGGACGTTCGCTCGAGACGACGACCGTGGCCGGGGCGGAGCTAGACGTCTGCGGCGAGTGTCGGAAACACGGGGAGACCTCGAAGGGGTCCGGCGACGCCTCGAAACGGGAGCGCGAACGCCGCCGCAAGGCGGCACAGAACGCCGCCAGGCTCGACGACGCCCGATCGGTCGAGACGGACTGGGAGGGCGGCGCCGATTACGAGGACGATCCGCTCCCGTATCTCGTGGGAGGCTACGGATCGGTCCTCGAGGAAGCTCGACAGGAGGCCGGGCTCCGGATCGACGAACTGGCGGCCGAACTCGAGATCTCGACCGCGGACATCGAAGCGGTCGAACAGGGGCGGGCGGCTCGTGCGAACGTCGGCGGGTCCGTCATCGAGGCGCTCGAGGACCGCTTCGGGATCGAACTCGCCGAGTCGTGATCGACCGGTTTTTGTCGGCGTGACGCGAGCCGTTCGGTATGGCTCCGTCGAACGCATCGGAGAGTCCGGAGATACTGACGTTCGAAGCGACCGTCGAGGGCGGCGGCGACGAGGTCGTCCTCTCGGAGACGTACTTTTATCCGACCGGGGGCGGTCAACCGGCCGATCGGGGCACGCTAGGTGGACACGACGTCCTCGACGTTCGGACGGCCGACGACGAGGTCGTCCACACTATCGACGGCCACCTCGAGCCCGGAGAGACGGTCGCGGGTGAGATCGACCGCTCGTTCAGACGCTACTGCATGCGGGCCCACACCGCCAGCCACGTCCTTTACGGCGCCGGCCGGCGGCTCTTCGACGAGCTCGGGTACGGCGGTTTCGACATCACTTCCGAGAAGGTCCGGGTCGATTTCCGGACGCCGTCGGAGATCGACGACGACACCCTCGTCGAACTCGAACGGCTCGTTAACCAGTGTGTCTGGGACTCGCGGGCGGTGAGTTGGGAACGGCTGCCGCGCGAGGAGGCGCTCGGCCGCGACGACGTCGCGTTCAACACGAAAACCGAGGAGGGGATCACGGGTGAGACCGTCCGCGTCGTCGAGATCGACGGCTGGGACGCCGCGGCTTGCGGCGGGACGCACGTGCCGAACACGCGTCGGATCGGCCCGGTCACGGTGTTGAACCGGTCGAACCCCGGCGAGGGGCTGACCCGTGTCGAGTTCGCCGTCGGACACGAGGGGATCGACCGGCGGACGACGGAGAAACGGGCGGCACTCGAGGCGGCCGGGACGATCGGCACGAACATCGAATCGCTCCCGGAGGAGGTCCGACGCCTCGGGGCGGAAACGGAAGCTCTGCAGGACGAACGGGACGAGCTTCGGTCGGAGCTGTTAGGGCACCGAATCGACTCGATCGCGGCCGGCGGCTTCGAGCGCGACGGGCTCCGGTGGGCCGCCGGGGTCGTCGACGCCGACACGAACGCGCTCGCCGAGGCGGTCGGGGACCGCCCCGACGACGTCGACGTGTTACTCCTGGCGACGCCGAACGGCCAGCTCGCAGTCGGGGCCGGGGCCGCCGACGCCGGCGAGATCGTCGAGGAACTGACCGACGCCTTCGGCGGGGGCGGGGGCGGCTCCTCGGACGTCGCACAGGCGGGCGGGCTCGACGCCGACGGCGAGGGGATCGTCGAACACCTCAGAGGCTGACGATGGCGCCCCACGAGGAGTACGAAGCGGTCGTCTTCGACCTCGACGGGACGCTCGTCCGCCTCGAGGTCGAGTGGAACACCGTCACTGCGGAGGTCGGAGCCGTGCTCGAAGCGCGCGGGATCGACCCGCCCGACACGCTGTGGGGGATGCTCGAGACGGCGGACGAGCGCGGCCACCGCCCGGCGGTCGAGGACGTCATCTCGGCGCACGAACGCGACGGTGCCGGGAAATCGACGCGACTTCCGGCCGCCGACACCGTCCCACACGGGGTCGTCGGGCTCTGCTCGCTGAACTGCGAAGCGGCCTGCCGGATCGCGCTGTCGACGCACGGGATCGAGGGGATCGACGCCGTCGTCGGACGTGATACGGTCCCGACCGAGAAGCCGGACCCACAGCCGCTCTTGGAGACGATCGATCGACTCGGGGGCGACCCCGCGACGACGGTCTTCGTCGGCGACACCGATCGGGACGCCGAAACGGCCGACCGCGCAGGGGTCGATTACCTCGACGTCTCGAGTTGGCTCCGGGCGTACAGATAGACGGGGATCCCGATACAGAGCCAGACGACCGCACCCACCCGGATCGCGAAGTTCGCACGCTGGCCCCAGCTCGGCAGTTCGACGAAAAGCGAGAGCGCGGCGACGACCGGCGCGCCGACGACGATGGTCAACACGAACGTCGTCTGCATCACCCAACCGTAGTCGACCCCGTCGGGATCGGTCGTCTCGACGCGTGGTCCCATTACCCGAACTCGGTGAGTCACCCCGTAAGCCGTTACGGTTTCCTCCGGGCGGCGACTTCCCCCCTCACGCCCCCCACCCGTCGCGACACTCCGGGCCGCAGAAATGCGTCGTCACCACGGCGTCGTCTTCGATCCGCGTGACAACGCGGTGCGTCGCCGACTGCAGTATCGACTCCTCACAGACCGCACAGCGCGGCGCGTCTTCCTCCGTCACGTCCTCGCCGAGATCCGAGGTCGGGTCCACCATCTTGTCCCTGCCTTAGGCGGGAGCTATATGAACGGTTATGTTTGCGGGGAGCGCGTCGTTCACCGATCCCGCATCACCGACTCTCCGGGGTCGGTCTTGGCGCCCGAAGAGAGGACGACGCCGGGCGCCAGACTCGTGTTGACGCCCGTCTTGGCTCCGGGACCGGCGACGACACCGTACTTTCGACGGCCCGTCGAAACGCGGGTGCCTTTGACCGTCTGGCGGACGGACTCGCCGTCGTGTCTGAGGTTCGCGACCTGCGTTCCGGCCCCGAGATTGACCTCCGGCCCGAGCAGGCTATCGCCGACGTAGGAGAGGTGCGGAACGTTGGCCCCCTCCATGAGGACGCTGTTTTTGATCTCGACGCCGTTGCCGACGTGACAGTCCGGCCCGATGAGAGTCGATCCACGGACGTAGGCGTTCGGGCCGACGTCGGCCCCGGATCGGACGATCGCGGGACCTTCGATGACGGCTCCGGGTTCGATCGTCGCGCCGTCCTCGACGACGACGGGCCCTCGGAGTTCGGCCCCCTCGGCGACGTCGCCGTCGATCCGACACTCGAGGTCGCCGATCTTCCACTCGTTTGCGGCCAAAAGCTCCCAGGGGCGTCCCACGTCGAGCCACCGCGAGAGGGTCACAGGGGTGACGTCGGCCGATTCGATCGTCCGTGCGACCACGTCCGTGAGTTCGTACTCGCCGCGCTCGCTCTCCTCGACGTCGAGGTACTCGATGGCCCGCTCCGGGAACGCGTACGCACCCGCGTTCGCCAGGTTCGACGGCGGCGTCTCGGGCTTTTCGACGATATCGGTGATCCTATCTCCCGCCTCGGTCGTCGAGAGGACGCCGTAGTTCCGCGGATCTTCGACCTCGATCGCCGCGATCGCGGGGGCGAGATCGAAGAGCGATCGGATATCCGACGCCGAATAGAGGTTGTCCCCGTTCAGGACTGCGAAGGGTCCTCCCAGCCGGGGACGGGCCGCCCGGACCGCGTCCGCCGTTCCGCGCTGTTTTTCCTGAACCGCGATCGAGACCGGGACGCCGCGGTATTCGTCGGCGAAAAACTCCCGGACAGCGTCAGCTTCGTATCCGACGACGACGATCAGCTCGGAGGCACCGGCGTCGACGGCCGCGTCGGCCGTGTGGGCACACAGCGGCCGATCGGCGACCGGCAGCATCGGCTTGGGGACGGTCTCGGTCAACGGTCGCATTCTGGTTCCCTCGCCGGCGGCGAGGATGACTGCCTGCATACGACCCAACTCGGCCGGGGGCGATAAAAACGGTCGGGGACGTCCGGGCTCCGGACGGTTACTCCTCGAGACTCGCGTCCTCTATCGCCGGCGGTTCGGTCTCGTCGGCCTGCCGTCTCACGTCGACGTGGTAATGTTCGAGGATATCCCGGCCGAGGAGCAGCGGGTACTCCATGTGGCTTCTGTCCTCGATGCTCGCCGTGACGGTGTGCTGTTTGCCGCCGACGCCGACGACGAGGTCGACGACCGGGCGGGAGCGGCCGGACTTGACGCTCCCGGATTTGATCTTCACGATGTCCTTGATCGGCCCGGTCCCGATCTCGGCGGCCAGATGGGCGTCGATGCTCGTCCGGGTCGCGCCGGTGTCGGATTTCGCCATCACGGTCTGTTGGCCGCTCGTTCCCATGGCGACGACCTCCTCGACGTAGCCGATGACCGGCGTCTCCGTCGGCACGGCTTTCTCGGGTTTCGGCATACACGCCGGTCGGGAGTCGTCGAGGTTCGCCGTCAGCTCGTGGACTCGCTCGGGATCGACGTCGCCGCCGGCCCGCTCGATGGCGAGTCGGGCGATATGCGGCGCCGGCGAGCGTCCGGTCGCCTTGAACAGTCCCCGGAACCCAGCCGTCGGGTTCACTTCCAGCAGATGATAGCCGTCCTCTCCCTCGACGATGTCGACCCCGGCGTAATCGAGACCGATGACGTCCGTCGCGCGCTTGGCCATGGTGACGATCTCGTCGGGCAACTCGTCGGTCACGCCCTCGACGTCGCCGCCCAGAGAGACGTTGGTTCGCCACTCCCCTTCGGGGGCATATCGGTTCATGGCGCCGACGACGCGCTCGCCGACGACGTACACTCGGAGATCGTGGTGTTCCTTTTCGTCGTGTTCGATAAGCTCCTGGAGGAACGCCTGTCTGGATCCGACCATCGGGTTCACGGGATCGTCGGTGTCGAGTTTCCACGTCCCGCCGCCGTGGGTGCCGATCGCCGTCTTGTAGACGACTTCCTCGCCGAACCGGTCCCGGCGGGCGTTCAGAATGTCGCCGGACAGCGCCATGAGCGCGTCCGGAACCGGAAGATCGGCCTCCGCCAGAGCGGTTCCGGAGGCGAACTTGTGCATCGCGGTCATCGTCGCCGTCGGCGTGTTCAATAGGGGGCGGATCCGATCCAGCATCGTCGCGAGTCCGAGCGCCTCCGCGGGCTGTTCCTCCTTCGAGAGCAACAGCCGGTTGACGACGATATCCACGTCCGGCTCGAGCGTCACCTCGCCGTCCGTGATCTCGACGGCGGTGTTCTCGGCGCGAAGCCACGCCGTTTCGTAGCCGAGGTCGTCGACGGCGTTCAAAATCGCTTTCGTCTCCTTGGAGCTGTGCAGACTGAGAACGCCGACAGTGAGTGGATCGGACATGTCTCGATCTGCGTCCGGTCCCGGCAAAACGCTGCCGATCCCGCGCGGTCTATCAGCGTCGGTCCGCGGCCTTATCAGTAGCCCCGCCGTGGGCTCGGATATGAGTTCGGAGTTTACGTACAACGGCGGCTCGATCGGGCCCGGCGAGACGGCGAACGTCCGTTTCTCCGTCAGCGAGACCTATCTCGGGGATCCGGTTCGGATTCCGGTGACGATCATCAACGGCGAACGGGAGGGGCCGACGCTATGTCTCACGGCGGCCGCCCACGGCGACGAACTCAACGGCATCGAAATCGTCCGCGAAGTCGCCCACGAGTGGGATCACTCAGGGCTTCGCGGCACGCTCGTCTGTCTTCCCGTCCTCAACGTCCCTGGATTTATCGCCCAACAGCGGTATCTCCCGATCTACGATCGGGACCTGAACCGATCGTTTCCGGGCAGTTCCGACGGAACCAGCGCGAGACGGATCGCCGACCGGGTGTTCCGGAACTTCGTCGAGCCGTGTGATCTCGGATTGGATTTCCACACGTCGACCCGCGGACGAAGTAACATGCTTCACGTCCGTGCCGACATGGCCGATCAGTCTGTTCTGCGTGTCGCGAACGCGTTCGCCTCGAACGTCATCATCGACAGCGAGGGGCCGAGCGGCTCGTTACGCCGGGAAGCGAGCGACGCCGGAACGCCGACGATCACCGTCGAACTCGGCGAGGCACACCGGTTCCAGCGTCAACTCATCGATGCGGCGCTCGAGGGTGTGCTCTCCGTGATGGCCGAATTCGATATGCTGGAGGCGGAGACCGTCAAGTGGCCCGGCTGGCGGACGGTAATCGAGGGATCCGACGAGAAGACCTGGTTGCGGGCCGACGCGGGAGGGCTCGTCGACATGCACCACGATCGGGGCTCGCTCGTCGAGGCCGGAGAGACGGTCTGTACGATCTCGAACCCGTTCAAAACGGACGCCACCGAGATCGAGGCACCGTTTACCGGGTTACTCATCGGCATTCCCCAGAACCCGCTCGTCTACCCCGGGAATCCGCTCTGTCATCTGGTCGCCCTCGACGGGGCGACGCTCCGGGCGTTCCGGCAGGTCGACGCGGAACGGGCCGACTGAGATCGGTACTTTCGTGGGGGGGAGACGTTCGATAGATCCCGAGGGCGCCGCGTCGTAACCCGGCGGTGTTTTGCGGCAAACGCCTGTAATT
>CAZWZX010000098.1:0-9344 GCA_964638655.1 uncultured Natronomonas sp.
CTATCGGCGCACCGACCAGATTCCCCCACTCCGTCCAGGAGCCGTCGTAGTTGACCGTGTCCTCGTAGCCGAGCAGCTCGTGGAGGGCGAACCACGCCACCGACGAGCGCTCGCCGATACGGCAGTACGCGACCGTCGTTTCGTCGCCGTCGATACCGCGCTCGGCGTAGAGTTCTTTCAGTTCGTCGGCGTCTTTGAACGTCCCGTCGTCGTTCGTGACCGCCGCCCACGAGATGTTCTGTGCGCCGGGGATGTGACCGCCGCGCTGGGCCGTCTCGTTGAGTCCCGGCGGGGCGAGCACGTCGCCGCTGAACTCCTCGGGCGAACGAACGTCGACGAGCGGCAGGCCGCGCTCGATCGCGTTTTCGACGTCTTCCCGATAGGCCCGGATCGATTCGCGGGGGCCCGAAGCGTTGTACTCCACCGCGGAGAACTCGGGCACTTCGTCGGTCGTCGGGTAGTCGTTCTCGAGCCAGTACTCGCGGCCGCCGTCGAGCAGCTTCACGTCGTCGTGGCCGTAGTATTTGAACTGCCAGTAGGTGTAGGCCGCAAACCAGTTGGCGTTGTCGCCGTACAGCACGACCGTCGATTCCTCGGTGATACCGTGTTCGCCGAGCAGCGCCTCGAAGTCTTCCTTTGTCAGGATATCCCGGGTAGTCTGATCCTGCAGATCGCTCTCCCAGTTGAAACCGATCGCGCCCGGGGCGTGTGAGTCGTCGTAGGCTTCGGTGTCCACGTCGACCTCCACCAGCCGGTGGCCCGGATCGTCGCTTTCGAACTCTTCGAGTCGCTGTTCGACCCAGTCGGCCGATACCAGAACGTCCTTGGCGTATCCAGATTCGCTCATTGCGATCGGTCCTACGACGGCCCCACATATACCTGCGACCCTGACGGCACACTCGGCCGCTCCTCACCGGTCGCGGCAACCGCCAGTTTTCACCGGTGACACGATGTGATGGGAGCCGAAGAGTAACCGTCGACAGATGCGGCATTCTGGCCCATCTTTTTGACTTTTAGCGCCCGACACCGTAACACTGAGTAGAAGCAATTTATGCCGATAGCGTGTGTGGTGCTGAACGCCGAGCACTCTCTAGCTTTTCGTGATTAGACGTCCCAGGAGGACAGCAAGCAGAGCCACAACTGCCACCGTGACGCCGAATCCGGGCGTATCTTCCGGTTCGGGTTCAGCTTCGGGTTCCGGTTCGGGTTCCGGCTCCGGTTCGGGTTCAGCTTCGGCTTCCGGATCGATTCCTGTTACGGTAACGGGGTCGGAGTCGATCTGCCCGTCGCTGGCGGTGACACTGCGTTCCCCGACGGTATCGATGTCGACCGAAAGCTCACCCCGATCGTCGGTTTCGCCGAACCGATCGCCGTCGAGTCGAACGGTCACGCCCGAAACGGGCTCGTCGTAGGCGTTCGTCACACCCACACGTGTCGTCTCGCCGATGACGACCCGTCTGTTCGATACCGCCACGGTCAGTTCGGGGATCCGCTGTGCGGTAATCGTTATTGAACGGGGCTGTTCACGAACGGTCGACAGGCGAGCCGTCCCTTCGTATCCGGCTCTCGTCGCAACGATCCGATAGCGGGTGTTGACCGGGACGTTCAGCGATGCGGAACCGTCGCTCGCGCTGACGTTCGCGTCGAACGGGTCGCTCTCGATCAGAACGCGTGCGTCGGTGAGCGTTCGTGGTTCCTCGAAGTGATCGTCGACGACGTCGATATCGAGCGTAACGCGACCCGCCTCGAGCGTCGTTTCGGTTTCGGTCTCGTCCCCGACAGTCAGGGTCGATTCGTTACTGAAAAACCCGGGTTTGACGGCCGCTACGCGGTACTCACCCCGCTCGATGACGCCGGTTCGGAAGATCCCATCGTCGTCGGTTTCACCCGAGGACACCGTTTGCCCGTCCTGCGAGAGTCGGACGGTCGCACCCGAAAGCGGTGTTCCGTCGGTGTCAACCACGGTTACGGTCGCCTCTCCCCGCTGGAACACACCGAGTTCGATCTCTCTCTCGGTGGCGTTTCGTTCGGTGAGGGGCTGGTTGCGCACGTATCTTTCGTCATCGACGTCGAGTTCGACGTCGGCCCCGGAGGGAACGTCGATGAACACCTTCCCGTTGCTCGCGGTCGTTCCGGTCGTTTCACCGTCGTCCCACGTCGCCTCGACCGTCGCACCCCCGACCGGTTCGCCGTTTTGATCCACGACCGAGACTGTCAGCGCCACGTCCTCGTCGGCAGTCACTGCTGCCGTCCCGAAGATACAGACGATAACGAGACCGATAAGGATCACGGCGGTTCCTGATCGCATATCGGGATTTTCGACTAAGGGTAATTAGTTATACACCGATTGTAGCGTTTCCCGACCGGTGATTATTTTGTGTTTAACGAACCTTCGGGCCGAGACCTCGTCCGTCGGAGAACACGGGGAGCTCTGCCGCCTTACCGGTAACTGTTAAACGGAGGCTCCGAACGGGGGCGTATGAACGATCGGATCGTCAGTGCCGAGTGGCTCGCCGACCACCTCGGGGAGCCGGGAACCGCCGTCATCGACGTGCGGGACGGCTGGGAGTACGAGGGGATCGGCCACGTCCCCGGCGCGGTCAACGTCCCCTTCGAGAGCTTTCGGGCCGACGAACACGGGTCGGCGGAGGCAGGGATGCTTCCGGGAGCCGACGTCTTCGCCGATCTCGCCGGGACAGCCGGAATCGAGTCCGAGGACCACATCGTCGCCTACGACGACACCCACGGTGTCTTCGCCGCCCGGTTTCTCGTTACCGCCGAACTGTACGGCCACCACCCCTCGAAACTTCACCTCCTCGACGGGGATTTCTCCGTGTGGAACCGGGAGTACTCGACGACGACCGACGTTCCGAACCCGGAACCGACGACGTATCCCGCCGCCTTCCTCGAGGAGGGGCCACTCATCGATCGAGCGTCGATGAAGTCCGCACTCGAAGACCGGGACGCGGTCGTCGTCGACACCCGCGAAGAGTGGGAGTTCGAGGAGGGACACATCCCGGGTTCGGTCCGGTTCGACTGGCGGGAACTCGTCGATACGGACGCCAGAACGATCCGGCCCGAACCGGATCTCGCCGCCCTCCTCGGGGATCGCGGGATCGCCCCCGAAAAGCGCATCGTCCTCTACTGTAACACCGCCCGCCGGATCAGCCACACCTACACCGTTCTCAGGGCACTCGACTATCCGACGGTCGGTTTTTACGAGGGAAGTCTCACCGAGTGGGAGCGTGAGGGCGGGGCGATCGAGACCGGCGAGTGATCGGACCGTAACCGGATCTCTTTGACCGACCCCGCCTGCACAACTGTTTTGCCGGTCAGGCCCGAACACGTTCCCATGACGTTCGATCCGAACGCCGACCTAACGCCGGCGGAAGTCGAAGAACGCGTCGACACGCTCCTCGCAGAGAACGAACTCGTCCTCTTCATGAAGGGGAACAAACTGATGCCACAGTGTGGCTACTCACAGAAGGCGCTGGATATCCTCGGCCGATACCACGACAGCGAGGATATCGTCGCCGAGGACGTCCTCCCGGCGCTCGACGCCTATCGGGCGGCTCTCAACGAACACAGCGGCTGGGAGACGATCCCCCAGACGTTCGTCGAGGGCGAGTTCATCGGCGGCAGCGACATCCTCGAGGAGCTACACCAGCGCGGCGAACTCGCCGACGAGCTCGGTGTCGACCCCGACGACGTCAGCGACGCCGACGACGGCCTCGAAGCGCCTTTTTAAACGTCCGATCGATCGACCGGGCGGTCTTGTTTATCACAGCGAGTTGAGAGGCGGCCCCGAGGGTGAACCGTCCGATCGGCTTCGATACCCCCATCGGTCAGCGCCTCCGAGACCGTGGCTCCGGTAGCCTAATGGCGGACCTGGCCCACGGGTCGGCTATGGAACTGGAGTCGTACTGGGGCGTCGGTCCGAAGACGCGGTCGACGCTGGAGGACTCGATCGGCACCGAGGCGGCGATCGAAGCGATCGAGGCGGGCGACGTGCGGACGCTCGTCGAGGCCGGCGTCGACCGAAGCCGTGCGACGCGGATCCTCCGACACGCCCAAAGCGCCGACGGGATGAAGCTCCTCGCGACACGGGATGCCCGGTCCATTTATAAAGACATCCTCGACGCGGCCGCCGAACACGCCGTAAGCGAGGTCGCCGCCGATCGGATCCGGACGCTGACACCGCTTTCGGATCGGACCGAGATGGAGCGACGTCTCGACTCGGTCGAACGGGGGCGCGAAGGGTGGACGGAGATGGACGAAGCGACCCGAAGCGAGGTGCTGTCGGCGTTCGAGACCCACGACGCCGCCGGCGGTGACCGCCTCGCAGCCGTCGAGGCGGCCGTCGAACTCGCCGAAACGGGCGTTTCGGGGGCCGTCTTCGACCCGATCGCCGAACTCGATACCGGGACACTCTCGGACGCCGCCGTCGCCCTCCGCGCGCTCGGCGACGATCGGGTCGCTCCCGGGGCGGACGACGAGCTCGATCGGCTTCGGGCGGCCCGCGAGACTGTCGACCGGCTCTCGGCGAACCCCGACGGCGTTCTCGAGGAACTCCGCTCCGGCGGCGTCAACGACACGGCGGGCTTTCGGGCCGGACTGCTCGATCACCTGGCGACCGAGACGAGCGTCGATCCGGGGCGGATCCGTGCCGCGATGGCAGAGGAGGCCGTCGACGCCACCGGATTCATCACGGAGACGTTACGGACCCTCCGGGCCGACCTCGACGGCGCGGTCGAGGAACGGGCCACGACGGTCCGGGCCGAGCTGGAGTCCGACATCGATGCGGCCGGCGAGGACGTCGATCGCGCCCGGACCGCGGTCGCGACGGTCGCCCGCGATCTCTCTTTGGGTCGGTTCGCTGCCGAGTACGATCTCCAGCGACCGGAATACGTCGACAGGGAGACGATCGCCGTCGTCGAGGCGAGGAACCTCTCGCTGTCGAGGGAAGGCGAGGTCCAACCCGTTACGTACGCCGTCGGCGAGCACACGATCGCCCCGCCCGGCGACGAACGGGTGACCGTCCTCACCGGGGCCAACAGCGGCGGGAAAACGACGCTTCTGGAGACGCTGTGTGCGATCGTAATTCTCGCGCACATGGGACTCCCGGTCCCCGCCTCGGAGGCCGAGATCTCCGTCCTCGATCGACTGGTCTTCCATCGTCGACACGCGAGTTTCAACGCGGGCGTCCTCGAGTCGACGCTGCAGTCCGTCGTTCCACCGCTCGTCTCGGGCGAGCGGACGCTCATGCTCGTCGACGAATTCGAGGCGATCACCGAGCCGGGACGGGCGGCCGATCTGCTCGGCGGCCTCGTCCGGTTGACCCTCTCCGAGGGGGCGCTCGGAACCTTCGTGACGCATCTGGCCGACGATCTCGAGCCGCTGCCCGAAACGGCCCGAACCGACGGGATCTTCGCGGAAGGATTGACGAGCGATCTGGAACTCGAGGTCGATTACCAGCCGCGGTTCGGTTCGGTTGGCCGCTCGACACCGGAGTTCATCGTCTCGCGGCTGGTCGCCAACGCCGACGACCGCGCCGAGGAGGCCGGCTTCCGGACGCTCGCCGAGGCGGTCGACACCGAGATCGTTCAGCGAACGCTCTCGGACGCCGAGTGGAGCGGCCTCCGGGAGGAGTGAGAACGAAAGAACGTACACGGCTCACAGGAACAGAGCCGGCCGACGGCGACCGAATCCCGGAGGCGAGTTGTCGGTGATCATTGCTCGAGGACTTCCTCGACGACTTCCTCGACCGCCTCGTCGATGACCCTCCCGGCCTGAGTCCGTTCGTACGCCACGGCGAGTCGGTAGACGGCGACGTAACTGATCACGGTCGCGACGACCGCCAGAATGAGATTACCGACCCACAATCGGATGACGATCTCGGGGCCGGCGCTGAGCGAGACGTCGCCGAGTCCGACCCCCTCGACGGGGCCGAGCAACAGCACGCCGAGCGTGAAGCTCG
Source organism: uncultured Natronomonas sp. (assembly GCA_964638655.1). Classification (GTDB taxonomy): domain Archaea; phylum Halobacteriota; class Halobacteria; order Halobacteriales; family Haloarculaceae; genus Natronomonas. The sequence goes on from CAZWZX010000098.1 coordinate 5,978, forward strand.
CGGCGTAGACACCCCATTTCACGACCGGGTTGAAGACGACGACGGAGGCGAAAAGCGCGATCTTGCTGACCCGATCGAAAACGAACGCGATCACGACGAAAACCAACAGTCCGACGCCGAGCGTCGGCAACATCGTTATAAACGTGCCGAGCGCGAAGCTGCCCGCGAGTTCCCCCGAGGTGTGCTCTTCGGCGAACGTCTTCCGTAGCTCCTCGCGGATACGCTCGAGATATTTTCCGACGCGGGCGCGAATCATCTGGCTCGTTTCGTCCACAGGTCACGGGGACGTAAACGCTTTTATTCCCGATAGGTTTTTGTCTGTCAGATCGAAACAAAGAGCGCACGAACGGCCCACCGATGATGGAAGACGACATCTCCTTCGCCTTCGAACCTCTCGACGATCCGCCGGGAGTCGAGATCGTCGATCGGCTCGAGCGGTTGCGCTATCGGCTCCACACCGGCCGGGCCGTCTCGCCGACGCCGGTTTCCACGGATCCGTTCTATTTTCCGGTCGAGCGGGCGGTGGCGGTGACGGCGAGCGAACTCGTGTTGCCGAAGGTCGTAACGGTGTGTGTCCGGGACAGCACGGGCGAGATGGTCAGTGAAATCGGCCATCTCGACGAGGAGTCGATCCCCAGCGGGAACTACGTCCTCGAGTTGGGGGCACAGATCAAGACCTACATCGAGATCGAGGGGCCGCTCGAGATCGCCGCGACGCTTTTCGAGACCCGCATCGAGTTCGGAAGCCCACGGGAGGCCCGGATCGGCGTTCTCTCGTGGCACGATCGGCCGGCGGCGACGGTGACGACGACCGAAGATCCCCGGGACATGATGGCCGCAGTGACCACGTTCGGATCGGCGTTGAAAACCACGAGTCCGGAGCGATCGTTCCCTTCGCTCCGGGGACATCCGCCCGCGGTACGGCTCGGTGATTCCCTGGAGATACCGGACCCGATCGACGTCCCCGAAACCGGCGTCCGTCTGGAGCTGCCGCCCACCCACGAAGCGGTGTACACGGCCGCACCGCTGGCGTACTATCTTGGGGCCGAACTCGTCCCGGGAACCGATCCCCGGATCGTGACCGACGCCGGATTCGAACACTCGCTTTCGGCCCCGAAGGGGTTCGAGACGAACGTCGAACGGACGCTCAAGCGGCTTTTCGTACTCGACTGTATCACCCGGACGGAGGGGCTATACGATATCGATCTCCGTGCCAGACGCGAGGTCGAACGGTACGCCGACGTCGACTGGGGACGACTGTACGGGTTACCGCTCTCCGAGCGCGTACCCGCCTATCTGGACGTCCCGTACACGCTTTTGGAGGACTCCATCCCCGAGTGGCGGCTGTCCGTCCACGTCGAGCCGGTCGCCGGAACCGTAGAACAGCTCCCGTTCGTGGTCGACGACTTGGCCGTCGTCCGGATGGCCGACGGTGGCGGATCGACGCAAGCGCCCCGCGAAACGGTCGGCGTATCGACGCGAAACGGTGTTTTGACGCGGTCGGCCGGCGAGACGACGGAGATCGGGGAGGCGTCCTACGTCCAGCCGCAGTCGTCGGGGTCGCTCGAACAGGCGTGGATCGGCGATCGGATCCCGATCGGCGCGAGCAAGCTAACGATGTCGGCGTTCGAAAACCGGCTCGACCGGGACGCGAGCGAGGGGGAGATCGGGATCACGATCGTTCTGAACGACGACCGTATGAGCGAGGAGCGAAAGCTCGTCGATCGAGCCTACGGCGACCGGGAGAACCTCCCGTTCGACGTCCGGATCCGGAGGGACCTGACGGTCGAGGCGCTCCGAGAGGAGCTCGTCTCCGATCGGAGCTTCCTCCATTACATCGGTCACACCGAGTCCGACGGGTTCAGATGTGCCGACGGAAAGCTCGACGCGGCGACGCTGGAAGAGACCGGCATCGATTCGTTCCTTTTGAATGCCTGTAACTCCTATCGACAGGGGCTCGATCTCATCGAAGCGGGGGCGATCGGTGGGATCGTCACGCTGAACGAGATCGTAAACCACGGCGCGATCCGTATCGGCGGATCGATCGCCCGACTTTTGAACGCCGGTTTCCCGTTGCGGGCGGCGCTGGGGATCGCCCGCGATCAGAGCGTACTCGGCGGTCAGTACATCGTCGTCGGCGACGGCGGAATGACGGTCACACAGGCCGCGAGCCGGACGCCGACCTGTCTCGATGTGACTCCGGCCGAAGACGGATTCGAAGTGGAGATTACGACGTACGCGACGGACGACGCGGGGCTCGGAAGCGTTTTCAAACCCCACATTAGCGGTAACGATCAACACTTCCTCAGCTCGGGGGCGATCGGGACGTTCCAAGCCAACCGGGATGAACTGGTTCGATTGCTGAAACTCGAAAACGTGCCGGTCCACTACGGCGGGGAACTCCGCTGGAGCCGCTCTTTGGTGTCCGGAGAACTAGCGTCGGACGCTGAGCAGTAGGCCGAGCTCAGGCTGTAGTCTGTACGTGGCTACCACAAAATAGCTGCAACGTGCCCGGAACGCGGATTAGCTGATCGTGCTGCCGATGCCGGCCGCGGCCGATCCCATCTGTGAAAGCAGGACCATCGTCGTGAACAGTACGCCCATCATTCGAGGGTGCTCGCGCAGGTACGCCGCAACGGTTGAGTCTGACATGATACATGATACCAGTCGGGCGATTTAATATTAAATTTTTCTGATACTTTATTACATAAAATTAGTTAAATTAACGAGAAAAATTATGATTCTTTTCCGACGGCGGGTGCCCCGAGAACGTCCATGCCGGGCGGACGAAACACGAAACGGCACAAAGCCTTATCATATATCGGATAAAATCCACACACGAGTAAATCGGATGACTGATATCGAAACCCCTCTTTCGTATATGCTCGACGTATCCGTCACCGAAGCGACTGTGCGGTGTCATACTTCCCGTCAGATATGAACGTGAGCGAACGGAAATCGAAGGAGCGAGTCAGGATCCCCCGTTCGGTTCTACGAGACGGCTTCGAGGTTCGAAACCGGGTCTCTCCGCTGGTACGGGGGAAGATATCGGACCGAATAAACGACGATCTCGTCGAAGTACCCGTCCCGGTGACAGCGAGCGTGGACTCCGAGGAGGTCCACGTGCTGCACGTCGACGACGAGCCCGGGGTGATCGATCTCACGAAGGCATGTCTGGAACGTGTCGACGATGAGTTCTCGGTTCATCCAGTCACGAACGTCGTCGAGGCGCTTACGTACCTCGAAGACGAGTCCGTCGATTGTATCATAAGCGATTACGATATGCCGAACACGGACGGTATCGAGTTCCTCGAGATCGTTCGCGAAAAACACTCCGATCTCCCCTTTATCCTCTTCACAGGCAAGG
>CAZWZX010000099.1:0-9270 GCA_964638655.1 uncultured Natronomonas sp.
CGTCGAAAGGAGGTAGCTTTCGTAGAACCAAGTCCCTGCTTCCCGGCCCTCTCGGGGAACGGTGACGTCGACTGTGATTGGTCTATCGATCCGAACGCGGTCGCTGATTGCCCGAGCGAGGACGTCCCCGGCAGGGTACTCTCGCCGGACGAGGAGGAGCCGATAAGCCCCGCTCGGCGTTCGAGGTCGTAACTCGACCGAAACCGTCTCGCCCTCGACGGTGTCCACCCGTCCGGCCACGTTTCGGGCGCGCGGAGAGGCGGCGACAGTCTCCTCCGTCTCTCCCGATCCGAATCCGAGATTTCGATCGGCGAGCGAAACGGTAGTACTCCCCAGTAAGATACCCATAACGGCGGTAGAGGCCCCGAGAAACTGACGTCTGTTCATAGATCAAACCTCGGACAGGGCGGCGAGACCGACCATCTCGGTTGAACGAACGAGTACGTAATGATAAGCTTTCTGCTGCGATAATAGGTCCTTACCGACTCGCCGTACTGTATCGCTGAGTAAAGTTCACAGCACGAGCGCACCCGTTCGTCCGGTTGAGCTCACCTTCCGTATCTGCTCTAATGGAACAGAAGTGTATTTTTATAATACATTCTGTCTTTATTACTTATGTCGACCGAGAACGCCGAACGTCCGGCGTGGAGAACGTTTTTAACCTGCATCATTCATATACGGTGTATGTTTGACGGAATCGGTTCCATCGACACGGTCAACACCGTCGAGAGCCCGAACGAAATCGCGTACGGAATGGGTGCCGCGGCCGAAATTACGGAGTTTGCCGCCGACAGAAACGTCGACTCGGCGCTCGTCGTCACCGATGAGGTCGTCCTCGATGCCGGCGCCGTCGATCCGGTGTTTGCGGCACTGGAGGCAGCCGACGTCGAGGTTTCGACGTACGACGGCGTCCAGCCCGAACCGAAAATCGAGATCGCACTCGAGGCCGCGGAACTGCTTCGATCGGTCGATGCCGACATCGTGGTCGGCGTCGGGGGCGGAAGCAGCCTCGATACGACGAAGTTCGCGTCGGTGCTCGCCGAACACGACGAGTCGCCCCGCGAGATGCTCGGGATGGGGAACGTTCCCGGTCCCGGGCGACCGACCGTTCTCCTGCCGACGACGGCCGGGACGGGCAGCGAAGTCTCACATATCGGCGTGTTCGCCGACTCCGACGACGGCGGGATCAAGAAAGTGGTCTACTCCGAGCATCTCTTCGCCGATCTGGCGCTCGTCGATCCGGAGCTGACGCGTACGATGCCGCCCGGCGTCGCGGCTGCGACCGGAATGGACGCACTCAGCCACGCCGTCGAATGTTACGTTTCGACCCTTCGGACCCCATACACCGACACGCTGGCCCGTCAGGCGATCGAAACGATCGGTTCGAGTCTCCGACCGGCGGTCCATCAGGGCGAACACAACGATCGGGCACGGTATCGGATGAGCCTCGCCGCGACGACCGCCGGCCAGGCGTTCGTCAACTCCGGACTCGGCGCCGTCCATGCGCTCACGTATCCGCTCGGGATCGAACACGGCGTCGGCCACGGCCTCGCGAACGCCGTGTTGCTCCCACACGTCGTCCGATACAACGCGCCCGCCGAACCGGAGCGGTTCGCGGACGTCGCTCGGCTGCTCGAGGGGACCGACGACGACGGTCGATCGACCATCGACCGCGCATACGACGCCGCCGAGGCGATCGAAGATCTCAACGAGGACATCGGAATCTCCAACCGGATCCGAGACCTTGGCGATATCGACCGATCCGAGTTCGAGACGTTCGCCGACATCGCCTTCGAGCACTCGAAACATAACATCGATCGCAACCCCCGAAACCTCTCGCCCGAGGACGCGATCGGGATCTACGAGGACGGATTCTGATCCGGTTCAGAGCGCCGACTGGACGAACCCGCCGTCGACGGTGACGATCTCACCGGTCACGTATCCGCTTGCGTCCGAAGCCAAAAACACCGCCGTCGAGGCGACGTCGTCCGGCTCTCCGATCCGCCCGCTGTACGTTCGCTCCGTCACTTCGCGATACCGATCCGTTCCCTCCGCGTAGGCGTCGGCCGTCTGTTCGGTGCGAATGAACCCCGGACGGATCGCGTTGACCCGCACCTCCGGCCCGAGTTCTCTCGCTGCGACCCTGGTGTAGGAGTCGGTCGCCCCTTTCGCAGCCGTGTACGCCGCAAGCGACTCGATCGCCGTCACCGACGACACCGAGCCGATGTTGACGACGGCGCCGCCGCTATCCTCTTTGAGCGGTTCCGCGAACGTCTGGACGGCACGGTGCGGCCCTTTCAACTGAACGTCGAAGACCGTGTCCCACTCCTCGTCGCTGACCTCGAGTACCCCTTTTCGGGCGATCGCGCTCGGCGAGTTCACCAACACGTCGACGCCGCCGAACGCCTCGACGACGCGGTCTCTGAGCGTGACGAGCGACTCCCGATCCGTGACGTCGCAGGTCTCACGAACGACGTCCGCGCCGAGTTCCTCGAGTTCGTCGGCCGTCTCCTCGACTCGCTCCGGTGTCCGACTCGTCGCCGCGACGTCGGCCCCTTCGGCCGCGAACGCCCGTGCGATCCCGCGTCCGATCCCGCTCGTTCCGCCGATGACGACGGCCCGCTTGTCGGTCACCGTGACGGGTTCGTGTTCGTACTCGGTCATGGGTAACGATTCGGGGGATATCACTTATGAGTTTGTCCGGAAGCGCGTTTGCCGCTTCCCCGCGACCACGTTTTGATCTCGACTCGGGGCCATCGAAACAGTCCAACGAATCGGACCTCGGTATGTTTTAGTATCGTGACTATTTCGACACCGATCACGAGGTACACGGGTATCCAACCCTTTTGAGACCGGTATCGAACCGCTAGAAACTGAGATCTCAAGTTTATTTCAGCTTAGTGGACGTCCACGGTAACTGGGAACAGCATGGCCGTCTGAGGGCATCGACCGCAACGAGCGCGGAGTACTGTAACGAACCGATCCGGTGGATTGATATGATATCTCTCTGATATTACTTGTGTATGTCCGACGAAAAGAAAGACCGGTTCAAACGGATCGACAGTGCGATCGACAAAGTGCGCGAGGAACTCGACGAGGCCGCCGACGAGTCGAAGGAACTCGGCGGCAAAGCAACGAAAGAAGTGCGTGAAGCCATCGACGAACTGGAAGCCAAGGTCAAAAACCTGCGAAAGAAAGACGAGTAACGGGCGGACGGGTACCGGGACGGTTTCGGCGATCCGGAACCCGCGAACGCCAGCGCAGTCTTTGCTTGGGCGCATCGGACTTCTCCTACAGAAAGCGGAGATCAGCGGTTGCAACACGCCGACTAGCCCGTAGTTATAAAAAACCCACATACGACACGTATCCATATGAGCGATCGACCGAGCGGGACGAACATACAGGGCGGGACACCCGACGCCGAACCCGTCGTCGAGACCGACGAGGCGACGATCACCGACGACGCCGAACTCGAACGGACGCTCGGGCTGACCGGCGGGCTCGCCATCGGGATCGGGACGATGATCGGCGCGGGGATCTTCGTCTTCCCCGGGCTCGCCGGCGGACAGGTCGGCACCGCCGCGACGGTCTCGTTCGCGATCGGCGGCGTCGTCGCGTTGCTCGTCGCGCTGCCGACCTCGGAGCTGGCGACGGCGATGCCGAAAAGCGGCGGCGGCTACTACTTCATCTCGCGCGGACTCGGGACGCTTGCGGGCACCGTCATCGGGCTCTCGCTTTGGTTCGGCCTCGTGTTCGCGACGGCGTTCTATCTCGTCGGACTGGGGTTTTACGCGCTGGATGCCCTCGCCGAGGTGGGCGTCACGATCGCCGCGAGTCCGGGCGCGATCGTCTCCACGATCGCCGTTCTCGCCGGGATCGGGTTCACCGTCCTGAACGTCACGGGGACCGAGAACGCGGCGAAACTCCAGAACGGCATCGTCGCGTTGCTGTTGTCGATGCTCGTCGCGTTCCTCGGGTTCGGACTGCTCGAAGCGTTCGGGTTCGTCGACGCCGGCACGCCGCCGGGGGAGGCCGCCGACGTCTGGGAGGTCGTCCCGATCATGTCCGTCGCCGCCCTGGTCTTTACCTCGTATCTGGGGTTTGCACAGGTCGCGACCGTCGCCGGCGAGATGAAACAGCCGGGACGGAACCTCCCGCTCGCGATGATCGGTTCGGTGCTGATCGTCACGCTACTGTACGTCCTGACGATCTTCGTCGCCACGGATATCTTCACACAGCAGCAACTGCTGGACGCGGGTGAGACGGCGATGGTCGAGGTCGGCCGGGAGTTGCTCGGACCAGTGGGTGCGCTGATAATCATCCTCGGCGGCCTGCTCGCGACGATGTCCTCCGCGAACGCGTCGATCCTGAGCACTTCCCGAGCGATCTACGGCGTCTCGAAGGACGCACTCTTGCCGAAGTGGGCCAGTCGGATCAACCTGAAATACGGGACGCCGCACGTCGCCCTCGGGATGGCCGGCGGGCCGGTCGTGGTACTCGCGGCCACCAGGCAGGTTCAGTTGCTCGCCGAGGTGGCCTCGTTCCTGCATCTGATCATGTACGGGCTGATGTGTGTCGCGTTGCTCGCGATCCGGCGCGACCGTCCCGAGTGGTACGACCCCGATTTCGTCGTCCCCGGCGGCCCGGTGATCCCGGTGTTGGGGGCGCTTTCGAGTTTCGGTCTGATCCTCTTTATGGACCCGATGTCGATGGCGGTCGGCCTCAGCATCATCGTCGTCACGGCTGGGTGGTACTTCTATTACGCTCGCGATATCACGCTCAAGGGGGCACTATAATGACACGCATACTCGTTCCGGTCGAAGTGCTCGAGGGAAAGACCGTCTCTCCGGGGCTGATGAACCTGCTGGGGACAGTCGACGTGACCGTCCTCGGCTATCACGTGTTGCCCGAGCAGACACCGCCCGATCAGGCTCAGCTCCAATACGAGGAGCGGGCGACCGACGCACTGGCGGATCTCCGCCGGGAGTTCGAAACGGCCGGCGGCGCGGCCGACCACCGGCTCGTGTTCACCCACGACCGAGAACAGACGATCAACCGGATCGCAAACGAGATCGACGCCCGGGCGTTCGCGATCTCGGGCATGACCGGTGACGTCGACCAACTGCTCGTCTCGCTGTCCGGCGACGTCGCGACCGAGCGAATCCTCACGTTCGTCGAAGAGCTTGTCGGCGGCCGGGAGATCGGTGTGACGCTGTTTTTCGCGGGCGAGAAACCGGACGAACGGCGGCTCGAAGACGACGCGGACCGGATCCGGGAAGCAGGGATCGACGTTCGAACCGAACTGGTCGAGAGCAACTCGCCGTTCAAAGCGCTGATGGAAGCCGTACCGGGCCACGACGCCATCGTCATGGGAGAAAAGGCGCCGTCGATCCGCTCGCTTGTCTTCGGCGTGGAGTCCGACCGGGTCGCCTCGGCCTCGGTCGGTCCGGTGTTGGTCGTCCGGTACGACGAGACGCTGGATGGGTGATCGGTGTCGGGAACTCGATCGGCGGAGTTCCCGGATCGTCGCTCAGTGAAGGCCCCAGATCGTCGCGATACCGACCGTGGTCACAACCGCGAGCATGAACTGCAGCGGCCCGCCGACTTTCAGAAAGTCCGTGAACTCGTATCCGCCGGGGCCGTAGACCATCAGGTTCGTCTGGTACCCGACGGGCGTCATAAAGGACGTCGCCGAGGCGAACATCACGGCCAGGAGGAACGCGAAGCCGTTCGCATCGAGTCGGATCGCCGCGTCCACGGCGACGGGGATCATCAACACGACGGTGGCCACGGGGGTGATGACGTTCGCCAACAGGCCGGTCACGAGATAGAACATCAGCAGTACGGCAAGCAGCGGCAGGACGTCGGCGGTGGCGACCAACCCCTCGGAGATGAGCGCGGCCCCGCCGGTCGCCTCCATCGCCAGTCCAAGCGGGATGACACCCGCCAGGAGAAAGATGATGTTCCAGGAGACGGCGTCGTAGGCGTCGGCGGTCGAGAGGCAGCCGGTAACGACCATCAGAAAGACTCCCCCGAGGGCGGCGATGACGATCGGGACGAGGTTCAGCGCTGCCGCACCGATGACCGCCGCCATGATGGCGACTGCGACCGGTGCCTTCGGAGACAGCGGCGCGATCTCTTCGATACCCTCCTCGAGCAGCCGGTCGAAGGCGTCTTCCTCGATGACGACGAGGTCGCCGGTTTCGCTGAAGTGCCGGATCGCGTCGGGGACCGTCTGCACCAACAGGAGATCGCCCGCTTCGAGGCGGATTCCATCGAGATCGGTTCGTATTACTTTCCGCTCCCGGCGAACGGCCAGAACGGTCGTGCGGTGAAACTCCTGTAGACGAGTCTCAGCGAGCGTATCACCGACGAACGTCGAGGTCTCGGGGACGACCGCTTTGGCGAGGGTGTCGGATGCCGAGGAGTCCCCGAACGTCTCCTCTGTCACCTCCTCGCGTGCGAGCTGTCTGAGCCGCTGGTTCTCTCCGAACCGATTGACCGCCTGTAGCGATCCATGGACGATCAGGACGTCGCCGGTCTGCAACCGCTGGTCGGTATCCGTGGCCACGAACGCGACACCGTCGCGGCGTATCTGTAGGATCGTCACGTCCGCTTCGGTTCGCCCGTCGAGCTCTTCGACGGTGAGATCGACGACCGTAGAGCCGTCCCCAACGCGGAGCTGTGCGAGATGGTCCTCGAGGTCGAACTCCTCGACGAGGTCGGCGTCGACCGGGACGCGAGCGGGCGTAAGCCACCGACCGACGGTCATGAGGTAGGCGGTTCCGATGACCAGAACGACGGCGCCGAGGGCGGTGAACTCGAACATGCCGATCGGGCCGCGGGGAAGCAGCGTGGCTGCGAACTCGCTGGCGAGCAGATTTGTCGAGGTTCCGATGAGCGTGAGTGTTCCGCCGAGGATGGCCGCATACGACAGCGGCAACAGCAGTTTCGACGGCGAGATGCCGCTCTTTTTGGCCAGGTCCGAGATCATCGGGATGAAGACAGCGACGACGGGCGTGTTGTTGATGAACCCGGCGATGGGGCCGGTGGTGCCGACGGTAGCTGCCAGCGCCCGCTTTTCGCTGCCTTTCGTGAAGGTCGCCAAGTGGATCCCGAGCCGCTGGACCAACCCCGTACTCTGAATCCCGGCGCTCAGCATGTACATGGCGACGATGGTGATGGTCGCCGTGTTGGCGAACCCCGAAATGGCGCCCCGCGGTCCGACCTGCGTCCACGGTTCCAGCGCTGCGAGCGCGAACATGATACCGATCGCGGTGACATCGTTCGGGATTATCTCGGAGACGAAAAGCACCAACGCGACGCCGATCAACGCGAAGACGACCGCGGCTCCGGTCGAGACCCCTTCCACTACCATAGATCCCCCAACACGGTGCCTTCGTTTAATTGTTGTTTATGACCGTTCCCGGGTATCAATGCGAACCCGATCGCGCGGGGGCTGTGCGATCGGTGACCCGGACCTGGTGCCCAAGATCACTCCGACGTTTCGAACACGTGGTGGACGGAGCCGAATCCCTAATAGTCTGTAAAGGGAGGTAGTATGTATGTCGAACGAGGAAACGAACGTCGCAATCGCCTGTCAGGGCGGCGGGAGCCACACAGCGTTCACCGCTGGCGTCCTCCGTGAACTGCTCGAGGAGTTTCCGTCGGGGTGCAATATCGTCGGATTCAGCGGCACGTCAGGCGGGGCGGCCTGTGCGGCACTGGCGTGGTACGGCCACGTCCACCCTGAGAAGGATCCCGGTCCACTACTCGAGGGGTTCTGGAAAGACCTCGCGGCGTCGTCGCCGCTGCACCGCGCCGCGAACAACCTCATCCGGTGGAGCATTCAGCTACAACGAGCCGGTGTTCCGATACCTGACGTGAGTCCGGCGTACTCGCCGGGTGCGAAGTGGGGCGAAGACGAGTTCCGGAAGATACTCGAACGATACATAGACTTCGACGCGGTTCCGGGTCTGCTCGACGACGCCGAACCGGGGCTGTTTCTCAGCTCCATCGACGTCTGTGCCGGAACGTTCGAGGTTTTCCGCGAAGCGGAACTCTCGACCGACGCTATCCTTGCCTCCGCGGCGGAGCCGCATCTCTTCGAGGCGATCGAGATCGACGGCCGTCACTACTGGGACGGGTTGTTCTCGAAGAACCCGCCGCTGGAGGATTTCATGCGGGCGGACGATATCGTCGATCCCGACGAAATCTGGCTCATCAAGATCAACCCACAGGAGCGTCCCGAGCCGCCACGGACGATGGAGGGCATCGATAACCGCCGGAACGAACTCTCCGGGAACCTCTCGATGAACGCCGAGGTCCGGTTCATCGAGCGGATCAACGACTTCATCGAGAAGGGGTATCTCCCCGACCGGTACACGCACACCGAAATCAAACGCATCCGGTTCCCGAAGGGCCGCAACCTCGATTGGCGGACGAAGCTCGATCGCGACCCCGAGTTCCTCGGTCGACTCGTCCGGGACGGTGAAAAGCAGGCGCAAAGCTTCCTCGAAGACCTCTAGAACGGCGTCCTAGAGGACAGCCAAGAACAGCGTCAGCCATCCGCAGACGATAACCAACCCGACGAGCATGGCGACGGTCGTGTAGCCGATGATATCGCGCGCCCGGAGGTTCGCGATCGCGAGCAGGGGGATCGCCCAGAAGGGTTGAATCATGTTCGTGAGCTGATCGCCGAGCATCTCGATGAGAACCGCGTCACGGGGCTTCATGCCCATCTGTTCGGTGATTTCGAGCATGATGGGACCCATCGCGACCCACTGACCACCACCCGACGGGATGAACACGTTGACGAATCCGGCGAGGAGTACGCCGATGGCCGGCCAGGTCATCGGTGTGGCGAACGCGCCGACGAACTCGACGAGGAGCGTCGCCAGCCCCGTTCCGGTCAGGATGCCCGCGATCCCGGCGTAGAAGGGAAACTGGAAGATGACGCCCGAGATGTTCGTCACGCTCTCGCGCATCTGGTCGACGAGTGCGACGGGACGGACCCAAAGCAGGACCGCGAGCGTGATGAAAAGCGCGTTGATGCTGTTGAGCGTGAGGTTCGAGATGCCACCGGGCTGGAGCACCCACGCGTCGAGGACGAAGTAGGCGGGGAAGAGCGCTATCGAGAGACCGATGATTCGGGACTCGTTGAGCCTGTCGGCCACCCGGTCTCCGCCGGCGGGCTGACTCACTGTGCTCCCGATTCGCTTGCCGGTCTCGTCCACGGGTTGTCCCCCGTCGGCGACCGTTGCTGTGTCG
>CAZWZX010000100.1:0-9231 GCA_964638655.1 uncultured Natronomonas sp.
CGTGGGCTCGCTATCCGAACGCTTCTCCCCTCGCTTTTATTTTCTCCCGAGCGGACGTGACACTTATTTTCTCCCGAGCGGACGTGACACTTATTTTCTCCCGAGCGGACGTGACACATGTGACAACGAACGTTTCCACGACGATCTCCGTCGGTGACCGACCGTGACGACCGTCGGTCTCACCGGCGAGAAAGCGGCGATCGCGGCCGTCGAAGCCGCCGTATCTGACACGGCGGCCGAAGCCGTCCGGGTCGATCCCGAAGCGATCGGGCGGGCCGATATCGCCGTCCTCGCCGCTTCAGTCGGTTCCTCGACCCCGAAGCGAGCGTCAGAGCTCGCACGGGAAACCGGAACGCCGGTTATAACTATCGAACTGGGCGGCATCGGCGGCCAGCCCGTCGACGGCGTCGAGGCGGCCGTCTCGGGGGCCGCCCCGGGAACGGCCTGTTATTCGTGTCTTCGTCAGCGTGTCGAGGCCGGCGATCCGGAAACCGACGACGGGACGCACGAATCCCCGTCGGCGAGGTTCGCCGGCGCCGTCGCCGGGCGCGAACTCACCGACCTCCTCGCCGGGGAGGAGTCAGCGGTCCTCGGCGGCGTTATCGAGCTCCCGTACACTCGCCGGCAGGTGCTTCCGGTTCCGTACTGCGCGTGTGCCGATGGGGACCGGGGGACGCTCCGCCGGGACGAACGCCCCCGATCGATCGACGAATCGATCTCACTCGCCGAGGCGGCGTTCGACGAACGGGTCGGGCCGATCGAGTCCGTCGGCGAGGTGGAATCGTTCCCGGTGCCGTACTATCTGGCGACGCTCGCGGACACCCCTTTCTCCGACGCCGATGCGCCGGATCACGCGGCCGGCGTCGGGATCGACTGGGACCCGGCGTTCATGAAGGCGCTCGGCGAGGCGCTGGAACGGTACAGCGCGGCGGTCTACCGGACCGACGATTTCACGACCGAGCCGGAGGCTCCCGTCGACCCGACGCGGTTCGTCCGACCGGACGCGAACGCCGATCCGACGGTGAAAACGTGGTTCGGCGCGGAACACCTCGAGACCGATCGAGCGGTCCAGCTCCCCGCGTCGACCGTCGTCTTCCCGCCACTGGACGGGACGATCCGTCCGGCGATCACGACCGGCCTGGGACTCGGCAACGGCGGCTCGGAAGCGATCCGATCCGGGCTCTACGAGGTCATCGAGCGCGACGCCGCGATGCTCTCGTGGTACTCCACGTACGAGCCGATGGAGCTGATCGTCGACGACGAAGCGTTCGGGACGCTCGCCGCACGGGCCGAAAGCGAGGGTCTCTCGGCGACGGTCCTCCTCCTGACTCAGGACATCGACGTGCCGGTCGTGGCCGCCTGCGTCCACCGCGAGAGCGAGTGGCCCCGTTTCGCGGCCGGGTCCTCGGCCGATCTGGACCCGAAAGCGGCCGCTCGGGGCGCTTTGGAGGAGGCGATCCAGAACTGGCTCGAACTGCGTCGAATGGGTGCCGAGCGTGCCGCGGAAGCGGGCGGCGCGATCGGCACTCACGCCGACTTCCCGGCGGAAACGCGGGCCTTCGTCGACGCCGAGACGACCGTTCCGGCGGCGACCGTCGGCCCGTCCGAGCCGCCGTCGGGCGAGGCGGAGCTCGCGGCGCTTCTCGATCGGATCGCCGCATCCGAACTGGACGCCTACGCGGCGCGTCTCACCCCCCGGGACGTCGAAGCGATCGGGTTCGAAGGCGTTCGTGTCGTCGTCCCGGAGGCCCAGCCCCTCTTCACCGGCGAACCGTACTTCGGTGAACGGGCCGAAACGGTTCCCGAAGCGCTCGGGTTCGAACCTCGGCTCGAGCGCACGTATCACCCGTTCCCCTGAGTCGATCTCTCAACCGCCGATCACATGTACATCCGATCGTCAGCGATGTGTTCTTTCCGAGTTGCCTCGATCTGTTGAGAGAGTTCCTCGTACTGTTTCGAGAGGTCCTGGGCGAACGTCTCGAGGGGACCGATATCGAGGCCGATATCGTAGATTCGGTCGACGGCCTCGAGCAGCCGCAACGCGGCTTCGATATCCGGCGCGCGAGGGTGGACCGGCGTCGTCAACACGCAGCTCGGAAGCGAGCGTTCGAGCGATCGCTCCATCAACTCGGCGTTGACGCCCTCGAGGAAGCCGCCGGTCATCGGCACGATCTCTGCCCCTCCCTCCCCGAGATGGTGTTTCTGGTACTCCTCTGTGGCGATGTAGAACGGCCGATGGTCCTCAGGTCCGTGCGCGAGGGGGACACCCGAGAGGACGACGATCTCATCGATCCCGTGTTCCTCCGTGTGGCCCGTGATGCCGTCCGCCAGCGAGTCGGCGGCGAAGGGCGGGACGGGAAGTTCACCGACGAGAACCGTCAGATCGAACTCCGGTTTCGAGAACAGTCGCGTGTGCCGGCGCGGCGTTCCGTTCTCGAAGGGGGTGATCGCCGGGATCCCCTCGACGGCCACGTGACCCACCCGTTCGAGTTCGAGTTGGGTGGTGAGATACTCGGCCGCAGTGAGTCCGGCGAGTCCGTACTCCGCGAACCCGGCCAGTAACGTTCCCGCGTTCCCCTCGAGTCGAACGTCGAACGATCGGTCGTCTGTGGATGACATGTGCTAGAATTCGACGCGCGTGACTTATATACTTGCGTCGAGCTCGCCGGCGAGCCTCCCGACCCAGTGGGAACGCTTTTTAGTATCACCGGCCGACGCCACGGTATGGACGGATCGACGGCGATTCTACAGACGGAGTCGCCGGATTCGACGATCGGCGGTGGTCAAGGACTCTCTCCACCGGAGTGGCTGCCGGAGCTCGTCCCCGCCTTTTTATATCGGCTCGTCGTCGCCGTCGCCTTGGTCGTCTTCGCGTACTACCTCTCTCGGCTCGCAAGACAGGTGTTCGGCCGCCGGATCGCCCGCCGATTCAAGCGCCCCTCCGTCACCCAGACGATCCTCCGCGGGATGCAGGCGACGATCGTCGGCGGCGCGCTGTTGACCGCGTTGAGCTTTTTCGGGCTCGGGTTCGGTAACATCGCGCTCTCGGTCGGTGTGTTCTCGGCGGTCGTCGGCATCATTCTCGCACCCATTATCGGGAACATCATAAGCGGCGTCTTCATCCTCTCCGAGCAACCCTACGAGATCGGCGACATGATCGAGTTCGAGGACACCGACACGAAGGGGTTCGTCGAGGACATCACGCTCGTGTACACGAAGATGTTCACGCTCGATAACACGTTCATCGTGTTACCGAACGGGACGATGCGGGAACGGGACGTCATCAACTACTCCGCGGAGGACACCCGCGTCCGGCTGACGCTCGACGTGGGTGTGACCTACGAAAGCGAGATCGAAGTGGCCCGAGACCAGATGGAGACGGCGGCACGCTCGGTCGAGAGTGTAATCAAGGGCGGCCCTGACATCCGGATCGGAAGCGCCCGCTATCCCGCCGCACCGCGCGCCTACATTCGGGAGTTCGGCGACAGCGAAGTGTTACTCCGCCTCCGCTATTGGGCCAACGAGCCGTACAAGCAGACGACGGTTCGCTCGAGGGTGTTGACCGAGATCTGGAGGCGCTTCGACGAACACGACATCGAGATCCCGTACCCCCACTCGCACATGGTGTTCGACGACACGAGCGGCGAACTCCAGGTTTCCATGCGGGAGGCGACCGAGACCTCGAAGGCCCGTCCGGGCGGGGCCACCGCCCGCGAAGGGGAAGACACCGAATCGATAGCGGACGCCGTCGAGGGGAGAGATTCGGACCCGGAGGACGACGCTACAGGCTCACAGTGATCACTTCACAGTCGAGTTCGCGGCGGAGGAACCCCTCGATGTCGGGGTCGTCGACCAGCCGCCGCACCATCCGCCGCCACCGTCCGGCCTGTTTCTGACCGATGACCACGTAATCCGCCCCCTCGGCTGCGACCTCGTCGAGGATCGTCTCCTCGACCAGGAACCCCGATCTGACCACGTATCTGGAGCGGGGAAGCCGACCGAACTCGCGTTCGACGGCGGTTTTGAGCTCCGTCCGCGAGACGTTGTCGTCGTTCTGGTACAGATTGACGTGAAACACCGTGAGATCGGCGTCTTTCGTTTCGGCGACCTCGATAGCCCGCTGTAGCGTCGCTCTCGAGTGTCGTGAGAGGGGATACCGGACGGGGACTACGACGAGCGTCATTGTCCTATCGCAGTACATCCCCGGGCCTGAAAGTTCCGGTCGAAGCGGACTTTCGAGCACATCTCACAGACCGACCCGAGAGATCCGCCCCTCGATCACCGGATCGATGCCGACCGTCCGGGCGTACTCGATGAGAACGTCGTACTGCGTCTGTAACCGTTCGATGACGTGACGCTTCTCGAGGGTCGGGAATTCGACTTCGGTGTGGAGAAGAAACTCGGAGACCGCGAGGCGATATTGCCGGTCGTCGACGATCGACTCGCCCGCCACGGTGGCGTCGAGCAACCGACTGTCGTCGTAGCTGTAGGTTATCCGCGCCCCAGAGACGTGGGCGTGCCACCATTCGGCTTCGCCGAAGCCGGTGACGGCGGCCCCCTCCTCGAAGATCGCCCGGAGCTCCGACCCGGTCAGTTCGGCGACGACGAGGACCTCATCGAAGGGGACGAGCCCGATGAGATCGTGGGTCGTGACTGAGCCGGAAAGCGCCGGGCCGGTTCGGATCCCGCCGCTGTTCTGGAGGCCGACGACCGGCGGCTCCGTTCCGACCGCCCGTTCGGCCGCCCAGCGGTACGCGTCGGCGACGAAGTTACCGATGCGGCTTTCGCCCTGGTACGTCTCCCGATCCGTCCGGGCGATCGGCTCCTCGACGTGCCCGACGACTTCGTCGAGACCGGCCGCCGAGAGGCGCGTTTCGTATCTGGAGACGAGCTCGGAATCGGTCGGCCCCGAAGCGACGACGTGGCGTTCGACGGCGCCGGTTCGGAGATCGACCTCGAGGACCGTTTCGCCGCCGCTTCCCGGACGCGTGAGGAGCGTTCCCTCGATCCGCTCGATGCGCTCCGTGTGGACGTGTCCGCCGAGGATGGCGTCGATATCGCAGGCGACGGCGAGTCGGTCGTCGGCTCGACCGAGATGCGACAGGACGACGACGTGATCCACGCCGCGCTCTCGGAGCGCACCGACGGTCCGTTCGGCGGCCTCGATCGGGTCCGAAAAGACGGGATCGCCCTCCGAAGCGCCGATCGAAGGGGTCGTCGGGTCAGTCACGCCGAAAAAGCCGATCCGCTCGTCGCCGATACGCTCTATCGCCCACCGATCCACGCCCGCGAAGGGTTCGCCGTTCCGGGAGACGTTGGCGGAGAGCCACCGCTGGGGGGAGCGACGGACCAGTTCGGCGGTCCGATCGGGACCGAAATCGAAGTCGTGGTTACCGAACGTTTCGAGGTCCGGCCGGGCGGCATCGAAAAAGTCCAGTGCGATCTCGCCCCGTGTGACGAGCGGCAAAACGCCGGGGGCGGTGTTGTCACCGGTTCCGCAGACGAGGGCGTCCTCGCCCTGAAGCGACTGGATCGTTCCGGCGAGACGGCCGACGGATTTCGGATCGTCGTGGACGTTTTCGATGTCGGAGTACTGAACCAGCCGCATGCATAGAGATCTGACCGGAACGGGAAAAACCGTGTCGTATCCGGTCGGACCCGTTTCGGCCTCCGACCGTGACCGTTTTGCCGTCGGCCGGCACAGTTTCGGTATGGACGAACGAGCCGGGCCGAGCGGCGGAACGCTGTATCTCTCGGCCGAGAGTGAAAAGGGGAACAAGGGTCCGTTCCAGGTCGTCTACGCCGACGAGGAGGCGACGCGTCGCTGGGGGTTTTTTTGTTCGAACTGTGAATCGTTCGACAACGCCGTCGACTCGATGGGGCGGATACAGTGTAATCGGTGTTCGAATTTTCACAAGGCGGAGGAGTGGGACGCGGCGCACGAATGACGTGCCCGGCCGGTAACCCCTCAGAGATGGCAGTTGTCGAGGGGTTACGGAAGATTCGAGGCGAAAGCCTCGCGCTTCAGCGCGGGGAGGATGTCAATCGACGGTCTGTGCCGTTCCTGCCGGTTTGTGTACAGGTCACTGATCGGTAATGTGCCAATATTTATTTCCTGGCGAATCGTACCCCGAAGTGAATGGGAGCTGTTAGCACGTCCCTCATGGAGAAGGCCCGCACCGTCTTCGACGACCTCGGCTACGAGGTCACCGAAGAAGGCGATGAACTCCGCGCCGAACGGAAATGGCGGACCGTCTACGTGACGGCTGCCGACCCCGAGGAGGCCAACACTCACGGTCGACTCCGCTGTTTCGTCGCCCGCGCTGACCGGGCGTCCGACGTCCGTGATCGACTCCTGGAAATCGAACCCGATTACGACTGGGCGGTGATCACGATAGACGAGGACGACTCGAGCGTTCTTCACCCCAGCGCGGACGTGCTCCCGGCGCCGTAGCGCCCGTTTACTTCCCGAGCTCGTCCGCGGCGGCCGAGACGCCGGCGCCGGGATCGACGCCGATCCCGTGACTCGACAGCGTCTCCCCGAGTGCGCCGAGCGTCTCCAGCACCGGTCCACGGCGCGCGCCGTGTCCCATACAGCCGATCCGGACGGCCTCGTCGGCGAACGCGCCGAGACCGGTCGCGATCTCGACGGCGTGTTCTTCTCGCATCGTTTCGACGACGTCTCCGGGTGCCAATCCGCCCGGAAGCTGGGCCGTGATCAGACTCGGTAGCCGTGCCGATGGCGCGACGACCGGGTCGAGGCCGAGCGCCCACAGTCCCTCCTGAAGCGCCGTCGAGAGTCTCCGGTGACGGTCCCACCGCGCCGACAGCCCCTCCTCCTCGACCAACCGGAGCGCCTCACGGAGCGCATAGATGTTGTTGATCGGTGCGGTGTGATGATACGAGCGTTCCTCGCCCCAGTACCCCTCCAGCAAGGAGAGATCGAGATACCACGACCGCACGGGCGTCTCCCGGCCGAGGATCTTCTCCATCGCCGCGTCGTTGACCGAGAGCGGGCTCGCCCCCGGGGGACAGGAGAGACATTTCTGCCCGCCGGAGTAGGCGACGTCGACCCCCCACTCGTCCATCCGGAACTCGACGCCGCCGAGGGAGGTGACACAGTCCGCGACGACGAACGCGCCGTGGTCGTGTGCCGCATCGGTGAGTTCCGCCATCGAGGGCTGGCGGACGCCCGTCGACGTTTCGGCGTGGACGACCCCGACGACGGACGGATCGTGTTCGGCACACGCCGTTCGGACGTCCTCGGGATCGAGCGGTTCGCCCCACGGCGTCTCGATCGTGACCGGCTCGCCGCCCGCCCGACGGACCATCTCCGCCATCCGGCCGCCGAAGTAGCCGTTACCGGGAACGAGAGCCGTTTCGCCGGGCTCGACGAGATTGCCGATCGCGGCCTCCATCGATGCCGATCCCGTACCGCTGACTGGGATCGTCCATCGGTTGTCCGTCCGGAAGACGCTCCGGAGCAGCGACTGGGTCTCGTCCATCATCTCGACGAACGCCGGATCGAGATGGCCGATCGGGGTCGTTCCGAACGCCCGGAGCACCCTCGGGTGCGTCTCGCTCGGGCCGGGACCCATGAGCAGTCGGTCCGGCGGCCGTAATTCGCCGATGTCGGTGGAATCCATACCGGGTCTGCTCGTCCGGCGGACAAAAGCGGTGCGGAACCGATCCGGCGAACCGCTCGGCCCGTCAGGCGGTCGGCGCTCTTCCCGGCGGTGCCGAACTGAGAACGAGCAGACAGACGATACCGACGCTCGCGGCGACGATCCCCGTCGCGACCCCGACGAACTGGATCGACGCGGTAAAGCCGATCAGCGGCGTTCCAACGGCGATGCCGGCACCCATCGCGATCGGCGTCAGCGTCGACGCCAGCCGACCCATCGACTCGGCGATCCCGACCAGTCCGCCGCGGAGCTTCGGCGGGGCCAGATCGGTGACGATGCTCCGGTAGATCGACAACAGGACGCCGAACCCGATCCCCTTCACGACGATCCCGCCGTAGGCGACCCAGATCGTCGGAGCGAGGAACACGACGGTGATCCCGGCGGCGAGCGCGACGTTCATCGCGATCAGCGGATAGAGGCGGCTCTCGAAGCGGGCGGTGATCCGTCCCGCCTGGGAGGCCGACCCCGCGTAGCTGATGCTTCCGAGCGCGGCCAACACGCCGGCCTGAGCCGGCGTCCCGCCGAGCACCTCCACGACGAGGATCGAGTTGTACGTCAGAAATCCGATGAAGACGATGTTCGGCGTCCCACGTGCCGCCAACATCGCCGCCACGCGACGCTGGACGATGAGCCCGCGGATCTGGTCGAGCTGTTCGTCGAGGTCCCGTTTTTCATCGTCGGTCTTGGAGTCCTCCTCGACCCGTTCGGAATCGACCGGCTCCTCGAACCAGAGATACACCGCGAGCGCGATCGGGAAGGCGATCAGGTGCAACAGGAACGGGTACTGCCAGGCCATGACGACGAGTACCCCGGCCGCGAGCGGAAAGACGGTCTGGACGACTCCCGAGCCGGTAAACCGAAGTCCCTGTCCGGTCGCCTCCTTCGACCCCTCGTAGAGATCGCCGATGCTCGTGATGACGATCGGGCTCAACGCGGCGAACCCGAGCCCCTGAAACAGTCGGAGCGTCAACACGATCCGGAAGTCGGTCGTCAGCGCGATCGCCGTCCCCGCGCTCCCGAAACAGAGCAATCCGAAGAGGAGCACCGGACGCCGGCCGTACCGATCGGCGATCATCCCCGTCACTGGGATCAGGAAGATCGCCGGCGCCGTGAACGCCGACACCATCAACCCGATACTGGCCGGCGACGCACCGAACGGTTCGATGAGCGAGTCCAGTACGGGCGAGAGAAGCGCCGTTCCGAGCGGTGCCATGACGTTCGTCAACAACAGGAGCTGAAACTGTCGTTCCGTGAGGATATCGCCGTCATCTCCGACGAGCCATCTGAGCGTTTGCACGTTCCTTGACTGGAGGCACACCCCGGCTCTGTATTAACCCTGTGTGTTCACCCACGGGATGACACGCCCGCAAGGATCCGAGCGACGGTTCCCGGCGAGGTTTTGACCCGACACCCAAACGTATATTGAGCCACAGGGTGACCACCCGAACACCTGCGTACGGGATCCGTACGTCGGGTGCAAACTCGGTGAACACATCTATGGTATTCAAAAAGATCACCCTCATCGGAACGAGCGACGAAAGTTTCG
>CAZWZX010000101.1:0-9225 GCA_964638655.1 uncultured Natronomonas sp.
GATCCAGGAGTATTACCTCGTCGAGCTCGGGCTGATCGCGATGATGTACCCGCCGTTGGCGAAGGTCAACTACCGACAGCTTCCCCGCGTGTTCAGCCAGTGGCGTATCCTCTCGTTGAGCCTCATTCAGAACTGGCTCATTGGACCGACGCTGATGTTCGCGCTCGCGGTGATATTTTTCAGCGGTATCGTGCCCGCTTTTCCGACCCGTCCCGAGTACTTCCTGGGGTTGATCTTCATCGGCATGGCCAGATGTATCGCGATGGTGTTGGTCTGGAACGACCTCGCGGACGGCTCCAGCGAGTACGCCGCCGGGCTGGTCGCGTTCAACAGCGTCTTCCAGATCCTCACCTACGGTGTCTACATCTGGTTCTTCGCGCTCTTTTTGCCGCCGATCCTGGGACTCGACGCGATGGTCGCCGGGATCGGTGCTTTCGATATCACTATCGAGCAGGTGTTCTGGGCGATCGCGATCTTCCTCGGGATTCCGTTCGCCGGCGGTATCGTGACCCGCCTGGGCGGCGTCCGCTCGAAGGGCCAAGATTGGTACGAGGAGACGTTCGTTCCGAAGATCAGTCCGCTCACGCTGATCGCGCTGCTTTTCACCGTCATCGTGATGTTCGCCACGCAGGGTGACAACATCATCGCACAGCCGTTCGACGTGGTGTGGCTCGCGATCCCCCTGACGATCTACTTCGTCGTGATGTTCCTCGTCAGTTTCGCGATGGGTCGCGGCATCGGGGCCGATTACTCGACGACGACCGCCATCGGCTTTACCGCCGCCTCGAACAACTTCGAACTCGCGATCGCCGTTGCCGTCGCCGTGTTCGGCGTCGGCTCCGGCGTCGCCTTCGCGACCGTCATCGGGCCGCTGATCGAGGTCCCCGTGTTGCTCGCGTTGGTCTACGTCGCCATCTACTTCCAGGAGAAGTTCGACTGGGGCGGCTACGAAACCGGACAGCTCGAAAGCACCAAGCCCGATGGAGACGATCTAAAATCGTCGAAAGCGAACGATGACTGACACTCGATCTATGAACTTCGACACGATCCTGATCCCGACCAACGGAAGCGATCCGGCCGAAGCCGCCGCGGGACGGGGGTTCGATCTCGCGACACAGTGTGATGCGAACGTCCACATCCTTTCGGTGGCGGACAGTAGTATTGCCGCCGGGGCGGGCTACTCGGGCGATTCGCCGTCGATCCGGAAACGACTCCGGGAACTGTCGAGTCGCCGGGCGGCGTCCCTGCGTGACAGCGCCGCCGAACGGGGAATAGGTGCGACAGCGGCGGTTCGCGAAGGGATACCGGCCAAGGAGATCGTCACATACGCCGCCGAACACGACATCGATGCGATCGCGATCGGAACGTCCGGGCGTGGGAACGTGGGGCGTGCGGTCGTCGGGAGCGTCGCCGACAAGGTCGTCCGGACCGCGTCGGTTCCGGTAGTAACGATCAACTCGAAGGCGACCACTCCTGGTCCCGTCGACTCGGTTCTCGTCCCGACGGACGGCAGCGAAACCGCGGCCAAAGCCGCTCGCGCCGGCTTCGATTTCGCCGCGGAGGTCGCCGCGACGGTCCATCTGCTTTCGGTTATCGACACCGATCGCTCAATGCTGTCGGCGCTTTCCGACCGTGACGGCGCATCGGATGAATCGCTCCGTGAAACCTCGGCTGACACTCTGGACGCGCTCGCTGCGGATGCACGGAAACGCGGTCTCGACGTCGAGACAGCGATCACGGAGGGGACTCCTGCCGACGGGATCGCCGACTACGTGAAATCCGAAGCGGTCGATCTGATCGCGATGGGAACGACGGGTCGCGGTGGCTTCGATCGGCTGCTTCTCGGAAGCGTCACCGACGAGGTTGTCCGAACGGCGTCGGTCCCCGTCCTGACGATCCGTGCCGGGACGGACGAACTGTCGTAGCCGCTGGAACTCAGCGCACACCGATCGCACGACTGCTGTGCGGTCGGCGGTAAATCGCCCCAGCTTGCCACGCCGGAACACAGACGCCCGCTCGGTTAGCTCTCTGATTCTGACTCGGTATCCGTCAGCCGACATTTCAGCGAGTATGCGGCGCCACCGATGCCGACGAGTGCGCTGCCGATCCCGAACCCGGGTTGATCCTCTGGGTCATCGGTGGGCGGCTGAGAATCCGTGTCACCATCGTCTGTGTCTTCCTCTGTTGTCGGCTGGTCGTCACCTGAGTCATCGAACGAGTCGTCGTCTTCATCAGCCACAACCTCGATATCCGTGGTCGTTCGGTATTCTTCTCCACGATCCGTGACAACCATTAACTCGACAGTGAATTTCCCCTCTTCGTCGTACGCGTTTGTCGTTGTCTCTCCCGTGGCTTCCGAGCCGTTATCGAAGTCCCACTGGTATGTGACAACTTCAGCATCCCCCACGACCCTGCTGTCGCTCGCATCAAACTCGATTCCCTCGCCGGTAGATGCGGTAGTCGAGGAAACGTCGATACTGGCACCGGGGCTGATATCGTCCCCAAATTCGCTAACATCTCGGCCATCGATACTTCGTCGATGGAATTCGAGGACATCCTCACGTGCCGGTCGAGGCGTATGACCTGCGTCCGAATACACACGGAACTGTGCCTCGATTCCCGCTTCTCGATACGCCTGTTGACACGTGGGGAACCGTTCGGTGATCATGTCACTCCCGTATACATCCAATGCCAGCTCCCGAAGCTCATCACTGGTCCATGCGTCATCGTATGGAATGGTGTCGTTTCCGTCTTCTGCCCCCATATACAGGAATTGGTTCGTTTCGGAGAGGGCTTCCCGGTCCAGTGGCTCCCCAGTTAGTTGTTCGACATCGGCAATACCGACGTGGAATGGAAGCTCCCGACCATCGTACTCTTCGAGTGGCAGCAACGCCATTCCGTTCAGTCCACCGGCAGTGACGGAGATCACTTCCTCCGGGTGAAGTACGGCGAACCGATCAACGAAATTACCCGAGGCCGAGAATCCGTTCAGTAGTATTCCATCGGTAGATACGGCATATCCGTCGTCGGCAAGATACTCCTGGGCGTGATTGACCATGTTCAACAACTGGAGATCGACCCGTTCAAGCGGGCCTCCGTCGATACCCATCGTGTTATCGTCAAGCGCGTGGACGTAATGTCGCCAGTCAACCGGTTCGTCGCTCGGTCGTGGAAACACGGGAACAAGCAATGGCGCGCCCAGTTCCTCCGCTATATCACGAGTCGAGCTGCTGGTAATTGATCTCCCGGCGGCCTCGAGATGTCGCTCAAAATCATCAGTCGCAGTACCCGT
Source organism: uncultured Natronomonas sp. (assembly GCA_964638655.1). Lineage (GTDB taxonomy): Archaea > Halobacteriota > Halobacteria > Halobacteriales > Haloarculaceae > Natronomonas. The sequence continues at coordinate 3,293 of CAZWZX010000101.1, forward strand.
ATTCGTCGGCTCTACCAACAGCGGTTGGGGCTCTTCACTACCGAGCCTGGACGGCGCGAAAAGATAGTAGGGATACTCGAAGCCAGCGGCAGGATCGGCGTCGATCAGCGTCGGTTCGATCCCATCCACGAGCTCTATGTCCTCACCGGGGTAAACGATCGCTGTATCGCGGGCGAAGCCCTGTCCATCATCGTCGTGTAGACTGACGGCCAGTTCCGCTGAGTCAGCAAGCGGTGAATCGAGTTCGATTTCGTATTCCTCATACGTTCCGGCCTCGATTCCGTTCGTATGGGGCCGTACCAACGTTTCGTCGGCATCCTGATTTCTCACAGCCATCATCGCATCGATCCCCGTCGAGATTTCTGCGACGACGATGGATGACCCATCTGTAGTTTGCTCCTCGAACGTTATCGAACCGTCCGGTTCAGTAGCTGTAACCCCGGGAATTGCGCCTACCGAAACAGACCCGACGACGCCAATTCCAGCCGAGTCGCGGAGAAACTTTCTTCTTTCCATCCAGATCCGCCTTGATTTCGTTCTGAATGTTGGGTTATAAAAGAATACCGGTACAGCCATACCACCTCCGCCCCCGGTCTCTTTTTGTCACCCATGTATCCGGCGAAGGCAGTAGTGGCCGGTGTCTGAAAACGTGTATGTCTTATTTCATGTTCATCGTGTCTACGAGTGGAGACTCGACCGGTCGCGTTCTAGACGTGTATTTTGAGTATGTTATGAAAAGTATTTGCAAATAATATTTAAAATATTTAAATACGGACGGAAGTCGGTTAGTCTGTGGTTATATGCGATCGTGGTCGAAAACGAGCTACTCGTGGAGCCAGCCGTACCATTCACCGGTGTCGACGAGTTCGTTATTGATGCCATCTGTACCGTACTATGAAACGCTTCATTCACTGTTCGGGATCAGTGTCAGATCGCTCCGCCAGTTCCACATCTCGGGCATGTACACCGAACGGATATGTCGCTCGTTCGACTTCGTGGCTCGATGGGCGACGGGAAGGGAAAGGAAAGAACCCTATATAAATGACGCTCGTCTTATGTGGTTTATAACTTACCCCCTCAGCCGAGTTGTTTCACTCGTTCATGTCGATGATCGGCGGGTATCGCTATCAGCACAGAGCAACCGAGTTCTGCCTTACAAACGGAGGAGAGAACGATGAGTGACTACGACATTCGGCAGTACCGGCCCAACGACAGGGCGGGATTTCTATCTCTCTACAGGACCGTTATGGGCGGTGAGAGAGGAGACGACTGGTTCGACTGGAAATATGAAGAAAACCCGTACACTGACCACGTGTCCATGATCGTCGGTGTTTCCGAGGGAGAGATCGTCGGCGCGAGGCCGCTCTTTGCGCTCCCGTTGGCTGTCGACGGAGCGTGCGAGATCGCCCTCCAACCGGGAGACACGATGGTTCATCCGGAGCACCGGCGCCAGGGGCTTTTCACCCGTATGACAGAACGGGCCATCGAACGGTATGCCGAAGACCATCCGTTCTTTTTTAATTTCCCCAATGATCAGTCCCTTCCGGGATACCTCAAACTCGGGTGGGAAGTCGTCTCTAGGCGATCGTCCTACTATCGGATCGAAAACCTCGAAAAGATAGCTGAATCTCGGAACAGCGGAGACGCGATTCGGCTCATCAGTAAGATCGCAACCCCGGTTGCGCGGGGTTACTACGGGTTTCGGGACCGTACCATATCTCCCGCTGCGGACCGGACCGTTCGGGCGGAGTCGGACACGCCCGCGGAGGAGCTTTCGGCGCTGTATCGGACCGCCGTTCCCGACGCCGTTCACGCGCTCCGCGACGATCAGTTCTATCGGTGGCGTCTGGAAAACCCCGACTGGGAGTACACGACCTACATCGCGGATCGGGAGACAGGCCCTGTAGCGGCCATCGTTGCTGGGACATCAGTCGGCCAAAATCCGACGACGACAAAGCTCAGCGACGTCGTTCCATTGGTATCCGCACCGGAACCCGCACTCGAAAGCCTGATCGGTCGGATCCTGACGGATCACCCGGAGACGGACCTGTTCGTCGCACCGTCGCAGGGGATCCCCGAAGCCGTACTGAGAAAGTTCGGGTTCCGTTCGGACACTGCTTTTCCACTCTCGTTTCTGACGTCGCGAACGACGCACGTTGTACGAAGACTTGCTGGCGACCGCGAGCGAGACGAGCGTGCCGTTAGCGACCCGGAGCGTTGGTTGATGACGTTTCTGGAAGAGGACACGAGCTGAGGCGCTGTGAAACAGGGATGCGACGTCGTTGAGCGACAACGTCTCTCGCTATCGATACGAGCTGTTCTCGACACGCTTGATCTCAGGATCGCTTCGAAACAGAGACGGATCGGGCAGGGTGATCGGGAGGCAACTCCGAGACGTTCCCGACTTCACGGATGCGGGGCATAGATTCGATGTGGGTCAACGCGTCCTCGACCGTATGCGTCCCCGTCTCGGTGCGGTGCGGTGCGACACTTACGAGCGTCCCATCGACGTGAATAGCCAGACATAGTACGGGGAGAACCAGAAACGCGTCCGTGTCGTCACTGTCCAGTGTTGACCGTCGTCGAACTTCAAACGCTGGCTCGAGAGAGACACCCTCGCCATCGGCCCACTCCCGAAATCGTTCGTAGCGATCGAGCACGAAATCAACAGGTATATCGCCTGTCAAGCAGATTTCGTGAGGCCACATGTCGATAGATAGCTCGTCTACTACGTCTTTCTGTTCGTATTCGTGTAGTGTTTCAATAACGTTCTCGACCGACTCCAAAGCCACCGGTGGGCGGACGTGGCACTCGATAGACACATGTGGATTTTCAGCCGTCATACTGTATCGGTGAGCTGGGAAGGTGATAATGTTAATTTATATATACATACCAGATGGAGATGCCACCCAACGGTTCCGACACTCGGTTATCTTGTATTTCCGCACCGCTCGGTGAACCCACCCCGGGGCAGTCGCCTTGACCGCCTACACACCTGACGATACGACCGGACGCCTATACGGGTTCGTGGAACCGCCGAGCCTGGCGTGTCACTGGAGGGCGGTTTTCCGTTCAAAAGAGTCATACCGTTCGTTCGGCGACCTCGGCCATCGTCTCGATCTTCAGATCTGTCGTGTCACGTTTGGAGGCCGCATACTCGATGATCGATCGGATCCGCCGAACGTCCCGTTCGGTCCGGATGTTGTTGGGGTGAAGCCACGCGTGGAAGACGCCGTCGTGTCGGGCGGCACGGTCGATCGCGTTCGTGGCCTGCCGGACGATCGGATCGGCTCCGAACGTCTCGATCGCGGTTCGTGGCAACCCTTCGAACCCGAAGAGGAACAGTGACGCCGGAACGTTCACGAGGCCGTACTCGTCGACTGTCGGCTCTACGAGATCGATACGTCCGGGGTCGGCAGTCGAGAGGAGTTTTTCCGCCATCCGTCGGGGGCCGCTTTTCGGGGCGTTCATCTCCCCTCGGTAACAGCTAAATCCGGTCTCCGCGAGCAGGTCTCGGTACCCGACCTCGTTCCGCGGGAAGACGAACGATTCGTACTCGATCCCGTACGGTTGTGCGACCTCGATCGCGGCCTCCAGTTCGGAACGGGCGATCTGCCGGGAGACCCGCGAGTCGTCAAACAGCGCGTGTGAAAAGGAATGGCACCCGATCTCGTGGCCCGTATCCGCTTCGACGACCGCCTCGACGAGGTCGACTCCGAACCGAAGATCCGGCCTCGAGCGCCACTCCGCCCGCTCGCGGGCGAACCAGTCGTCGGCCGATGGATGGTCGGCGTGGACGCCATCGCACTCCTCGAGCAGGAGGTGGCCGACGACGGCCCACGTGGCAGCCACGTCGTGTGTTTCGAACGCATCGAGGAGCCGTCGCCAGCCGGTTCGCCCGGCGTCGACACGACCTACCGGCGGATCGTCTTGGTCGTGAAAGCCCCACCCGAGCTCCGCATCGACCGAGAATACGATAGAGCCCACTACAACACCCTCCCGGTTATCGTTCGAAGCGGTGTCGACGGCTTCGATCCGGACGGTCCGTTATCGGCTGCGGACGAACCGATCACCACGTCGAACTCGAACCGGCGAAACGGTGACAATCTTCGACGTTTTATACACATGCTGTCAAATCTGCCCGCCGATAGATGGAGCGAACGTATTGTTATCGGTCGATTACCTCCGAAGGGCGGGAATGTGGATACCGGCACCGACAGGATATTTGCCGATAGCGGCCACCGGGAGTCGATCTCAAGACAGCGAGAGAACCTCGGTGTCGTCGGGCGTGGCCCGACTGCTTGCGGGGGCTCCGCCCTCTCCGTTTAGGTCGGGGAGGATGTCACAGGGTTCCGAAAGAAGCGATCTCCCTCGTTGCCCGATGGAGCCGGTTCGTCTCGGAGAGATGTCGATCCCGGCGATCGAGTTTGCGCTGGAGTTCCCGACAGAGGTCCGGGCGCTCATCGGAGAGGTCCGTCCGCTCGTCGGGATCGCACTCGAGATCGAATAGCAGCCTCCCGTCACGCTGTTTGATGTATTTGAAGCGCGATCCTCTGACGGTACGCTCTCTGCCGCATTCGCTGGCGGCGATCGCATAGGTATCGTCCGCGAAGTCGATGTCGGAAAATCCGTCACGGGCGATAGCCAACGTCGCGTCGTAAACCGTCGCAAGTGACGTCGGCGCGCCGACGTCCTTGTTCGTCGAAGCGTTGTGAATGAAGTACGGCACGTGGATGTTCTCCTCGTAGACCTGCCGGTGATGGTGACCGTAGTTGCCGTGTTCACCGAAGGATTCACCGTGATCGGAGTGGACGATGAGCACGGGATCGTCGGCGTCGAAGTCGGATCGAAGCTGGTCGATGAACGCGTCGCTGGCCCGGACCGTATCGCGGTAGCTTCGTTTGACCGACTCCCGGACAGACTCGGACATTTCCGCTCGGTTCCCGCGCATCGGCTCCGAGGAGCGGTAGGCACTGGAATACGCCCCGAAGAGGGATTGTTCCTGGCGGTGGGTTCGAGAGGTGATAAACGGGAAGTGGGTATCGAGGGCGAATATCCAGAGAAAATACGGCTCCGAGAGCCCCTCGCGGATCCGCAGAATCCGATCGTAGAACGTTTCCCACTGGCAGAAAAACTCGCTTCCCGAGAGCATATTCAGTACCAGTGCGACCGGTCGCGAGTCGGCGTCGATCCCCGGGAGGCGCTCGGCGAGCGTGTGGGACCACCCCTCGTTCGCCCCGTCAGAGAGGTCGAGGAAATACTCGAACCCACGGTCGAAGCCCGATGCGCCCGACGTCCAGGGGTTCGGCGAGACGCCCGCGGTGTCGTACCCGAGCTCGTTGAGCCGTTCCGGAAGCGAAGGGTACCGGCGGAGATGCTCACCGATTGCGGCCAATCGCCGTTCCCAGTGGCTGTCTTGGGGATATCTCTCGAGCGTGGTCGGCGGACGCGGACGCCCGGTGAACACGGTCGGCATCGAAGAGAACGTTTGCGGACCGGGAGCGATGGCGTTTGTGAACGACACACCTTCGTCGGCGAGGGCGTCCATCGTCGGCGTGAGCCCGTGATCGTCACTGAGGAACCCACAGTGATCGCCACGAAGGCTGTCGAACGTGACCATGACGATGTTTGAACGGCCGGAGCTCATGGGTTTTCATCGGGCAATCCATTCGTGATCGTTAACATTACTGACCGTACGTAGGTGAGCTTGGCCCATTGTTAGGCACGGACAACCGGGGATCTACCCCGTTTCGCTTTGCCGTCAGCCTCGTATGGAACGCCACTGGTGTCTATTTACTCTGGGCCTCCAACTCGAAAGGAAGTTCATCGGGATACCCCCGTTACACCCGAACCCCCTAAACCGTCTGCATGCGGGGAGATCCGTCGAATCGGCTTTCCCTCGAAGTACTATATAAGATATGTTTACTGAGAAT
>CAZWZX010000102.1:0-9221 GCA_964638655.1 uncultured Natronomonas sp.
CGGTGCCGAGAAAGAGGATCGGCTTGCCGGTGACGTGGGCGATCGAGATCGCCGCCCCGCCCTGGGAGTCGGCGTCGGCCTTCGTCAACACCGCGCCGTCGATCTCGGCGGCGTCGTTGAACTCCCTGGCCCGATTTGTCGCGTCCTGGCCGGCGACGGCCTCGTCGACGAAAAGCGTCATGTCGGGATCGACGACCCGATCGATCTTCTCGAGTTGGGCCATCAGGTCGTTGGAGGTGTGAAGCCGGCCGGCCGTATCGCCCAACACGACGTCGATACCGTTGGCGTCGGCGTACTCGACGGCGTCGTAGATCACCGCGGCCGGGTCGCCGCCCTGCTCGTGGGTGATGATCTTGGTGTCGAGGGCCGCGGCGTGCTCTTCGATCTGTTCGTTCGCCCCCGCGCGGTAGGTGTCGCCGTTGGCCATCACCGACGAGTAGCCGCGCTCCTCGAGCCACCGCGAGAGTTTCGCGATCGAGGTCGTCTTGCCGACGCCGTTGACGCCGGTGAAGACGATGACGACCGGCTTTTCGGCCTCGGCGATCCGGGCCTCGAAGTCGAACTGACCGACGCTGATCACCTCCCGGAGCGCGTCGGCGATCGCCCGTTCGACGACCTGCTCGCCGGACTCGACCTGCTTGCGGGTGTCGCCGACCAGCCGCTCGCGGATCCGGTCGGTGATCTCGCTCGCGACGCCCATCTCGACGTCGCCACCGAGGAGTTCGAGCTCGAGCTGTTCGAGGGGCTCATCGAGCTCCTCTTCGGTGATGACCGTCCGACCGGTCGCGGCGAGCGCCGCCTTCTTCGCCAGTCCCGGACCGTCCTCGTCGTCGTCGGTCCCCTTCGTCGATGGCTCCCCGTCGGCCGCCGCGTCATCAGACGTAGCGTCACCGGGCGCGTCCTCTGTGGACCCCTCGGAAGTCGTCTCGGCTTCGGCCTCCGCCTCGACATCGCTTTTGAAGCGACCGAGTTTGTCCTTCAGTCCGTCGAACATCGCCCCTACTCGTCGTCCTGCTGTTGCATCTGCTGCATCTGTTGCATCTGCTGTTGTTGGGCCTGTTGGGCTCTCGCCTCGAGGTCGTCGGTTTCGGCCTCGACCGTCTCGATCTCGTCTTCCAGCTCGGCGATCCGGTCGTCGAGGACGTCCTTTTTGTGCTCGAGGGAGTCGATCGCTCCGTCGCTGTCACGCTCGGCGGCGTAGCCGCCCCCGAGCGTGACGACGACCTCGTCCATATCCTCGATCTCCGCGCGGACGTAGGCATCACCGCCGACCGGCACCTGCACCGTCGAGCCGGTTTCGAGCGTCTCGATGGCTTCGATCGCCTCGTCGATCTCGCTTTGCTCGTCGCGGAGGTTCTGGATCTCGGCCTCGATGGCCTGTTTTTCCTGCTCTAGGGCCTGCATCTGCTCTTGGATCTGCTGCATCGCACCGCCGCCGCCACCGAGGCTCATGCGTCCACCCCGTCGATGTCGATCTGGGTGCGTTTCAGCCCGTGCTGGGAGCCGAAGTTCGCGTAGACGTGTTCGACCGCCACGTCGGCGTTTTCGGCTTCGATCGTCTTTTCGAACGCCTGCTCGCCGTAGCGGGCGGGGAACCGCCCCCGAACCGTAAACTCACTCATGGATGAAATACGTCGCGCGAGCGGGAAGTATCTTCCTAATGACTGTTCCGGTGATCCGCGCTGGCCGCCCCGAGAGACGAGAGCCGTCGGGCGAGCCCCTCGCCGGCCAGCGGAGCGGCGAGAACGCCCCAGACCACGACGAACATGCCAAGAAAGCCGACGTACGGTGCCGGATCGATGACGTAGACGACGACGAAAAGCCCCCCGAAGGCGGTCCCGACGGCCGCCGAGACGATTCCCCCAATCACCGTCGTCGCCTCGTGGACGATCGCATCGCCGACGATCCCCCACGCCATCCGGGCACCGAGAGCGCCGCCGAGTGCGAGCATCGTCTCGGCGTTGTAACTGACGGCTGCGCCGACGAGGGCGGCCAACAGGGACAAAAACAGCACCCGTCCCGGGTTCTCGCCGCGTCCACAGAGCCGATAGGCGATCGCGAGAAACGCGGCCCCGACGGCCGCTCCGGCGACGATATCGACGAGGTAGTGCACGCCCAGCGCGATCCGCGACAGCGGGATCAAAAGACAGAGCATCGCGGCGCCGGCGTATCCGCGACGCGACCCGATCAAAACCGCGAGCCCGCCGTAGACGACGACCGCGGCGACGGCGTGCCCGCTCGGAAAGCCGAAGCCGTCCGCCGCCCCGATCTGGGCGTACAGCGGGAGAAGCCCTTCGGGAACGAGCGCCGCGCCCGCCGGCTCGGCGGCTCCGGGCGGTCGCGGCAGCCGAAACAGCTCTTTGAGCGCCGTCGTGACCGCGAGCCCCCCGAACGCGAGCCCGACCGCGAAGGCGGCCCGCAGCCGGGGAAGCGAAACCGGGCCCGGAAGCGACGATCCGAACCAATACAGAACACCGAGCAGCGCGAACACGAACCAGACGTCCCCGAGGGCGGTCACGAGCGCCGCGAGGAATCCGATCGAATCGGGGAGAGCGGCGGCGAACTCGGTCTCGCCGACCCCTCGGCTCATCGGCTCTCGAAGCGGTCCTTCAGCCGTCCCGGAAGCCCGGCGACGGTGACCGTCGTCCCGACCACCAACATCAGCGCGTACAGCCCGAGCGTCGACAGCCAGACGATGAGCATCGCCAACACGGCCCACCCTCCCGGGAGGAGATAGAACGCGCCGAGAGTCATCGCGGTGCCGTAGAGCAACACCAGATACGGCCCCCATCCGCGGGCCTTCCCGCGGCGGATCCGGGCCCGCACGTACCGTTTGAGGTCCCGTTCGATCTCCTCGCGGTGGACCGTCCGTTCGTCGATCCGGTCCTCGAAGCGGTCGAGTTCGTCGTAGAGCTGTTCGATCTCCTCGCGGAGCTCCTCGGCCGATGCGTCGTCGTCTGGTCGGTCACGTGTCATGATTCGTTCGAGTTCGGCTGTCGGTTCCGGTGTCGGTTCGTTCGAGGCTGCGTCCACCGAGCCGCCGGTTCGCCCCGCGAGGACGGCGTTCAGGACGGCTCCCAGGAGCAACACGAGCCCGCCGAAATACAGGAACGTGACGAGCAACAGGACGCCGCCGAGCAGTCCGTAGGCCTCGTAGTTACCGGCCACCGACGCGTATATGCGGAAGCCGGTCTGCAGCGCCGTCCAGCCGACGGCGGCGAACACCGCGCCGGGGATCGCTTCACCGACGGCGACTTTCGTGCCGGGAAGGAGATAGTAGATCGGGAACAGGGCGACCGAGAGGGTGACGACCAGCACCGTCGTTCCGACGGCCCCGGCGACGTCGTACCCCTCGAAAAGCGAGACGAGCCCGAGCCCGGCGATCACGGCGCCCACGACGACGGTCGCGGCGACGCCGATGCCGACGGCCCCCAGCGTGACCGCGGCGTTTCGGAGCTGTTCGAGAATCGACTCCGGTCCCGGGTCGCCGTAGACGTCCGAAAAGGCGATGTCGAGCCCCCGAAAGAGCTTCAGCCCGGACCAAAGCAGAACGGCGAGCCCGAAGACCGTCGCGCCGCCGCGACCGGCCGCCCCGGTGAGCGCCTCGGCGAGTATGCCCCCGATCCCTTCACCGAGCGTCCGGGAGGCCTCGGCGACGATCGCGTCGACGAGCTCCGTATCGCCGAAGAACGAGGTGACGACGAGCGCGAGCAACAGCAAGGGCACGAGCGAGATGAGCGCGTAGTACGCGAGTCCGGCGGCGATGAACGTGATGCGATCCGACTGGACACCGTCGGCCACACCCCGGACTACCGTCACCGTTCGGTCGACGTACGCCTTCACGGTCCCGAGTATGGGTGAACCATACATATAATCGGCGGGACGGTCCCGCGAACGATCGTCCGAAACCCGACCGGACACCGTTCGGTTCGACGCGTCGGTCCGGCACCGTTCAGTGTAACGCGTCGTAGATCTCCGAGACGCCGGCGTCGGTCTTGAACGTCGTCCCACCGTAATGGGTCCGGGAGGCGTCGTATCCGGCTGCACGCAGCGCTCCGAGGAACTCCTCCATCGCGACGTTCGGCTCGCCCCAGCGTTTGTACAGCCGGTGTTGGTCGTAGTGGGTCGGTCGGTCGAGCTCCGCGCCGATCGAGGCGAGAAGGTCCCGGGCCTTTTCGGCAGTGCCAGCATCAGCCGGGACGGCGGCGGCGACCTCGTCGACGAAATCGGGGTCGTGGGCGGGGCCGAGCCAGACGGGACCGGCGGTCCACGTCGATTGGCCGCACTCGGGACACTCGACGGTGGGATCCGCGATGAGGGTTCGTTCGTGTTCGCGCCACAGACACCGCTGGCAGTGATCGATGTATCCCAGCTCTCCGAGGCGGCCGTCGGCGGCCTGTGCGCCGCCGTCCAGCCGGAGGTAGGTGCGGACGTAATGGCTCGAGACGTGGCTCAACACCGGCGTCGCGGCGATGTCGTATCGGGCGGCGGTCCGGACGAGCGCCGACAGCAGAACGCGAAGTCCCATCTCGGGGTGGAACTCGGTGTTTCTGGGGACGGCCCCGTAGCTCCTGACGCCGCTTTCGAAGTGGGCACCACAGAGCGGGGCCGTGTCGGTCGCGGTCACACAGACGTACCGTCGAGCCCCCTGAAAGGCCGCGTCGGCGAACGGGATCGGCGTCCCGAATGGATCGAGATCGACGATATCGTGGGTCGTCTCGTGCATGTACGCGTTCGCGTTTCGGTGGTGGATCTCGCCAGCGAGTTCGTTCCGTTCGAGGTTCTCGCGTGCGAGTTCGACGGCCGTATCGTCGATGTCACAGCCCGAGACGGCGTAGCCGGCCGCGGCGGCCCTGACTGCCCTGATCCCGCTCGCCGTCATCGCGTCGAGATACGAGTCACACGTCCCATCGACGGCCCGGAGGACGCCGACAGTGATGTCGCGGTTCAGCTCCTGGACGGGGTTGTAAAACACCCCATCGCCCGACCCCTCACTGGCGCCGTGTCGCGTTTCGGGCACCCCGATCGTGACGGCTCCCTCGCGGACCTCCATGGTTTCCGTTCAGGACCGGGCGCGAAAAGCCACACGCTTGCCGCCCGTCACCAGGGGAGGTAAGCGGCGAGATCGAGAAGTCCCCGCCCGACCGCTGTCAAGACGATCACGTAGATCCCGTTTCCGAGGACGGAAAAGAACAGGAACCGCCGTCGGGGGTACTGGCTGAGCCCGGCGGGGATGCTCATCAGCGATCGGATCCCCGGAACGGTGTTGGTCACGGCGATGGCGACGCCGCCGAACCGATCCAGCAGTCGGTTTATGAAACGCATTCGACGGTCGCCGACGCGGTCGCGGACGAGAAACGGGATCCGGTCGACGTGGGGAACGCGCCGCCGGATCCCGATGAACTCGGGGCTCCTTTCGTTGAACCCCCGATAGAGCGTGAACTGTCCGAGCGTCGCGGCCAGAACCGACAGCACGGCGACGGCGAAGAGCACCGTCGTCGACGGATCGACGAGTACGACGTACACGACGTAGAGGGCGGCGGGCGGTGTTATCTTCCCGATGACCATTCCGTCGAGGTAGAACAACAGCAAAATGAGCGGGACCGCGAGCGTCTGTAAGAATAACACGACGGCTTCGGTGCTCGGGATCATCGGCGCCTAGGCCTCGATAGCGGGCACCGAGTTACGCTTCGTTCGAACCGATCGCCGTCCGGACCCCGCCCGACCGATCCCGGAATCGGCGTGCGATTCCCCATACTCGTACTCCTCTTGGAGCGATATTAGTGTGGCGGCGAGCCGCGTGGCGCATGGGGCGGTAAGCGACCCGATGAGTTTGGATCGTCTCACGGCGTCAACCGGCCGACAGAGATCCACCTAACTGAGTTTCCTTCGACCAATGCGAACACCATCCGTTTGCGGACGCCGTGTGCGAGCCGCACGTCGAGCGCCAGCTCTCGGGGGGAGCGGGCGGCGCTGGCCGGGAGGACACGGACCAGCAGCTCGGAGTGACCGAGGTTCTCGACGCGGTCGACGTCGGCGTACGTCCGGAAGTCGGCGCCGAATTTGAAACCGGTCTTGGGGACGACACCGCGCGAGCGGAGTGTCCGGTAAACCGCGAGCCGGCGATCGAAGCGGTCGCCCTCGACGGCGCGGCCCCGCGATTCGATCGCCCCGCGCCCACCCTCGACGGTCAACACCCCTTTCTCGACCAGATCGGCGGCCTCCAGCAACGACAACTGGAGCGTGTCGTCGTCCCGATCCATCCGCTGGCCGTAAAAGCCCCGCTCGTACAACTCCGCCGGTGGGTCCCAACAGAGGACGCGGTCGTCGAGAAGCACCCCTTCGACAGGTTCCCCGAATGTGGTCGAGTTGGACCCCGTAACCTCCGGAGTCTCCGTCCGAAGATAGGTGAGTTCGCTCTCCTCGTCGACGACCGCAAGGACGACGTCGCCGAGAGAACCGAGTGCGACGGTGGCCCGCTCGCCGAGCACGCGGATCCGGTGTTCGACCGTCCCGTCCCAGGGACCGTCCCCGCGAGGATGGGCGATCAGATCGGCTCCCTCGGAATCGTCGACCCATCCCTCGCGTGCGGGCGAGACGTAGAAGCCACGATCACGCAGATCCTTGTAGACGAAAAACGGCACGACGACGTCGTCGTTCTCGGAGAGAAAGCCCGAGATCCCGAGCCCATCGACCGAGTCGAGGTCGCCGCGGTAGAGCAGGTGGGCGGCCTCGACGCGGGAGAGAACGACGCCGTCGCCCCGGGGGCGACCGTATCCCCGCGAGTCGTAGTAGCGCTCGCGGGCGTTCGAGCCGACCTCGACGAGCCCCGAGTTCAGGTGGCCTTCCATACCCGATGTCCCGTTCGGAGTTGTATAGCCCCTGCGGTCGGTGTCTTCGTCGGAAGAACACTCGGCCTACATTTCGTGTTCGGAACAGCCGGTATCGAGACACCGCCGACCCGTCGCCGTTTCGAACGTCGGCAGCCCGCACTCACAGCTCCCGTCGAGAACCCCGTTCGGAACGGAGAATCCGGTGTCACAGTCGGGATAGCGCTCACAGCCGGCGATGAGCCCGCCGCGTCGGAGGATCCGCAGATCGTCGTCGCAGTTCGGACAGTCCCACTCGTGATCGAACCGCTCTCGGACCGCTTCGAGCAGCGAGCCACAGTCGCGATCGGGACACAGCTCGAAACGCTCGCCGCGGTCGACCCGGAACTGCGGCAGCCCACAGTCGCAGGTCGAATCGGCCATCGAGGCGCCTGCGGGGAGCCCAAAGCGCTCCGCGCAACCGAGGCAGACGAGATCGCCGCCGGTTCTGACGAGCTGTCCACCGCAGCGACACGTCCCGACCGGCGTCCCCGCGTCGGTGGCGTCGTGTTCGGTGACCGAAGCCTCGCCGACGGCCTCGACCCGGAGCGTCTCGTCGCCGTCGCTCGCGAGCAGCCACAGCGGCTCCCGGGTCACGGAGAGCGATTCGGGACGGGTGAGCCACGCGACCGGCTGGTAGCCGTCGATATCGTGGACGAGGACGGTGTTGTCGGGCTTGGTGATCGCGAGGACTCGACCGCGAACGGTCCGTTCGCGCCGTCCCTCGAAGCGAACGAGACAGTCCCCGGCGATGGTTCGGATCGACATGGGCCGTCTGGCCGCGTTTCTGTATTTAAATCCGGGCGCATGAGGAAACGGCGGACCGGAGTCCCCGTCGAATTACGGGGCCTCGGACGGCGTCGGGAGCCGAACTTCGATCGTCGTTCCCGACTGCGACCCGGGCACCTCGATTTCCCCATCGAGACTCCTGATGATCCAGTAGGCGAGATACAGGCCGAGACCCTGCCCGTGAACGAGTGGCTCTTCCTTTCCGTCGGCCAGTACTTTCCGTTCGAGGTCGGGAAGCCCGGGACCCTGGTCGGTGATCGTGATCACGATCTGTTGCTCGACTGTGCCGACAGTAATATCGACAGTCGGCTCCGGATCGGTGTGTTCGACGGCGTTTTCGAGCAGTTCCCACAGGGCGGTCTCTATCCGTGGTAGCGTCTCGGCGACCGCAGTATCCGGGATCTCGGTCGTTATCACCGCGTCGGGGTAGCGTTCCCCGAGTTCGGCGACCAGATGGTCGACGATCGGGGCGACGTCGACGGGTTTCAGCTCCGGCGATAGCTCGCGGTTCGCTTCGATGCGGCGGGCGGATTCGGTGAGGCTCAACAGTTGGTTTCCCGCATCGAGGATCGCGTCGGCGCTCAGTCTGGCATCGCCATCGAGTTCATCCGAAAGCACCGTCGCGTGTCCGTTGATCACCGTCAGGCTGTTTCGAACGTTGTGCCGCAGCACGCGATTCATCACGCTGATCAGACCCTCACGCTGGCGGCGTTGGCTCGCGTCCTGTGCCATCGCCTGCGCCCCGACGATATCGGCTGGCGTCCGCGCGTTTCGGTCGACACTCGCCTCGTATATCGGGACCGCCCGCATGTCGGCGTACACGGTGCGGCCGGACCGGGTCGCGATCGGAAGATCACGCACGTGGAGTGATTCACCGCTCGTGACCTCCCGAAGATACCCGTCGAACTCCTCGGCGGTCACCTCGTCGGGGGCGAGCATCGAAATCGACTCGCCGGTGAGTTCGCCGGGGGGATACCCGAGGAACTCCTCGACGGATGGTGAAACGAAACTGAACCGGCCCTCGGAGTCGATCCGGAAGATGAACGCGAAGCTCGCGGCCATAACGGCCCGGTAGAGTTCGTTCCGTTGGTCGAGTTCCCGTTCCCGCTGGATCAGTTGGCGGCGTTGGCGTTCCCGAGTTGTTACGTCGGCGATCGAGAGGACTTGGACGTTCGACTCACCGATCGTTATCGATCGGGGAGACACAAAGTAGTACTCCGGGGCCTCGTCAGTGCCGCGTTCGACGATCTTCCCGTCGTGGTCCCGTGTGGCTGCGACCGCCGGGAGCACGTCGACAAGCCGTTCGCCGGTCGCGTCCGCAAGCTCCGGAAAAATAGCCACTGCATCCGTCGAAAAGTCCCGGATCCGGTCGTCGGTATCCACGATCACTGCGGCGTCGTTGCCCTGTGCGGTCGTTCTGACCGCCAGAAACTGCTCATCGAAGAGATACAGCGTTCCGATGGCGAAGGCCGCGACGCCGATCGGTGCATGGATGAAGTTGATCAGATCCGGTGTCGCGATCGCGACGATATCGAGGGTGACAGGCAGCGCGAGGAGACCGGT
>CAZWZX010000103.1:0-9071 GCA_964638655.1 uncultured Natronomonas sp.
ACTCGACGCTCGTCCACGGCATCGACCAGCAGGTGCTCAACGAATCCGAGCCGTTTTATGACGACGTGGATGGGTTCTACGTCGAGCTCCCCGAAGAGCCCCACGAGCGGCTCACGGCCGTTACCGTCGCCGAGGATCGCTTCGAGACGGTGCTCGAAGAGTACATCGAGGAACTGGAGTCGGAACTGGAACGGACGTTCGGCTAGACGCTCTCGAGGTCGCCGTCGTCGGCGTCGGTCCCGCAGTTCGCACCGTTCCAGACGGCGAGGTCGCCGTCGGCGTCGATCCGGATCAACACCCGAACGCAGTCGACGTTCGAACCGACCCCGTCCATGACGTCGGCGGTCCGGATCCCGTCGTCATCGAGGCGTGCGTGGACGCGATACGATCCCGGATCGTCGTTCCAGGCGCCCTCGATGACTCGGCTGTCACCGTCGCCCTCGAGGTCGTAGGTCCCGAGGTGAAGCATTTCACCGTCGGTTTCGATCGCCAACTGCACCCGATGGTCGTCGTCGTGGTTGTTCTGGACGGAGAGTTCCCCGAGCCGAACGCCGTCGGTGTCGCCGGAGCCGTCTTCCTCGCTCCCGAAAGCTCCCGTACAGCCCGCTGTCGCGGCCGCTCCCACGGCGACGAGTAGATGGCGGCGCGTCTGCATGCCGCATCTGGGGGCGGCCGACGACATAAATCCGCGTCAGACATCGGTCGAACGGACCACACGGTACCGAACAGGGTGGCGGCATCGCGGGATCGAACTGTCAGGAACGTTCCGGAGATTCCGGAGCCAAATCTTCATACGCTTGCGTCGCATACACGAGCGTATGAGCACCGAAACGGCCGACACCGACGACGAACTCCGCGAGCGAATCAGCAATTTCCTGCGCCGGAACTTCCCGCAGATCCAGATGCACGGCGGCAGCGCGGCGATCCAGAACCTCGACCGCGAGAAGGGCGAAGTGACGGTCATGCTCGGCGGCGCGTGTTCGGGCTGTGGCATCTCGCCGATGACGATCCAGGCGATCAAGAGCCGCATGACACAGGAGATCCCGGAGATCGACACCGTCCACGCCGACACGGGCATGGACGGCGGCAGCGAGGGCATGATGGGCGGTCAGGCCTCGCCCTCTTTCCCCGGCGACGGCGGCGGCGAGGACGACGAAGGCCCCGAAGCACCGTTCTAGCGGAGAAGCCGTTCGGTGGCCCGGTCTTTCGAGTATCGTTTCCGGGATCGTGGGGTGTCAGTCGCCGGACACCCGGTCGCCGAGTTCGAAGAGCGTCTCGGGATCGTCCGGGGGCTGGTTTCTGGCCTTCTCGAGGTTCCCTCGGGGGCTACTTCGGCGACGACGGCGGGTACCTGCTGTGCTTGGTAGTTCGCCTCCCGGACGATCTTCGAACGGCAGTGAAGTACCGACCCAGCGTGTCTCGTTTGTGTGCGGCGGCGGTGAGTGGGTGTCTTTCGAACAGCTCGGTCGATCACTCAGCGTCCTCGTCACGGACGACCGTCGATTGGCGTTCTAACGCACGTTCGAGGAACTCCTGTGGAAGGGATTGGATGTCGCCTACCTGTACGCGCCAGAGGTTGGCGTACAGTCCGTCGGCGCGCAGTAACGTCCCGTGACCACCGTCCTCGACGACCCGTCCGTCATCGAGGACGAGAACTCGATCGGCGTTGCGGACGGTCGAGAGGCGGTGGGCGATGACGAACGTGGTCCGGTCGGCGGCGAAGTCCTGTAGGCTGGCCTGGATCAGCGCTTCGGTCTCGGTGTCGACCGCGCTCGTCGCCTCGTCGAGGATCAGGATCTCGGGGTCTTTCAGCATCGTTCGGGCGATGGCCAGCCGCTGCCGCTGACCGCCCGAGAGCTTCACGCCCCGCTCGCCGACCAGCGTGTCGAACCCGTCGGGGAGATTCCGGATGAACTCGGCGGCCTGTGCTTGCTCCGCCGCCCGTTCGAGTTCGGCGTCCGTCGCGTCGAACGTGCCGTAGCGGATGTTCTCAGCGACCGTTCCGTAGAACAGAAACGGCTCCTGACTGACGTAACCGATCGATCGGCGGAGGCTTCGAAGGGTGACTTCCCGGACGTCTTGGCCGTCGATGCGGACCGCTCCCTCGTCGACGTCGTACAGTCGCGGAAGCAGTTTCAACAGCGTGGATTTCCCGGCACCGGTCGGACCGACCACCCCGACGGTCGTACCGCCTTCGACCGAAACGTCGACGCCACCGATCACGGGTCGGTCCCCGTACGCGAACGTAACGTCCTCGAACGCGACGGCTCCGTCGGTGACGGTCAGGTCCGTCGCGTCGGGTTGGTCGTCGATGACGGGCTCGCGCGAGAGCAGCTCGTCGACGCGTAGCCCCGCCGTCTTCGCGCGCTCGTAGTCGTCGACGACATCGCCGAGTCGGATGATCGGCCAGACGAACTGCTGGGCGTAGATGACGAACGTGACGAACGCCCCCGGCGTGAGCGTCCCGGCCACTCCCAGCGGTGCCGCGCGCCGACTCATGACTCAGGGTCTCATACCTGTTCGTGACCCGGCCTCCTGAGCGTCTGTACGGCGGGTCGGATACTGCGTTACGGGGAGTTCCGGTCGTCCACGTCTCGGGTACTCGTCTCACGGAGTCCGGTTTCGAGCGGTTGGAGTGTGAGATACTCCCCGTTGTCGATTGTGAGCCGATAGTTGCTGTATACGAACGAGAGCCGCCCACCAGTTCGTGGCGTGCCGTCAGACCGGGCGTCGAAGAGGGCATCCAACGCATCGGTATCGACGGCGTTGGCTAGCGGTGGGAGGGAGAGTGGTTCTCGGTTTTCTACGGCGCTAACTGCTCGCACCACGGCCATACTCACCGATTCGTCCGTGCCGATCTCGTATTCCACGGTAGGGTACAGTACTGGAATAGTAAAAGAGATATCGCATTTCACCCGAATAATTAAAAACATCGTTTCCGGTACGCCATTTGATCACATGTATGCGGTGATCGTAGAAGTCGTGCTACTCGGCCTCGTCATCTGGTATGCGTGGAAGTGGCCGCGAAGCACACCGAGCGTTTGAGCGGACCGTACGTCTCGTAGTGATCATTCATTGTGACTCCGTTCAAAAGAGTCCATCAGGTAGATGGCGTTACCCGGATCATCTATATCGGCTCTAGAGCTCACCCAAACATCGGGAATCACTCGGTCCCTCCTCACACCGCTGCGGGATGAAATTGTCACCAGTCCATAACGCTCGGTCACGTATCATAACCCGCAATGCCCACGTTCGAGCACACAGTAGAAATCCACGCACCGGTGAATCGCCTCGGGGTCAAGTGGTTCGAGAATCGAAGATTCTCGTCATCACGAGAGAGCGCCGCTCTCTCGAACGACCCCGAGGCTTCCCGTTTCTACGACGTGACTTGCAGACACGGACTCGAAATGAGTCGTATCCGTAGCGGTCACAGTCTCCACGGGCGTGTCTTCGGGCCATCCCAGCCCTAACTCCTGAAAGCCGCGTTGAAGAACATTCATCGCCGCATTCGCATCCCGATCACACTCGAACCCACAACTCGGACAGGAGTGTTCGCGGACCCAGATGGGTTTTGCCGTCTCCACACCGCACGATGCACACTCTTTCGTCGTGCCTCTGGCTTCGACTTGAACGACGTGGCACCCGTACAGGTCGGCCTTGTATTCGAGGAGGGTGATGAACTGTCGCCACGCCGCGTTCTGCTTGTTACGGGCGTTTTGCGATTGTTCGAGCATCCCCTTCACGTTGAGGTCTTCAACGAACACAGCGTCGTACTCACGGACGAGCCACGTCGTGATCTTGTGCTGGTAGTCCAGCACCTTCCGACGAATGTGACGCTTGACCTTGGCGACCTTCAGACGGTGCTTCTCGTAGTTACTCGACCCCCTCTCCTTCCGCGACAACTTGCGCTGTTCACGGCGAAGCCGTTCGTACTCGTCTTCGAGGCCGAGCCAGTCCACAATCTTCCCATCCGACGTGTGGATGTAATTCTGGATGCCGAGATCGATCCCGACGCTGTTGCTCGCGTTGAGCGACTCCACGTCGGGTTTCTCGGGCAGGTCTGAGTCGTCGGTTTCGAGGCCGAAGGAGACGAACCACTCGCCGGTCGTCTCCTTCTTGAACGTGACTTCCTTGATGGAAGCGCGGTCGGGAATCGGGCGGTGGTAACGGATTTTCACCCAGCCGATTTTGCTGAAGCGAACGTGAGCATACCTGTCGCGGCCCCTCTTTTCATCGAGGTCGAAACCAGACTGGTTGTACGTGACGCTTCGGTACTCGCTGGGTGCTTGCCGTGTGAGACGACCGACGGTGTATCCCTTCTCTTTCTTCTTGCGAAGGTTCGAGAGGTTGCGGTGGTAGCGTGCGACAGTGGCTTGCGCGGCCTTCGAGTGCAGTTCACTGAACACCGGCCACTTCCGCTTCCACTCGGGGAGTTTATTGTTTTGGTCGTACTCACTCGGCTTGTCGTCCTCTGGGGCTTGTTCGTAGTCCCACCGAATGTGGTTGTAGAGCTGGCGATGAACGTCGAGATGGTGTTCCAGTCGCTCCGCTACCTCTTGTGTCGGGTAGGCGTGGTAGCGGTGACTGTATTCCATCGCTGTCTGTTTATTATAGATATGTCTACTTAATGGTTTGTTTCCCTGTGTGTCGGCTTCATCCCCGAGGTCAAGCCTCGGGGTATTCGCCTTGACAGCCGATAAACATAAAAATAGTGATACTTATGTCCCCAAAATCATTATACAACTGCTGTCCGAACTTACGGTATGAGTAAACAACCGCTCATCGAGCAGGACTCCGCGACCATCCCTCACTGGTACTCCCCCGACGACGAGGTGCCGACGTTCACCGACGGCCACGGCAGCTACGTCTACGACGAGAGCGGCGAGGAGTATCTCGACTTCATCTCACAGCTGTACTGTGTCAACGCCGGCCACAGCAACGAGACGATCACGGGCCGGATGGCCGAACAGCTCGATCGGATCCAGTACGTCGCCTCCTCGAAACACAACGACACCCGCTCGCAGTTCGCCGACCGCGTCGTCGACGTCGCTCCCGACAACCTCACCGACGTTCTCTTTTCGATCTCCGGCAGCGAGGCCAACGAATCGGCGATCCAGCTCGCGCGCGACTATCAGGACGCGCCCAAAATCCTCACCCGCTGGCAGTCCTATCACGGCTCGACGTACGCGGCCGCCGGACTGACCGGCGATCCCGAGACCCGAACCGATGTCGAACGGTACGCCGCCGTCACCGGACACGGGAAGTTCCTCCCGCCGCTTACCGAAAACGGCGCGTTCGAAGCCGACTCCGAGGAGGAACTCGCACGGAAGGCCGCCGACCACCTCGAGTTCGTGCTCCGGAACGAGGGTCCGAGCGAGGTCGCCGCCGTGCTCATGGAACCCGTCGGCGGTACCAGCGGCGCGTATCCCGCCCCCGCCGACTACTTCCAGCGCGTCCGGGAGATCTGTGACCGCTACGACGTGTTGTTGATCGCCGACGAGGTCATCACCGGGTTCGGGCGCTGCGGCGAGTGGTTCGGGATCCAGACCGAGGACGTCCGGCCGGACATGATCACTTTCGCGAAGGGCGCGACGAGCGCGTACGCGCCGCTCGCGGGCGTGTTGGTCGACAGCGACATCGCCGAATTCGTCCACGACGGCGGCACTGACGTCGGACAGACGTTCGGCGGCCACCCGGTCTCCTGTGCCGCCGGGTTGGGCGCGATGGACGCCTACGAGGACGGCCTCCTCGAGAACGTCCGCGAGCACGCGCCGCACCTCGAATCCCGCCTGAACGAACTCGTCGACGAACACGGCGTGCTCAACGAGGCCCGCGGTCGCGGCTACCACTGGGCGCTGGTGTTCGGCGAGCCGGAGACCGGAGAGCCGTTCGTCGATCCGTGGGGGCCGGACGGGGGCGACGACGATAACCCGGTCGCGGCGGTTCGACGGGAGGCGCTCGATCGAGGCGTGGTGACCGGTGGCGGTCGACCGGACACACAGATCATCCTCTCGCCGCCGTTCACTGCCGGGCGCGAAGAGATCGACACGGCCGTCGACGTGCTCGATGCGGCGATCGACGCGGCCTTCGAGGACGTTTAAGCTCCTCGGCCTCGAAGCTGACGAAGACGAATCGGTCAGTCGTCTGACGGCGTCGCGACCGCTTCCACGCGCTCTCTGAGTCGCTCGTCGTCGAATATCTGCTCTTTCCAGTCGTCCGCGACGAGATCGTCGCGAGTCGAATCGATCGTCCGTCGAGCGGCGTCCGAGAAGGGGAACTCGACGATGTCGAAGATGATCGCGATATCGATCCGCAGATGGCCCATCAGGAAGTCGGTCGCCGCCGCCTCGTCGATCCCCATCTCGACCGCGTGATCTCTCCCCTCTCGAATGAATTCGACACAGGAACCGGCCAGCGCTTCGGCGAGCGAGAGCTCGAGGATCGCCATCTCTCGGGTCGTTATCCGATGTGCTTCCCGAACCGGCGCGAAGATATCGCGGGCGATCGCCTCTCCGCGAGCGTAGTCTTCCGACGGCCCCTGATGGAGCGAGCAGACGATGCTCTGTTCGGCCATCCCCTGCCCGCCGAACCAGTCCGTCTCGTGCTCCGGCTCACGGTCTGGATCGAAAAGCGGCGGGTGACACGGGTGGGTGACGAAGTACGTGATATCGTCGCGTTCGGGGAGCACGCCCGCGTGTGCGCCCGCCGGATCGAGCAGGATGACCATCGTCCCGGGGTCGACCCGTGAGACGACGTCCTCGGCGATCGAACCCATCAGCTCGTCCGGCACGGCCAAAATCACCGCGTCCGCGCCGTCGAGTGCCTCCTCGGCTGCCGTCGTCGTGACCTCCCGATCGGAGAGTCGGGACTGACCCTCGTCACTCGGTTCGACGTAGTCGATCTCGTAGGCCGGATCGTCCGAGATCCGATCGGTGATCCGACAGCCCATCTTGCCGCCCGCACCGAAGAGTGCGATCGATTGTGTATCGGTATCTTCCGCCATGGTTCTATCGTCTCCTATCTCTTGACAGATACCGATAAGCGTTTGGTACGATCTACTGGAGGACGGTTCCTCCGGACCTGACGACGCCGAAGTAGTCCGGTTCGTCGTGAGGCGTCTCGACTTGGCCGCCCTTCAGGGCGATCTCGAGGCCGTCGAAGCGATCCGTGCGAGATCGGGCGCGACACAGCGGACTCCCGGCTCCGACGGAGCTCGCGAACTCCAGCGCGTAGACGTCGAGTTCGGGCGCGACGTAGCCGCTCGTATCGCCGCCGGCGACGCAGACCCGATCGAGCTCGGTCTCGTCGAGCAGTTCGCGAAGGATGCGCCCCTGCTGTCGTCCCAGCCGGCGGCCGATCTCCTCGTCGCCGATGCCCAACTCGGCCGCGCGGTCGTTCGTCCGCTCGATCGCCGAGTCGTCGCTACCACGCGCGGGGTACAACAGGACGCTTTCGCCCGCGTCGAGCGCCTCGAGCGCCGTTTCGATCGCGTCTGCTCGGGCGGCCGCGACCGTCTCGGAATCGATCAATCCGGCCGTGTCGAGGCGGATTCCGCGGAAGCCGTTCTCGATCGCCCACTCGATCTGTGCGTCGTTTACCGGCGAGGCGCTTCCGGAGACGACGACCAGTCGTTCGACGGGCTCGAGCGGTTCCGGCGGATCGACGTCCGCAATCTGTCCCGTCTCGCGCCAGTGAGCCGTCAACGCGTAGTTCAGTCCCGACGACGAGGCGGAAAACAGCGGCCGATCGTCCGGTCGAGACTCCCAGATGGCGCCCCCGACCGTCCGCTGATGGTCGTGCGTGAGCCCGTCGAAGACGACGATTTCGTCCTCATTGATCGTCTCGGTGAGTGTCTCTTTGACGGCCGTTTTCCCGCTCTCAGCGTGTCGAACGTCGAGGTTTCGGATCCGCCTGTCGGTCTGTTCGCCGAGGTGTCGCGTCAGATCCGCTTCGCCCATCGGCGTGACCGGGTGATCCGCCATCGTCGGGTGTCGGTCGAGCCGGTACGTCTCGTCGTCGACGGTCGCAAAGAGATTCCCGAAGACGACGTATCGCCCCCGTGGCTCGAGCGACGGCGCGGCGACGACGACCGGAACGAACGGCGACTCGAAACGCGCTTGCGCCAGGTCGATCGCGTGGCCGATGCTCCCGATATCCGGTGCGGAATCGAACGTCGAACAGACCTTATACTGGACGAGTTCGGGGTCGAACTCCGCGAGCGCTCCGAACGCCGGCGGCAACGCCTCGTCCATCTCCGCCGGTGTCATGTCGCGGCTCGTCCCGGCGATTCCGACGGCGTCGACGTCTCCGAACGCCTCGAGATCGGTCGCGGCCGGACGTTCCAAAAACAGCACCGTCGACACGCCGGCGAGCGACAGCGCCTCCATGACGTCCGTCGAGCCGGTGAAATCGTCCCCGTAGTACGCTATCTGGATATCGTCGGTCATCGTTCACCGACCGCTCCCGACCGGTCCGAAGTGTTCGATCGCCCGCCGGAGTTCCTCGTGATCTTCGGCGTACGTTTCGAGGGGAATCCCCCGAATGGCCGCGTCCCACCCCTGCTTGAGATGTTCGACACCCGCTGCCGGCCCGTCGGGATGGCCCATGATGCCGCCGCCACAGAGATACATCAGATCGGCGTTGCCGAGCGCCTCGTAGGTGTCCGGGGCCTGTCCGGCCCACTGCCCCGAAGAGAACACCGGCATGACGGTGTCGCTCTCGCTGACGATGGGCGTTTGACACTTCCGTGCGGAACTGATCACGGACTCGTCGGACTCGCAGAACTTGTTTCGAACACCGTTGATGTGGAGGTGATCGACGCCAGCGAGCCGGAAGAACTGCTGGTAGGCCTCGTAGTCGAACCCGAGCTGTGGACACCGCGAGAGCGCCCCCCACCCGTTTCGATGGCCGTGTATCGGCAGGTCGGCCTCCTTCCGGAGCGCGACGACGCCCGAGAGTCCGACGCTGTTGAGCGACACCATGACGCAGTTCCCGCCGGCCTCTTTGATCCGATCGTGCCGCTCGAGCATCTCGTCTACGTCTCCCGTCACGTTACAGGCGTACATCACGTC
>CAZWZX010000104.1:0-9055 GCA_964638655.1 uncultured Natronomonas sp.
GACAGTTATACTTTTATTGATCTCAGCCCACACGCTAGGAAATGACCGACGAGACGGTCCAGATCGATCGCAAAGACCACTCCTCGGAGGAGATCCTCGAACTCCTCGATTCGGGCAGACGGATCGTCGTGACCGTCGAGGCCCTCGGCGTTCAGCGGGAGGTCACGCTCCGGAAAAACGACGGGGAATACGTCTGTGACACGGGGTTCAAACTGATGACCTACGACGATCGGGGCAATATGAAAAAATGTATCGAGCGGTTACAGCTCGCGACGCGCGATTGATCGGACGTCTCGCCGACGCTTTTCGTTTCTCCGCCGTTCCCGGATCCACATAGTGTACGGAGTGTACACATCCGCCGTCTCTTTATTTTCTAACGGAAGCGAACATCGCCTGTGCGATACACTCGCCGGGCCGCGATCGGGGGTGGGGCCGTCGCCGGGACGTTCCTCGTTGCGACGGCGTTTCTGACCGGGCTGATCCCCAACCCGGTGTTCGACCGATACGTTCCCCGTTCCGGGCTCGACGTCCTGTTTCTGTTGTCGACGGCGTCGCTGTTCGGTCTGTACACCACACAACGATGCACTCGGACTGACTGCTCTCGGAGCCCGTCGGCGTCCCTCGGCGGGCTGGGCGGCTATTTCGCCGTCTCCTGTCCGTACTGTCTCCCCGTGATCGAGGGCGCGCTCAGTGTCTCCGCGATCGCAGGGTATCTCGTGCCGATCCGGCCCGCCGTGGGAGTGGCCTCCGTCGGGCTGCTCGCCGGCGTCATTGTCGTCCGTCAGCGACGGATCGTGACCGAGGGCCCGGCGACCCCGGACGTCGATCTCCGGTGTCCGACGTGTGGGGCGCTGCTCAGAGAGGTCGCGGACAAGCCCGAACCCGAGCCCACCGACGGCCGGCTTCGGATGGATCTCGACTGCCCCGGCTGTGAGGATCCGCTCGCGGTGTTTCTCGAAACGGCGCCCGGTTCCGTCGTCGATATTCGGAAACGCGTCGAACGAACGGGCGGTTCCCGTTCGGTATCGATCCCGGTTCCTCTCGTCCGACGCGATGGCCCTGACACGCACAGCGACCGACCCGGCGAGTGAGAGCCCGCGTCGATCGGCGATCGACGAACACGTCGCCGTTTCCGAACCGAACCGCTTCGTTCACGGGGGCGAACGGGTCTGATTCGCGCTCTCTCGATCAATCGACTCGTAGTACTCCGGCGTCGGTCCCTGTGATCCGCTCGGCGCCGTCCTCGGTGACGATCAGCGTGTCCGAGTGCCGGAGCGCGTTGCCTCTCTCGTGGAAGTAGAGCCCGGGTTCGATGCTGATCACCATCCCCGGTTTCAGTTCGCCGTCCTTCTGGGCGTTCAGCGCCGGCTCCTCGTGAATGGTTATCCCCTCGCCGTGGCCCGTCCTGTGTTGGACGTACTCGCCGAAGCCGGCACGTTCGATGCGATCGTGCGTCCACGCGTCGATCTCGGCGACGCTTTCGCCGGGGCCGACGCGGTCGATCGTCCCTTCGCGGATCTCTGCGAGCGCCGTCATGGCGGCTTCGACCTCCTCGTCCACGTCGCCGACGAGGAAGGTCCGCTCCTCCTCACAGACGTACCCCTGGATCGACGGCAGCGCGATCCCGTCGACGCTGTCGCCGTCCGCGATTTCCCGCGACGAGGAGATGCTGTGTGGCTCGAGCGCGTGTGGCCCCGAGAGAACGCTCGCAAAGCCGTACTGTCCGAGTTCGTTGGCCGTGCCGATATCGAACTCCGAATGCTCCTCGAGATAGGTGTCGTAGTAGGCCCGCTGGACCGCAGCGGCGGCCTCGATCTCGGACGCCCCTGACCGTACCGTCTCGGACATCGCGACCACACCCGCGGTCGCGAGATCCTGTGCGCGCCGGATCTTGTCGAGTTCCCAGTCGGTCTTGACGATCCGCAACGCGGTGAACTCCTCGGTCGCGTCGACGAACGTCGCGTCGAGTCGCCGTTCGAGCTCGTTGACCCACCCGGGCCGGGCCTCCGCGGCGTCGTATCCGAGCCGGTTCGACGATTCGGGGACGGCGGCGGCCAGCACGTCGAAGGGGTCGTCGCTGTCCTCGTACACCGAAACCGTATCGACCCACGCCGTGCGTTCGGCCTTCCGCTCCTCGAGTCGGGGGGCGACGAAAGCGCTCGTCGAGGCCGTGACGACGCCGATGACCGGCCGCGAGTACATCCCGGCGTAGCAGCCGGACAGATAGTAGGAGTTCGCCGGCGAAAAGGCGACGAACGCGTCTAACTCCGTCTCGGAAAGGTGGTCTCGGATCCGGTCGAGCCGATCGTCGTCGACGAATCTGGGTTCGGGCGCGGGTTCGAACTGTTTCATGTTCGCCATCTGCCGTCGGCACCCGCATATTTCGTTCGCCTCCGTTCGTGCTTGCTGTGACCGTTCAACATACAGACTGATATACGAACTCCCGGTTAATACCGCTATGGACGACATGCGGTGGCTCGCTGAACAGTTGGGTATCGAACTCGACGAACGACGGGCGGCGGAGTTGACCGCGTCGGCCGAAGCGTTTCGCGATCGACTCGCGCTCTTCGAACCGTCGGACCCGGTTGACGAGCCCGTTGGGGAGTTCACGGCCGGAGCCGACGAGCACAACGCGTTCCGATACCGGTTCGAGCCCCCGAACGCGTCCGGTCCGCTGGGGGATCTGAAGGTCGGAATAAAGGACAACATCGCCGTTGCGGGTGTCCCGATGCACTGCGGTTCCGAGTCGATCGACTTCGTTCCGCCGTATCACGCGACCGCCGTCTCGGAACTGGTGGCAAGCGGCGCTTCGATCGTCGGAACGACGAACATGGACGGACTGGCGTACTTCACGACCGGCGAGACCTGCGATTTCGGGACCGTATCGAACCCCGAGTCGGCGGCGCACGTCGCCGGCGGCTCCTCAGCCGGAAGCGGTGCGGCGGTCGCCGCCGGCTTCGTCGACGCCGCCCTCGGGACCGACACCGGTGGCAGCGTTCGGATCCCGGCGTCGTTTTGCGGCGTCGTCGGTTTCAAACCCACGTACCGTTCGATCTCCCGGTTCGGGATGGCCGACCTCGCGCCGTCGCTCGATCACGTGGGCACGCTCGCGGAATCGGTCGAGACCGCCGCACGCGTCATCGAGCGCATGTCCGGTCTCGATATACATGATCCCTCGACGTATACGTCCGTCCCACCGCGAGACATCACTGGTGAACTCGGTGACAGGATCTCCGATCTCGAGATCGGTCTCGTCGACGAGGCGTTCGATCTCTCGGATGCGGGTGTCACGCGGACCGTCCGTGATGCTACGTCTGAGCTGGCGTCGCTCGGTTGTACCGTCGAGTCGGTCTCGATCCGTGGGTATGCCGACGCGATCTACGCGTTGACGACCATCGAAAGCTGTGAGTTCGCCTCGCTTCTCTCCAACGACGGTCACGTGTACGGCGCGGGAACCGGCTACAGCGAGGGCTGGCGAACGTCCGTCGCGGAGTTCCTATCGCGCGGTGAGTACGGTGAACACCTCGAAGAGAGCCTGCTGATCAACGCTCACCTGCTGGAAACCACTGCGGGCAGACAGTACGTCGCCGCACAGAACGCGCGTCGCGATTTCCTCCGGGCGGTTCGCGAGCGGTTCGAGTCCTATGACGCACTGATTACACCGACGACGCCCATGACGGCACCGGCGTTCGGAGCCGTTTCCGGTGTCGAAACTCTCCTCGAGACCGAGGCCAACACCGGTCCGTTCAACCTCACCGGCCATCCGGCCGTCTCGATCCCTGTCGGCCGGGTGGACGGCCTGCCGGTCGGGCTACAGGTCGTCACCGACTGGAACGACGACGCGCTCGCGGCACGGATCGGATCGGCGATCGAACAGATGGTGTAGCGTTCTCCGGCGACGCTCGTTGAGAGAGACGTGCGAACCCGCGGACCGGTGGCACGGCTCGTGCCCGGACGTGGGGAAACCCGCGACTGGGGACGTCCCCGCCGTCTCTCCGAGACGGACGGAATGTGCGGTGCGAGCGGATACCGCGTCCGGACGGACGTCCTCAGAACGCGTGCGTTCTGATGGGCTGTACGAGAGCGTGCTCTCGTGAACGCCGAACGCGCCACACCCCTCGCGGGGCCGACGTATCGCGCACGCCCCCGGCATCGCTTCGCCGGCCCCCTTCGGCGGGCGAGAAGTCGCCAGCGGGGACGTGGGACCGACCCGCAGTCCCGCACTGGGATCCATCCCGCCGGTATGCGGCTGCAAAGAGGACTGTCGTATCGATGAGTTCGCGGGGCATTTACTCGGTGCTGACGCCCCGAGCGTCGCGATCGCTCGTTACATCGGTCGCCTTCTCACCAGCGTAGCCGTCGAAACCATCGGGGGCTGTCCCACGTCCGCCGACAGCCGTGGTCAGTAAAGCTGGGTCGCTTCGGACCAATACTGTTCGAAGAGTCGCTCCCCCCACTCGATCGCGTCGGGATCGTCCGTATCGATCCACGCGATCGGTGCTCCCATCGACTCGGTGTGGATCCCGATCCCGATCCTGTCTTCGAAAATCGCCATGGCGATCGGAAGATCGTCGTGGACGGCAGCCTTCACGTGCCCCCGGTTGAGCGCGGACTCCGCCAAGTTCGGATACTCCTCCAGCACGAGTTCGAGTACCTTTGGATCGTAGATGATCTCGGAGTCCAACCCGGCTTCGATCCGTTCGTACGCGAGTTCGACATACATCGGCTCGAGGAAGCTCCTGTTGAACCCCCTTATCTGGGTGGCGTCCTCGAAGAGTTCGATGAACCGGTTCATCGGTCGAAACGGGTCGTCGTAGGTCGCTTCGGTGACGACCGAATTAGAAAACAACTGGTCTTCGAACTCGATCCCGTCCGGAAGATCGTTGAGGAGCGGTCGAAGAGATACCGCCGTTTGGATCCGATCGCAGTAATCTCCGACTACCTCGCAGACGGTGTGTCCGAAGCGGGTGAGTTCGTGGCCGTTCTCTCCCGCCCGGGTCGCGTCCAACTCGTCGAACCTCGCGAGGATCCGGTGGGCGGTCGGCCGCGACACCGAAAGCGTGTCGGCGAGTTCCCGTTTCGTCAGAGGTTCGACGGCCAACGCTTTGAGAGCGTCGGCACGACGGACGAACTCGACGATATATTTCGGATCGTCGCGTAGTAATTCGTCCCTATCCATCTCGTTCGGTAGTGTATGCGGTGTATAAAATACCCTTCCCATCGGTTCTCGGAGCTCACCGCTCGGAGTTCACTATCTGAACGTCGTTCACGACGTGAACACCGTACGGTAGATATCTACATATATAAATAACGACAACGATCCTCATGATTCTGAGTGCTGAACGGAAACGGGGAAACACGGGGACGAAACTCCGTGCGGTCCTGTTTTCGGTGTTGATGCTGACATCGGTTTTCGCGACGAGTGGTACGGGTGGCGTCGTGGCTGCAGCGTCGAACGGTTCCGAAACGGTAACGTGTGGCGTCATCATCGATGAGCCGGGGACGTATTATATAGGCGAGGATCTCACCGGGCTGAGTTCGACGTGTATTACGATTACAGCAAGCGACGTGACGTTCGACGGGAACGGGTACCTGATCGGGGGGGACAGTCCCGATAGCAACACGTACGGTATCTTCGCCGACGGGACCGGTGGGGAGATAACCAACGTCGTCGTGCGAAACGTCGACGTCGTCGGCTGGGACGGCTCCGGTGGACAGGGAGTCCGCTTCGAGAACGTCGGCGGCGGCGAGATCTCGAACGTGAACGCGAACGACAACGACCTGTCGGGGATCGAACTGTACGACACCTCCGACGTGACCGTCTCGAACGCGTACGCGTCGGGGAACTCCCGGGGGCTCGGATTTAATTTCGCTGAACAGTCGTACGTCTCCGTCGGAAACGTCATCGAGGATAGCACGTTCGAGAGCAACACCGTCGGAGTTCGCGCGCAGGGTATCGAGGACACGGTGATCCGTGATACCGATCTCGACGACAACAACAATCGAGGATTCTGGAAGGACGGCGGCGTCAACACGACGATCGAGCGAACGAGTGCGAGCAATAACGATAACGAAGGGTTCCGTATCTCCTCGGGTGACGTGACGATCACGGATAGTGAGGCTACCAACAACAACGGTGAAGCGGGTGTGTGGTTGGATACAACTTCAAACGCGCTCATCGAGAACGTCACGGCGAACGACAACAACCAGGCGGGGATATTTGCTTCCGATAATTCAGCAACAGGACAGCACACACTACTCGATAACACGGTTCGAAACAACGGCTTCGCTGGTATCTGGATCGACTTTTCAGCAGGTACCACCGTCTCTGGAACGACAGCAACCGGTAACGAGTTCGGTATCAAATTCTGGGATACGAACGATAACACGATCTCGAACACGTACGCGACCGACAATGTGGTCGGGATCGACCTCGAGGGGTCGAGTTCCGGTGTCACGACGTTCTCGAATAACGTCTTGGTCGACAACACAGACTGGGATTTCAAAGAGGACGGTGGCCACGATTACACCGTCGAGAGCCTCGATCTGGGCGCTTCCACCGCAGCGAACACCACGGTTAGCTTCGTGGGCGATAACGTGCGGATCCGCGGCGTCTCGAACCCGCCGGCACACGCCGAGACCGGCATCGATCGCTACTTCGAGGCGGAAGGGACCGAACTCGACGTCGACGTCCACTACCTCCAGAGCGACGTCGAAACGGTCATCGACGACTGGCTGACGCTCTGGAAACACGACGGCTCGGAGTGGATCCAGGTCGACGGATCGACGGTCGACACCGTGGAGCAAACGGTTTCGGCGAGCATCACCGACTTCTCGACGTTCGGCGTTTTCGAGTCGCAACCGCCGGCCGTCTTCGAGATCAGCATCGACGAGACGAACGCACCCGTGACCGCCGGCGAGGAGTTGCGTGTGACGACGACGGTCACCAACACGGGAAGCGAAGCTGGGACGCAAACGGTGGAGTTACTGAACGGGACGGTCGTCATCGACAGCAACGAGTCGGTGGAGCTGTCACCCGGTGAAAGTACGACGTTCGACCTCGTTTGGGAGACGACCGAATCGGATGCCGGCGAACACGACCTGACCGTCCGGAGCGAGTCGGATTCGACGAGGATCACCGTGGCGGTCGAGGCGGTCCCGTCCGATCCGTCCTTCGACGTCGAGATCACCGGCACGAACGAGCCGGTGACCGCCGGCGACTCGCTCGTCGTCACGGCGACGATCACCAACGTCGGCAGCGAGGAGACCACGGGGACCGTCGACCTCGTCGGCGACGACGGAGTGACCGTGCTCGACGACGTCGACGTGACGCTCGATGCCGGCGCGAGCGATTCGATAGAGCTCACGTGGGAGACCACAACGGACGATACCGGCGTTTTCGATTTGTCCGTCGTCTCGCCGTCCGATTCCGACGCGGTGACCGTGACGGTCGACGCGCCGACGAGCGACCCCTTCTTCGCCGTCTCGATCGACGATACCAACGAACCGATATCGGCGGGTGACGCGCTCGAGGTGACCGCGACGATCGCCAACACCGGCGATGCGGAGGGCACACAGACGATCGAACTCGTGGAGTTCGACGGGATGACGGTCGTCGATTCTGTGTCTGTGACGCTGACGGAAGGCGAGACCGAAACGATCACGCTACAGTGGGCGAACGCGCCGGAAGGCACCGGCGACGTGACTGTCCAAAGCGAGGACGATGCCGATAGCCGCACGGTCGCGGTCGGCACGGGTACCGCCGTCGATGTTACGGCCTGCCATGTCATCGACACCGCCGGCAACTACGAGCTGTCGAGTGACCTCAGCGGCGACGACACCTGCATCACGATCACCGCGAGCGACGTGACCTTCGACGGCGGCGATCACGTTATCACCGCCTCGGACGCGACCGGGAACGACTGGGGAATCCACGTCACCGGCGGCGACGGACGGATCGAGAACGTCACCGTCAAAAACGTCGTTCTTGAGGGATGGGACAACGGCGTTCGGTTCCGAAACGTCGACGACAGCGAGCTATCGAACGTCGTCATCGAGAACGGCTCCACCGGCGTGGTGCTTTCGGCCTCGCACGGAAACACGCTCGACAACCTCACGATTCGAGACAACGACCGACGGGCGCTGTCGCTGAGTTCCAGCGCCAACAACGCGGTGAGCGGCGTGGAAGCGACCGGCAACGAGGCGGCCACGACGTTCAGCGGCCGCGGATCGGTGTATCTGTTCAGCTCATCGAACAACGAGTTCGAGGACGTCGCCGTCACCGACGGGCGCTCCGGCGTTCGGGTCTCGTTCAGCACAGGCAACGAGTTCGTCGGGCTCACCACGGAGCGCCACGCGATCTATGGGCTCGAGATAGGGAGCAACAGCAACACGTTCACCGATATCGTTGCAAACGATAACGGTTGGCACGGAATCCAGGTGAACACGGCGAGTTTCAACTCCTTCGAGAACGTCTCCGTGACCGGCACCGACGGGAGTGCGGTCCGGCTCACCGGGATCGGTGGCTCGGGAGGGGCACCGCAGAACAACGTCTTCGAGAACGTCTCCGTGACCGACAACGACGGCGCGGCGATCTCGCTCAGCGTCGCGAACTACAACACGTTCCGGGACGTGACGACGGGTTCGAACACCGGAACCGCGGTCACCTTCGTGAGCAGGGCAGGGGGGAACCTCGTCGAGGGCGGTGAGATCGATCATGGAAGCAACACCGCCGTCAACTTCGGGCCCGACAGCATCGACAACACCGTCCGAGAGGTGTCGCTGCAGGGAACCGGGACGCCCTTGCTCGCGCAGGACGGTGGCCCCAACAACGAGTTCGACCGCGTCGACGTCGACGGAACGGTCATCTCGCTCTCCGCCCGTGGCGTCGGGACGTCCCAGGCATCACCGAGCACGCTTCCCGCGGACGCGACTCCGCTCGGTTCGTACCTCGGTCTCACGCCGCACAGTTCCGGGACGACCCACGTCGACCATCTCCGCTTCCACTACGAGGCGGCCGACGTGGAGTCGCTCGACGAGAACGCGCTCGCGATCT
>CAZWZX010000105.1:0-9041 GCA_964638655.1 uncultured Natronomonas sp.
ACTTCTCGAAGTCGACCTCGCCGGTCTCGCGGTCGACCTCGACGACGACGATGTAAGAGCCGAACGGATAGGTCATCTCGGGCGGATCGTAGTAGTTGATCGCCTCGAGACCCGGATCCTCGCCGGCCGGCTTGTTCATGTACGCGCCGGCGGCGATCTCCGTGATCGTGATCGAGCGGTCGGGCGCGCCCGCGACATGGAACTCGCCGCTCTCGCGGTCCCACTCGATGTCCTCCTCGGCGGCCTCGAGTTCGTTGGCCGCGATCGCTTTCGCCTTCTCGCGGACCTTCCGCGAGGCGACGGCCGCGGCTGCGCCCGCGACGGGCGTGCTCCGCGACCCGTAGGTTCCCAGTCCGTAGGGGTCGGTATCGGTGTCCCCGTGTTCGACGGTGATGTCGTCGACGTCCATGCCGAGCTCCTCGGCGACGATCTGCGCGAAGGTGGTCTCGTGACCCTGCCCCTGCGTCTGGACGCCGACCCGAACCGTCGCGTTGCCGGTCGGGTGGACCCGGATCTCGGCGGAGTCGAACATCTCGACGCCCGCGATGTCGCAGGTCTTTCCGGGACCCGCACCGACGACCTCGGTGAACGAGGAGATGCCGATACCGAGGAGTTTGTCGGCGTCCTCCTCGATCCGGCGCTGTTGCTCCTCGCGGTAGTGCTCGTAGTCGGCCATCTCGAGGGCCTTATCGAGCGCCTTCTCGTAATCGCCCGAGTCGTAGTTCCACCCCGTCGGACTCTCGTAGGGGAACTGGTCGGGCTGGATGAAGTTCTTCCGCCGAATTTCGGCGGGATCCATGTCGAGTTCGTCGGCCAGCACCTTCACCATCCGCTCGATGAGGTAGACGGCCTCCGTCACGCGGAACGAGCACCGGTAGGCGACGCCGCCCGGCGCGGTGTTGGTGTAGGCCGCCGACAGCGAGCCGTAGGCGGTGTCGATGTCGTAGGAACCGGTGAAGATGTTGAAGAAACCCGCGGGGAACTTCGACGGCTGGGCGACGGCGTTGTAGGCGCCGTGGTTCGCGAGCACGTCGGTCCTGACCGCCTGAATCTCGCCGTCCTCGGTCGCGGCGATTTCGCCCGTCATGTCGTAGTCGCGGGCGAATCCGGTCGTCTGAATGTTCTCCGAGCGCTCCTCGATCCATTTGACCGGCTCCTCCAGAACGTACGACGCCGCGGCGGCGACGACGTAGCCGGGGTAGATCGGTACCTTGTTGCCGAACCCGCCCCCGATGTCGGGGCTGACGATCCGGACCTTGTGTTCGGGGATCCCCGAGACCTGTGAGAACAGGGTTCGGTGGATGTGCGGCGCCTGCGAGGTCATGTGAACCGTCAGTTTGTCCTTGCCGGGATCGAAGTCGGCGACCGCCCCGCAGGTCTCGATCGGTGCGGGGTGGAGTCGCTGATAGAGCATCTCCTCTTCGACGGTGACGTCGGCCTGCTCGAAGACCTCGGCGGTGGCTTCCTCGTCGCCCGTCTCCCAGTCCAGACAGTGGTTGTCCTCCTGGCCCTCGATATCGTCTCTGATCAGCGGCGCGTCCTCCTCGAGCGCCTTCTCGGCGTCGACGACGGGGTCGAGCACCTCGTAGTCGACCTCGACTTTCTGGGCGCCGTCCTTCGCCGTGTAGCGGTCCGTCGCGATGACGGCGGCGACCTCCTGGGACTGGAACTTGACCTTGTCGTTGACGAGGACGTCCTGGGTGTCGTCCATGAGCGTCGGCATCGTCGCGAGGTCGTGGGCGAGGAGGTCCTCGGCCGTCAACACGGCGACGACGTCGTCCATCGCTTCCGCTCTGGAGCCGTCGATCTCCTTGATTCGGGCGTGGGCGTGCGGGCTCCGGACGATCTCACAGTGGAGCATCCCCGGTTTCTTGATGTCGTCGACGTAGTTGCCGCGGCCGGTGATGAAACGTTTGTCTTCTTTCCGCTTTACTTCCTCACCCATTCCACCGCGGCCGTGGCCGCAGTGTTTCTCCGGATCGGGTCCGTCGTCTTCGGGGTGTTGATACTCCGTGTCCGCCTCGGGTACGTTCTCGTGTTCGCTGCTCATTCGGAATCACCGCCGAGGTATTCGCGTTCGAACTGATCGCCGGGGCCGGCGTCGTCCGCCGAGGGGCCGCCACAGCAGTCTTCGACGCCACAGAAGGTGTCCGCGTCGGCGGACTCGGAGTCGAAGGCCGTTTCGGCGTCGCGGCCGTTCTCGGCGACGGCACCGCCGTCGGTCGCGGTCCGGCCTTCGAGTTCGTCGGCAGCGTATTCGATCGACTTGACGATGTTCTGGTAGCCGGTACACCGACAGAGGTTGCCGCTTATCGCCTCGCGGATATCGTCCTCGTCGGGGTCGGGGTTCTCGTCGAGCAACGCCTTGCCGGCCATCAGCATGCCGGGGGTACAGTACCCACACTGCAGGCCGTGTTCCTCCTTGAACCCTTCCTGAAGCGGGTGCAGTTCCGGACCCGCTTCCGGCAGATCCTCCATTCCTTCGACGGTGAGAATCTCGGCGCCGTCCGCCTGGGCGGCGAACATGAGACAGGACTTGATCGGCTCGCCGTCCTTGACGACCGTACAGGCGCCGCAGTTGCCGGTGTCGCAGCCGATGTGTGTGCCGGTCATGTCCAGTTCCTCCCGGATCGCATGGACCAGCAGTTGTCGCGGTTCCACCTCGACGGTGTGTTCGGTTCCGTTGACTGTCAGCGTGATCTCCGTTTCGTCTGTCACTGTGTAACCCTCCGTTTGGCCGCTCCGGCTCGTTCGGCGGCGTCCCCGAGCGCGCGCTGGGTCAGGACGTCGACCATCCGTTCTTTGTATTCGGCGCCGCCATGTTCGTCCGATTCGGGGTGGGACTGTTCGGCGGCGAGCTCGCCGGCTTCCGCGAACAGCTCGGAGCCCGGCCGTTCGCCCTCTAAGTGTTCCTCGGCGTCCGTCGCGCTGGCGTTGGTGATGTCGACGGCGGTCATCCCGATTCCGGCCGTCTCGATCCGACCGTCGTCATCGAAGACGAGCCGTGCGCCGACGCCGACCATCGCGTAGTCGCCGGTCTTCCGTTTCAATTTGTGATAGGCGCTGCCCTCGTTCGGTCCGGGCGTCGGGACGCGCACCTCGGTGATGAGTTCGTTCTCGCCTAAGGTCGTATCGTAGGGCAACAGGAAGAACTCGTCCGCCGGGATCTCCCGGTCGCCGTCGGGGCCGTGTGCGACGACCGTCCCCTCGTGAGCCAGGAGAACGCTCCCCCAGTCGCCTTTCGGGTCCGCCTGTGCGACCGAGCCGACGATCGTCCCACGGTTCCGGATCTGTGGGTCGGCGACCAGCGGCGCGGTATCGGCGAAGCTCCCGTAGTTCTCGTCGATCAGCTCTGAGTCCTCGATGTCGGCGTGACGCGCGAGCGCACCGATCTTGAGGTAGCCGTCCTCCTCGTGGAGGTAATCGAGCGAATCGATCCCGTTGATGTCGATCACGACGTCCGGGTTCGCCAGCCGAAAGCGCAACATCGGGACGAGACTCTGACCGCCGGAGAGGATCG
Source organism: uncultured Natronomonas sp. (assembly GCA_964638655.1). Taxonomy (GTDB): domain Archaea; phylum Halobacteriota; class Halobacteria; order Halobacteriales; family Haloarculaceae; genus Natronomonas. The sequence goes on from CAZWZX010000105.1 coordinate 3,521, forward strand.
TCGGATCGTCGAGACTGTCGAGCAGACTCGTCGCCTCGCCGATCGTCGTCGGTTCGTAATGCTCGAACGGCGCCGATTTCATCCGAACATCCCCCTGATCTTGTCGGTGACGCCCGAGTCGGTCTCCTCGACGTCGCTCATCTGCGACTCGATCTCGGTGAAGAAGTTGTTCACGATCTTGTTGGCGACCGGGTTGATGACCCGCCCGCCCAGCTGTGCGATCCGGCCGGAGATATCGGCCTCCGTCCACCACTCGATTTTCGACCCCTCGCCGTCCTCCGCCGGACGGATCTCCATGCCGGAGTTCATGCTGAATCCGCTCGAACTCGCCGAGCCGGAGCCCGAGGCCGTCATCTCGAAGGTCTCGTCGTTTCGGTCATCGATCGTGACCTCCGTCTCGAATTTCGGTTTGACGCTGCCGACGCCGACCTGCATCAGCGCGGCGTACTTCTGGCCCGCCTTGAACGCCCGGGCAGCGACCGCGTCCGGATCGGCCTCGGGCAGCGTTTCGACGTCTTCCTCGGGTTCGTAGCTGTCCCACTCGAAGTCCTCGTCCATCGGGGTGATGTACTTACACCCCTTGAGCGCGTTCCGTACGGCGATCGGGTCCGAAAGTACGACCCACGCCTTCTCCGGCGGGACGTCCGCCAGTTCGAACTCTCCGTCGAACTCCATTATGCGACACCTCCGGTCGAACCGTTCGTTTTCCTCTCCGGCACAGCCTTTTTATATCCCGTCACTATGAGCATACTATTACCACGAGCGGGGCTATCTCGAAGCACCATAATAAACGTTATTGAACATAAACGAATGATCGAGCACAATGCGAACGAAAACGACTCCGACGACGGGAGGCACTGATGACTGACAAAGACGCAGAACAGGGGGGTGCGGTCGACGACCACGGCGACATCCTGCCGCTTTCGGAGGCGGTTTCGCGGGTGAAAAAGCTCCGAGATCGCTGGCTGGACCGTTTCGAGATCGAACGGGTCCCACTGGGAGAGATCACCGGGCGAACGCTCGCCGAGCCGGTAGACGCCCCCGAGGACCGGCCGGCCCGAAGCCACGCGACGATGGACGGCTACGCGTTCGACGCGACCGGGGGATACCCCTACGACCTCCACGACGTCGAGGTCTACCCGGAGCGGGATCCCCCCGGAATCGAGGCCGGCGAGGCCGTCCGGATATTCACCGGCGCGCCGCTTCCCCCCTCGGCCAACGCCGTTCTGAAACAGGAGGAGGCGACCGTCGAGGACGGGAAGCTGTCGGGGAGCGAGATCGAACCCGGAACCTACGTCTACGAGCGCGGCAGCAACGTCGCCGAGGGCGAACGGCTCTTCGAGGCGGGCGAACGGCTCGGAGCGAAGGACGCCCTGTTGCTCGGCGATCTCGGGATCGAGTCGGTTCCGGTCCGAAAGCGGCTCTCGGTCGGATTGCTCGCGACCGGCAGCGAGATCCACGAGGGGCGACAGACGGATCTCGATTCGCCGATGCTCGAAAACCTCGTCCGGAGTTGGGGTCAGAAAGCGAGCTACGAGGGGACGGTCCCCGACGACTACGAGCGCGTCCGGGGTCGGATCGGCGATCTCGCCGAGACCCACGACGTCGTCATGACGACCGGCGGGACGAGCGTCGGCAAAAAGGACTACGTCGTCCGTGCGCTGTCGGAGCTAGGTGAGGTCCGCTTCCATCGCGTCCGACTCCGTCCGGGGAAACCCATCGCGGTCGCCGAACTCGAGGCCCACGACGCGATCGTCTTCGCGATCCCCGGCAAGCCCGTCGGCGCACACGCCGTGACGGCGCTCGTCGCCGGGCCGTTCTTTACCGGCCCGCGAACGCTTTCGACGGTCGAGGCGACGATCGCCCGCGACGTCGGGATCGCTGTCTCCGGCTTCACGTACGCGATCCCGGTGCTTCTGGACGGTGGAGAGGCGATGCCGCTCGGCCACGCCGATTCGGCGCTATCGGTCTACGAGGAGACGTTCGATCCGAGCGTCGTCTCCTCGAGCACGCGGGCGACGCGGGCCGACGGCGTCGTCCTCACCGAGACCGAACTGACGGCCGGCGAGTCGGTCGAGGTCGTCCCCTACCCCGTCGTCGAGCGATGAGCGATGAGCCCCCCACAGAGGACGGAGTACCCATCGTCGAACCGCCGTTCGATGGAAGTCGATCGGAGAATGAAGCCTCGGTCGGCGGGGTCGTGCTCGCGGCGGGCACGAGCAGCCGGTTCGGCGAGTCGAACAAGCTCCTCGCGACCGTCGGCGGCGAGCCGATCGTCAGCCACGCCGTCCGGACGCTTCTGAACGCGTCGATCGAGCCGATCGTCGTCGTTCTCGGCCACGAGGCCGACGCTGTCGAAGCCGCGGTCGCCGATTTCCCCGTCGAGACCGTCTACAACGACCGATATGCCTCCGGACAGTCCTCCTCCGTCGGAGTCGGCATCGCGGAACTCGCCGCGAACTCGGCGGTCGACGCGGCGGTCGTCGCGCTCGGGGACATGCCGTTCGTCGATCCCGACACCGTCGGAACGATCGTCGCGGCGTATCGCGACGGGGCCGGAGAAGCGCTGGCGGCAGCCCACGACGGCGTCAGGGGGAACCCCGTGCTGTTCGATCGCCGGTTCTTCGAGGCGCTAGGCAGAATCGAGGGCGACATCGGGGGGCGACGGATACTGCTCGAGAGCGATTCGGCCGCCCTCGTCGCCGTCGACGATCCAGGCGTCCGTCGGGACGTCGACGAGTCGGGGGACCTGCCGGCGGAGTGAGACGGACCCGTCCGATCGGACGCTACTCCTCGTTCGAAACCTTCCGGACGAGGATATCACCGTTCTCGACGTGCCATTCGACGCGATCCCCGGCACCGACGTCGAGGAAGTTCCGCACCGGTTTGGGGACTGTCGTCAGGTTCTTCTCCGAGACCTTGGTGTTCGAGAGGACTCCCATCGTTTCGGCACACGGAGGGGAGAAGTACATAGTTTACGCTATGAGTATACAAAGAGTAAGGCCCGAACGACAGCGGATACAGAGAGACGAGCTCAAACCGCCGAGTTCCAGCGGTGTGCGCCACCGTCGGAGGCCCTCTCGAAGTCCAGATCGAACCGGTCGGACTCGAGCAACACCGGCCCGGGAACGTAGGTGTCCTCGCTTCCCTCGACGGCGGTGAGCAATCGCCGACGGCACATCGTCTCGAGGACGTCTCTGACGGTCCGCTCGCGTCCCGGCTGAAGGTTCGCCTCGCGGATCACGCCGTCGACGTCGACCCGGCCTTCGAGAAACGCCAGCCGGATCGCGGAGACCCACGCCGGCTCGCGTTTCATCTCGCGACACATCGATACAGAGAGACAGAGGTCGGAGTCTAATATAGCTTTTTACACCGGGAGATGCGTGAAACCGAACCCGACTAGACGCCTCGGTCCTGGAGCTTCTCCTCCTCGGGCATCGTCTCGTTGGCCTGCCCTTTCATCCCCTTGCCGGGGGATTTGGCGATCTCCTTGAGCGTGTCGGGGTCGTCGTAGTTGTTGACCGCCTCGACGATCGCTTCGCCCATCGCTTGGGGGTTCTCGGCGCCGAAGATGCCGGAGCCGACGAAGATGCCGTCACAGCCGAGCTGCATCATGAGCGCGGCGTCGGCGGGGGTCGCGATGCCGCCCGCGGCGAAGTTGACCACCGGGAGCCGACCCATATCGGCCGTCTCGTGGGTCAGGTGACGGGGAGCACCGTGTTCGCGGGCCCACTCGTCTCGCTCCTCGTGACTCATCCCGTTCAACTGGCGGATCGCCCGCTGGATGTTGCGCTGGTGAGTGACCGCCTGGTTGACGTCGCCGGTGCCGGCCTCGCCCTTCGTCCGGATCATCGCCGCGCCCTCGTCGATCCGGCGTAGCGCTTCGGGGAGGTTCCGGGCACCGCAGACGAACGGCGAAGTGAACTCCCGTTTGTCGATGTGGTACCGTTCGTCAGCCGTCGTCAGCACCTCGCTTTCGTCGATCATGTCGGCGCCGGTCGCCTCGAGGATCTGCGCCTCGGCGGTGTGACCGATCCGGGCTTTCCCCATCACCGGGATGGAGACCTCGTCGATGATCTCCTCGAGCATCCCCGGGTCGGCCATCCGGGCGACGCCACCGCGTTTGCGGATGTCGGCCGGGACCGCCTCCAGCGACATGACGGCCACCGCGCCGGCGTCCTCGGCGACGCGTGCCTGTTCGCGCGTGACGACGTCCATGATGACGCCGCCCTTCTGCATCTTCGCGAAACCGCGCTTGACGAGGTCGGTTCCGCGCTTGAGTTCCTCGAGATCCGTCTCACTCATACAGACATGTAAGCGCCCGACCCACTTAACCGGTGTCTTTCCGCACCCGTATACCGGTATCGCGCGACGTTTTTATCCCTCGACCGAGAGGGACTGGTATGGATCTCCGCGGGCTCTTCGAGTCAGACGTCCCCCGTGTCGACCTCCCGTGGTACGTCGCACCCCTTCCGGAGCCGATCGAGAACCTCGCGCTCAGCCTCGCGTGGCCGATCGTCGCGATCAACCTGCTCGGAACGGCGTTCGGGTTCTACTATTACGGGGGCCAGCTCTCTCGGACCCCCGTCGAGATGTGGCTGTTCGTCCCCGATAGCCCGATGGCGACGCTCTTTATCGCCCTGGCGCTGGCCAGCTGGAAACTCGGACGGCCACAGCAGTGGCTCATCGCGTTGGCGTTTTTCGGGAACGTCGTCCTGGGCGGGTGGACCGTCTGGGTACATCTCGCCTTCTACGATCAGTTCGGCTATCTCGGCGAGCCCATGCGGCAGTTCCTCATCTGGAGCCACGCCGCGATGGTCCTCCAGGCCTTCTTCCTCCACCGGATCGGGACGTTCGGGACGCGGGCAGTCGGGGTAGCGACACTCTGGTATTCGGTCGACACGACGGTCGATTACTTCGTTCCGGTTCGGGGCGACCTCCATCACACCGTGTTGCCGGTCGCACGCGACGAGCCGATGTTTCTGGGGGCCGACGCCCTCGGTGTCGCGGCGACGGGTGCGGTCCTCCTTTTGATCCTGTCGCTGTATCTGGCGATGGCGACGCGGGTCGAAAAGGAGCGAGCACCCCGATAACGATCAACAGGGGTCTTATCGGGGATAGCGAAAGGACGACATCCATATTGTATTTGACAGATCGGGTTATACGAGATATGGCGGATGGGTGGGGCAAGCGGGCTCCTCATACTGGTGGACGAAATCAAACGAAACCGACTCACGATCCATCCGCCGTTCGCTCCGTCGAACGGCTTGATCCTCGTGAGTCGTATTTACGTTCTTTTGTCCATTAGTATCAGATGGTGGAAACCCGGACAGCGCATAGAACGGTCGTCACCATTCATAGAGGATCGAGAGTTCGTGGTCATTCGGGCACGGTATCCGCACTTCTCGACGCCGTTGTGGTTCTGTATCCTCGTCGTGTCGTTCCGAGGTTGGGACGATAGAGACTATCTCCGCGGACGTAGGTAACCCAACTCGAATCACTTCCGAACACTCTGTGCAGG
>CAZWZX010000106.1:0-9038 GCA_964638655.1 uncultured Natronomonas sp.
AGATCAACGCTCGCATCCGCAAGGACCTGGACGAACCCACCGACGAATGGGGGATTCGCGTCGAGTCAGTCGAGGTTCGAGAGGTCAATCCCAGCCAGGAGGTGCAGCAGGCGATGGAACAGCAGACCGGTGCGGAGCGGAGACGCCGGGCCACGATTCTCGAAGCACAGGGGGAACGACGGAGTGCGGTCGAGAAAGCCGAAGGGGACAAACAGTCGAACATCATCCGCGCACAGGGTGAAAAGCAGAGTCAGATCCTCGAGGCACAAGGTGACGCGATCTCGACGGTGTTGCGGGCGAAATCCGCCGAATCAATGGGCGAACGCGCGATCATCGAACGAGGGATGGAGACCTTAGAGGAGATCGGCAAGGGCGAGTCGACGACGTTCGTCATCCCGCAGGAACTCACTTCGCTGGTCGGTCGCTACGGAAAACACCTCACGGGGAGCGACGTTGCGGCCAACGGACACCGGCTAGACAGTCTCCAATTCGACGCTGAGACGCGCGAGCTCATCGGACTCGATGATATCAAGGAAATTCTCGGCGAAATCGATCGAGCCGCTGAGATGGACGTCAAAGAGCTAGAGCAACAGGCCAGGGCAGTCAAGGAGGGGATCTCGAACTCAGGGGATGCCGACGGCGCCGGCGACGGAGGATGATTTCTGGAAACCGAGCGGACGACACACGACGGATTCATCGACCGGGACGACACCACGGTTCTCCACCGTCATGAACTCCCGAGATGTGTAGTATACGGTAACGAGCTAAACAGACACTAGATCGGGTCCGATCCGTTCGTCCGTCCGCTGTCGCGAGATTCAAGTTCCAGCGAGCGGTACGACGCGTTAGTGGCAGTTTCATTCGACCTGTTCGGCACGCTCGTGAGCGCCGAGATGCCCGACGACCCCGCGGCGGCCGTCGCCGAGGAACTCCGCGAGCGGGGCGCCGACGTCCCGGCCGATTTCGGCGACGCCTACCGCGAGGTCCACATCGACGCGCCCGAGGGAGCGGAGGTCCCGCTGCCGGCCCACGTCGCCGCCGCACTCTCCTCGAGAGGCGTCGACGCGCCGAACAACGCCGCCCGTCGCGCCGTCGTCGCCGCGTTCGATCCGACGGTCACGCGCCGTGAGGGTGCGCACGAAGCCATCGAGGCGGCGGCGGAGCGCGGCCCGGTCGGGCTCTGTTCGAACTGTAGCGTCCCCGAACTCGTCGGTAGAACGCTCGTCCGTTCGGAGCTGCGCGGAACGTTCGATGCCGTCGTCACGAGCGTCGGCTGTGGGTGGCGCAAACCGGACCGGCGGGCCGTCGAGGCGGTTTCAGCGGGACTCGACACCGACGTGAAAGCGCTCGTCCACGTCGGCGATGACCCCCGGACCGACGGCGGTATCGAGGCGGCCGGCGGTCGGTTCGTCGACGTCTCGGAGACGCCGCTGTCGGCGCTCGGAGGGGAGCTGGAGTCAGGCCCGTGATCGATCCGGCGCTCGGTGCCGTCCTCGCGGTCGTTCTGGCCGCGAGCCTCGAAGCCGCCGTCGGCGAGCCGCCCGGCCGGTATCATCCCGTCGCGCTGCTCGGTCGGATGATCGAACGGCTGCGGGGCCACCAGTTCGGCGCGCCGAAATTTGTCGGCGCCGTCTACGCGGTCGTCGTCCCGGTTTCGGTCGGGCTGTTCGGCTACGGGCTCGTGTCGCTCGCGGGAGTGGTTCACTCGACCGCGGCTGTCGTACTGGCGGGCGTCGTCTTGTGGCTTTCCTCGAGTCTAGTGATGTTGCTCGAAAGCGCACGTCGAGTCATCGGTGCGAGTGACAAGGAGACCGAGACCGCCCGCGAGGCGCTACTCGCGCTCGTCGGCCGAGAGACGGACGGGCTCACGCCCGGACTGATCAGGAGCGCGGCGGTCGAGAGTCTCGCGGAGAACCTCTCCGACGGGCTCGTCGCGCCGCTTTCGGCGTTTCTCGCTCTCTCGTTCGTCTCCATCCCCGCCGCCGCGGCGGGGGCGGCGTTCGTCAAGGCTGTCAACACGATGGATTCGATGCTCGGCTATCCCGGTCCGTTCGGATGGGGAAGCGCCCGCCTCGACGACCTCGTGATGTTCCTCCCGGCGCGGGTGACGGCCGCGCTGCTCGGCATCGCGGCCGGCGATCCCGAGGCGCCGATTCGGGCCCGCCGATACGCCTACAAGCCCGCGTCACCGAACGCCGGATGGCCGATGGGAACGCTCGCCGCCGCGTTGAACGTCCGACTCGAAAAGCCCGGCGCCTACGCGCTCAACGACGTCGCCGCCGAACCGACCGAAGACGACGGGACCAAGGCGCTCGAGGCGACGAAACGGGCCGGAGTCGCCGCCTACGCACTCGTCGTCCTCGTGGGGGTGCTCCGATGGCTCTGAGCGACGTGACCGGCGGGGTTCGCGGCGCAATCGCCTTTCTCACCCGGCTCCCGATCCCGACCGACGAGCGCGATTGGGAACGTTTCCGGGCGTTTCCGGCCGCGTTCCCGATCGTCGCGTACCTCATCGGGGCGATCGCCGCCGTTCCCTTCCTCTTCGGGTGGCCCGCGGCGACCGTCGCGTTCGGCTATCTCCTCGTCCTCGTCGGCCTCGTCGGAATCCCGCACCTCGACGGGATCGCCGATCTCGGCGACGCGGTCGCGGCTCACGGATCGGACGCCCGCCGTCGGGCGCTCAAGGACACGGAGACGGGCGTCGGGGCGATCGTCGCCGTCGTAAGCGTCGTCGTCGGTCTCGTTTTGGCGGCGTTCGAACTCGCTGGCCTTTCCGTCGCCGCCGCCGTCGGGACCGTGATCGCCGCCGAGGTCGGCGCGAAACTCGGGATGGCGACCGTCGCCTGTCTCGGAACGGCGAGCCACGAGGGACTCGGCTCGGCGTTCACGGAAATAAACGGGCCGACGCTGCTTTTGGGTCCCGTCCTCGTTTCGCTCCCGGTCGCGATACTTGGACCGTTTCCGGCGGCGGTCGCGGCCCTCGCCGCCGGTCCGATAGTCGCCGTCGGGCTCGTCCGGTGGGCCGACCGGTATCTCGGCGGCGTCAACGGCGATGTGTTCGGCGCAGCGAACGAACTCGGCCGGGTGATCGGGCTCCACTTGGGGGTGATCGCGTGGACGCTCTCGTGATGTGTGGCGGGGCGGGAACGCGGCTCGATCGGGGTGAGAAGCCGCTCGTCGAGATCGCCGGCAAGCCGATGATCGATCGCGTCCTCGGGGCGCTCGGGACGGATCGAGTCGGGACGCGGTACGCCGTCACGTCGCCGCAAACGCCGCGAACGGCACGACGACTCAAGAGACACAACGGCGTCGAAGTGATCGAAACGGGCGGGGACGGCTACGTGGCCGATCTGGCGAGCGCGCTCGAACGCGTCGACCGGCCGATCCTGACGGTCGTTTCCGACCTTCCGTTGCTCGACGGCGAGATCGTAGGCCGGACGATCGACACGTACGGATCGGGGGCGTTGACGGTCTGCGTTCCGGCGGCGCTCAAACACCAACTCGGTGTCAGCGTCGATACGACACGAGTCCACGACGGACGAGAGCTCGCGCCGACGGGACTGAACGTCGTCGGGGAGACCGAAAGCGAGACGGTACAGGTAAGCTGCGACGCGCGACTCGCCATCAACGTCAACCGGCCGGGAGACGTCACCGTCGCCAACGCGCTCGCGGAGACCACAGAATCGGAGGAAGACACCGATGGATCCTGACAGCATCGACGAGGTGAACCGCGTTCCGCACGGCTCGAGCGACGATCCGACGGTGCTCGATCTGAGCGCGAACATCAACCCCAGGATCCCGGACGGGACTCGGGAGGTTTACGAGGCGGCGCTCGAAGACGCCCGGTCGTATCCGAACGACGACTATCCGGCGTTCCGTGCGGCCGCCGCCGAGTACGTCGACTGCGATCCGATGTCGGTCGTGCCGACCGCGGGCGGGCTGGCGGCTATCCGGCTCGCGATCGGTGTGACTGTGGGGCCGAACGATCGCGTGCTCGTTCCGTACCCCTCTTTCGGGGAGTACGAACGGGAGGTCGCGTTGGCCGGGGGGGAGCCGATCGGGGTTCCACACGACGAGTTGTTAGAACACGATCCGGCGGAGTACGCGATGGTCATCGCGTGCACCCCGAACAACCCGACGGGCGATTGCTACTCGGCGACAAAGCTTCGGGCGTTCGCCGATCGGTGTGCGTCGGCCGGGACGCGATTGCTCGCCGACGAAGCCTTCCTCGGGTTCACCGATCGCGAGTCGCTGGCCGGGCACGAAGCTGTCGTCGTCGCCCGCTCGCTGACGAAACTGTTCGGCCTCCCCGGTCTCCGGGCGGGCTTTGCGGTCGCCGAAGGGGAGCCGCTCGACCGGCTCCGGACCGCTCGGCCCGCGTGGTCGCTCGGCGGTCCGGCGGCCGCTGTCGGCGCACACGCCATGCGTGACGCCGCGTTCGTCACCGGGACCCGCCGTCGCGTCGCCCGCGAGCGGGCGTTCCTCCGCGGGGAACTCGAATCGAGGGGGTTCGACGTCACGCCTTCGGCGGCACCGTTCGTGCTCTGTGACGTCGGCGAGCCGCCGGATGGGCTACTCGCCGCCTGCCGGCAGCGTGGTGTCGTCCTCCGGGACGCGACGACGTTTCGGGGACTCGACCGACACGTCCGAATCGCCGTCAGGGATCGGGAGTCGACCGCACGGCTGCTGTCGGTGTTCGACGAGGTGCGTTGATGTTCGAGTACGAACGGACCGAGGAACAGTTGACGTTGTCGCGTCCGGGGACTCGGTGGCTTTCGACCGGCGTCAACGGTGGGTACACAACTGCCCCGAGAGCGCACAATCTCACCGTTCCCGATGGGTTCGGCCGGACGGATCTCCTGACGTACGCGACCGAACGGATCGGCGAAGAACCGATGGGGCCGACGCTTTTGACGGCCGTTCGCCAGACGAACGCCAAGGGGGCACGGGACGGACCGGTCGAAGTCGTCGCGACGGCGGGCGTCTCGAACCCGGCAGTGTTGTCGATGGCGGAAACCGGTGGGAACGATCGGGAAGTCGAATCGGACGAACCGACCGGGCCGGGTACGGTCAACGTTTTCGTCGGAGCGAGGCGGACGCTCTCTGATTCCGGACTGGCCGGACTGCTGTCGACCGCCGTCGAGGCGAAGACGGCGACGCTTCTCGGTCTCGTCGGCTGTACCGGGACGACGAGCGATGCGATCGCCGTCGGCTGTGGGCAGGTCGGCGAACCGACCGCCTTCGCCGGCAGCGCGACGGCGATCGGAAACGCGGCCAGAGTCTGTGTCCGCGATGCGGTCCGCGCGTCGCTCGAATCGCGGTATGAGGGGTCGCCGCCGGCTCCCGAAACGACCGCCGACGGGATCGAGACGACCGGCAACGCGACAGTTTTCGATCCGTAGGTCCGTCCGATCGATCAGTCGGTACTGGCGGGATCTTTCATCGCGATGCCCGCAAGCGCCGCGACGAACGCCGCGATCGAACACAGCACGATTCCGGGGGTAAAGGAGCCGGTAATATCTCTGAGCGTTCCGATGACCACGGGGCCGAGAAAGCCACCGATCTCCCCGACAGCGAAGATGACGCCGACGGCGGTCGCGGTTAACGACGGCCCGATGCCGTCGAGTTCGGCCGGAACGGACCGGATCAGCGGCGAGAGTCCACCCATCCCGAAACCGACGAGGACGACCGGAATCGCGAGCGAGAGGGCGACCGCCGGCGTCGCGAGGAGTCCGAGCACGCCGAGTGCACCCAACAGACCACACCCGGCGAGTGCCGCCCGGGTTCGGCCGAAACGCGCCGTCAGTGCGGGAACGAGGAGAATGCCGACCGTCTGTCCGACGACCAACAGCGCGGTGACGCTGCCGGCGATCTCGGGGGCGATCCCGCGCATTTCGAGGACGGTCACGAGCCAGCTCTGAATCCCGTGCAGGACGAACAGATACATCGTCCCGAGCAGTATCAGGAGTCTGAGATCCCGATGGCCGACGACGGCGCGGATATCCGCCGACAGCGACGCGAGTTCGAACGTCCCGCCGTCGTCCGTGTGGTTGCCTGGCGGCACGTACCACGCCGCGAGACCCCAGAGGGCGGCGAAGGCGATCGTTGCACCCCCGCTCACGTAGAACAGCGGTCGCCAGCCACCGAGGGCCGGTCCGAGTATCGGTCGACCGATCGAGAAGGCGGCCGCGCTTCCGGCGTACGCGAGAACGAGATAGGCCGATGCGGCCCGGCCGACCATCTCGGCGGGATACAGCTCAGCGGCGAGTTTCGGAAGCCCGAACGTGAGCCCCGTCGCGCCGACCCCCATCAGAAGCGTCAGTGCCAACATCGTCGGAAAATCGGGAGCGAACGCCCGGCCGAACTGCCCGATCCCCGCGAGTGCGATCCCGAATCCGATACCGAGGCGCGCGCCGATCCGGTCGATGACGAGACCGCTCAACAGACCGAGCGGGATGTATGTCAGCGGGATCGCTCCGGTCAGGATTCCGGCCTGCGTTCCACTCAACCCCAGAGCGTCGATGATCGGGGTGAGATACGCCGGGAGCGAAAACCACACGAAGAGAAGCGAACCGTAACCGACCCCACCGAGAAAGAGCAAGGTCCCGTGTTCGATCGTCCTCGACCGGTAGGCCATCGATCACCGGATCGACCGCCACCGGTATAATCACTGTCTTCCCGTCCCGACACGATTGTGTACGGCGAGACCGAACCGTCGTTCATGTCCGTCCCCTACACTTGTGACGGCTGTGGCGCGACGCTATCCGCGCTCGAGGACCTCCACCGTGAGTCGAGGGCGACCGGCCGATCGTGGTACTGTGGGTACTGTCGGACGCCGGTACCGACCTCGATCGGCGAACGACTCTCACACCGCAGCGACGGCTCCCCGACCGATCGGCGACCCTGATCGATCGAAGCGGGCGCGACACCGCCGGGACGAGACGCAATAATCAGGTACCCCCCGGCCGTACCGCCGGTAGAGACATGTCAGAGACGATCTCGACGTACGGGAAGACGGGAAGTGCGGCGCTCGTCGTCGCCGGAGTCGTATGGGCGATCGCGGTCGCGATGGGCGAGGTCGGATCGACCCCGGACGCCCTCACACAGGGTATCGGGCTGCTCGGACTCGTACTGTTGGCGGTCGGGGTAGTCGCGCTCGTGTTGATGTTGGTCGGCGTGTACACGGCCGACGAGGAGTGACCGACTCGCCGGGTCAGTTTATATAACACACGGAGAACTCGGTGTCATCGGGCGTCCGCAGAGCGCTCCACGTTCAGGTGTGTGGACGAGACACAGAACGTCTCGTCAACGCGAGGTCGGAGAGCGGGGAAAATACGGAACTCTCGACCAGTATGGCGGGCGTTCGATCGCGCGGTCTCAATCCTCGAATGCAACCCGGTTTTGTACACTGAGTCGGATATGTTGAAACAGTATATATTAACAAGCCGATAGTAACTGACGGTACGATCGGTGTATCTGATCGAGCCGTTCTAGTATTGATTTCACCGAGGGATTAATTATAATCCATTTCTACCAAACTTACGTATAAAATATGGGAGAACTGTGTCAATTAGCTGAAGAGGATAATCGAGGAGTATCATCAGTCGTCGGGATAGTACTGCTTGTCGGTATAACGGTAACGATCGCTGGAACCGTTGCAGTGGCCGTGTTCGGGATCGGCGATCTGGAACGGATTGTCGAATTAGCACAAAATGTCATCGACGGTAATATATAATCCGTCCGACTCTATAGGTCCAAGACGGAACGCGACATCGGTACGGGCGAGTCCCGAAAGTGCCGATTGCAGCCTCCTGTAATGTGAATATGCAAAGCTGGCTGAGATCTGTTGTATCTGTCGGGATTGCTCCGTCTTCACGTGGCTGAGATCAATCGAACGGTTTTTCGGGCGAACCGAAGCCGATATTTCGACGGCGGTAGGCGGCCGTCAGCCGATAGGCCACGACGTACGCGACGGCCGTGAACACGACCGCGATGATCAGGTTCCCGACGAGCAACCGGACGATGATCTCCGGGCCGGCGGACAGGGAGAGATCGCTCCGAGTCACACCCTCGACGGGCCCCAAGAGCACCGACCCGAGCCAGAAGCTCGCCCCGTAAACGCCCCACTTGACGGCGGGGTTCAGCACCAACACCGAAGCGAAAAGCGCCAGTTTCGAGACGCTCGCGAATAGCCAGACGATAGCGAAGAAAGCCAGGACGCCGACCCCGAACGTGGGCAGCGACGTGATGAACACCCCCAGAGCGAAGCTCCCGGCGACCTGTCTAGGCGTGTGTCGACCGGCAAGGGCGCCCTCTATCTCCGAGCGGAGGTCGTTTCGGAGCGATCGGAGCCGATCCATTGGGCTACAGTACCACGCGGAAGCGAAAGAACCTGTCGAGGCGTCGGTGACGCATTATCCGCTCCGTTCGATCTCCAGCGTGAGCCGATAGCCGGTCCCTTCGTACTGGATGTCGGTCTCGACGGCCCCGTCGCGGGTCGATAACTCGACGCCCATGTGGGCTTCGATCCGGTCAGCGAGCGCCGACAGCCCCGGTGAAGGCCCGGTCTCGTCCGGTCCCGGATCCCAGGAGACACATCGCTCGACGTGTTCGCCCTCGATCGCCGTCTCGATGACGCCGACCGTCTCGGCGGGGAGCGATTCGGGATCGAGTCGGAGCGGCGATTCGGCGCCGTTCGGCCGCATCGACACCCGGACGGTCGCTCCCGGACAGCGACGGTCCGGCTCGGAGAGACAACCGGAGAGCGCGGCAACAAAGAGACCGAGGAACGCTCGGCGCGTCGGAGCCATACACGACCATCGAGGCGTCGTCTCGAAGTGCGTTGCGGTGTCGGTCAGCTCCCGGAGAGGGGGAGAACGACGGGTCGATGTACAGTTTCGATGACCGATGGAACTAAAACAGAAATAGCAGGCAGAGTGCCTCGGGGCTCGATCCCGAGGGTGAACGCCGTCACGTTATGCCCCAAATTTCAGTAGTTCGAGCAATCATGAACAGATAACGACCAGAAACAGACCCAT
>CAZWZX010000107.1:0-8999 GCA_964638655.1 uncultured Natronomonas sp.
TTTCCCCGGCGGCTCGCTTCGGTGGTACTCCAATGAATCTTCGTCGATTCCCATACCCGTTGTGCCGATACACAGCCTAAAGAGTGATCGTATTGTCTATCGAGATCGGACAATGAACGGATCCGTTTCGAACGAAGCCGGAACCTTCGACGGCGGCTTCGAACGACCGTCCGGACGATCGGGACTGGGGGAACGATTCGCCCAATCGTTTTCCGTGATCGGAGCGAAACGTACGACATGTTACAACTACTGGGTATTGCGTGGTCCGCCTGGAAGCTGAGCGCGAAGCGGCTCGGACCGGTCGGTGGCGCGGTTTTCGCCGTCGTTGCCGTCGTCGGGTTCGTCCTGCTCCGGGAGTACCTCTCGGAGAACTATCCGCAACTCGACGACGCACTCGAAGCGGTCGTATGACTGGCTAACGGAAAAGCGGCGGTCTCAGAGCTCCGCCGCTTCCGCGAGCGTAAACTTCCCTTCGTATAGTGCGGTCCCGACGACGACGGCGGCCGCACCGGTCTCTTCGAGCGCTCGGACGTCCTCGAGCGTCGAGACGCCGCCGCTCGCGACGACGGGGATATCGACCGCCTCGACGACGCGCTCGACGGGTCCTCGCCGAATCCCCGAAAGCTGCCCCTCGACGTCGACGTCGGTAAAGAGGATCGCACCGGCACCCTCAGTTTCGTATCTGGCGGCCGCCTCGGCCGGATCGAGTCCGGTCCCCTCTGTCCACCCGGAGACGACGACTTCACCTCCTTTCGCGTCGAGACTCACCATCACGCTTCCCGAGAACCGATCGCTTATTTCGCCGACGATCTCGGGTGTTTCGACCGCAGCGGTACCGAGAATGACGCGATCGACGCCCGCTTCAAGGAGGCCGCAGGCGTCGTCGGCTGTCCGGATCCCGCCGCCGAGTTGGACATCCACGTCGACGGTCTCGACGATCGCTTCGACGGCGGCAGCGTTGGCTCGGTCTCCGTCGAAGGCGCCGTCGAGGTCGACGAGGTGGAGCGTTTCGGCGCCGGCGTCGACCCATCGTCCGGCCGCCTCGATCGGGTCGCCGTACTCCGTTCCGGTACCCCGTTCGCCGCCGACGAGCTGGACGACTCGGCCGTCCTGCATGTCCACCGCGGGAACGACTTCGAACGTCGGAAACATACCTAGAGAGGTATCTCAGGGATTCAAAAGCCTACCCTTTGAGGGACGATGGGATCACGCGACATCCCCTCGACTCCCTGAACTGTAATCAACGTTCACGACCGTCTGCGATAACAGCAAGGTTCAACATACCGGGGCTTGAATCCCCGAGTGATGCCAACAGTAGAATACCTCAACTACGAAGTGCTCGACGACCACGGCTGGGAGATGGACGACGACGACCTCTTCGAAAACGCCGCCGACGCCGGGCTCGGAGACGAGGATTACGGTTCACTCGAGGTCGCTGAGGGGGAGTACATCCTCGAGGCTGCCGAAGCCCAGGGCTATGACTGGCCGTTCTCGTGTCGAGCCGGCGCCTGTGCGAACTGCGCGGCGATCGTCACGGAGGGCGAAATCGACATGGACATGCAGCAGATCCTCTCCGACGAGGAGGTCGAAGAGAAGATGGTCCGGCTGACCTGTATCGGTAGCCCGGCCGCCGACGAAGTACAGATCGTCTACAACGCCAAACACTTGGATTACCTCCAGAACCGCGTCATCTAGATATCGGCGTACGTGCGTTTAACAGACGTACCGTCTTCCGGGGTGATATCGAAAGATATCCACCGGTATTCTCCACAACCAGGCGCTCTAGTGTCGGTTCTGTGTCCGAGTTGGGACTGCGAACAGAATCACAGCCAGTTTTCACTTACGTATTCGGGGATGATGTCGGACCGTTCGAGATACTGCGACATCTCGTGAACCGCGTCTCTAACCTCGCGCGTGGACAGCGTCTGGTCTTGCTGAAAGAGGACGCCCACGGTGTCCCGACGGCCAGTTCGGTGAAGAAATCGTCGTCCTGCGTCAGAATCAGACGGTCGTGTTCGCGGGCATACCGAGCGATTGCCTCGTCCTCACTCCCGAGTCCGAGTTCCGTGACGTCGTCGAGGCGTTCGACATCGTGACCGAGCTTTCGCAAGTAGTTGACCGTCGCTCGCTCGACGTTCCCGTCTGTGAGAATGCGATACGTCATCAGCCGCGAACGTCGTCTGGGTCGGTCGTCAGGTGCTCGTGGCTCTCGACGGCAGCCTCGCGCTGGCGTTCGACGGTGCGCATTTCTTCCGGGTGGTCGTGGTAGTACGTGAGCGCTCGGTAGACGTCAGCCACGTCGATGTCTTGACGGTCGGCGACCGTCCGCGGTTCGAGGCCGCGGTCCTCGACCTGCGTTTTGATAAACTGACCGGTGATCCGTCGACCTTCGAGATGTGGCTCGTCATGTAGCTCTTGTACGATCCGCCTCGTCACCTGGCTCATACGCATTCTACGCTGCCATCGTACTTGAACGTCCGGCCCCAAACTGCGTTCAGTCCCGCGCCATATAAACTCCGACGCGATCCGTCCGGCGGCTGTGTGGTGTTTTGAGCCGTCTATCCGGGTTCGTGGACCGGATCGCCGAAACGACACGAGCCGTGGCTGTGACCGTTGGCTCTCGGGTGTTTTCCAATGCCGATATATGTCGAACGGGATTGTGCGTGTCTCTTCCACAGCCCAATATCTTGAAACGTATCGAGAGAGTATACACTGCGAGATCCGTGAATTCAAATACCGAAACGCGGCGAGAGGCACTACTCCTCGGGAGCACCGTCGCCGCGTCGGTGGCGATCGGGGGCTGTCTCGGCGGGGGTGATCCGGACGGTACTGAGGGGGCGGACGGCCACGACGGGGAACCTGCCGAAAGCGATCCCGAACTCGAAATAAACGGCCGCTTTCTGAGTTCGGCGTTCCCGATCGAGTTCGTCGAGCTCGATTTCGAGGCGGTGACCGGATTCGCGGGCGATGCACGCATCGCGTACGTTCACTGGCACGGGGACGGACACTCTCACTGGCACCAGGCGCCCCTCGAGATCGACGCCGGTGAGACCCGATCCGGCCGAACGCGGTTTCTGGAGGAGGGTGCCGAGGAGATACCGCTCGGTCCCGACGAAACGTTCACACAGGGCGTCTCTCCGGGGGAAGGAACGCCGGACGATCTACTGACGACGACGGTTGACGGCGGGATCGTCGTGATCACTGCCGAGGGTGAAAGCGGGAGCGAGGGGGAACTCGTGTTCGAACTGCTGGCCGACGAGGGAACCCGATGGCGTTCGCCGCCGCTCCCGGTCGAGATACGCTGAGAACGCTTGGGATCGATCGATGAGCGATGCCGGGCGTTTATATGCGTCCTAAACGCACTACCGGGCGTGTCGTCGTTGCTGTTCGGGATCGCAACCGGCCCCGACCTGCTGCGTCTGCTCGCCGTCCCCGTCTTCGCGTGGGCCGCCTACCGGGATCTCGAGACTCGACGGGTTCCGAACCGGGCCTGGCTTCCGCTCGTCGCCGTCGGGGTCATAGCGCTGGTGTGGGATACCGTTACGATCCTCGATGTCTCGGCGTTTCGGCGCCGGCTGTTCGTCGTCCAGACGGTGCTGTCGCTCGGGTTCGTCGCCCCGCTGGGCTACGTCTTCTGGCGGATCGGTGGGTTCGGGGGCGCGGACGCGAAGGCGATCATCACGCTCGCTGTCCTGTTTCCCGTCTATCCGGTCTATTACGCGTTCGGCGGCGCCTACCCGATACACAGTGCGCCGCTCGGCGTCTTTTCGTTCACGATCCTCTCGAACACCGTCGTGATCGGGCTGTTGTATCCGCTCGCGCTCGCGGTTCGGAACCTCCCCCGCGGCGAGATCACGCCGGCGATGTTCATCGGACGACGCGTCGCGGTCGACTCGCTTCCGACGGAGTACGGCCGGTTACTCGAAACGCCCGGGGGATTCACCCGACGGGGCCTCGACATCGACGCGCTCCGGATGTATCTCCGGTGGCGCGGCGTTTCGCTTTCGGAACTCCGCGGCGATCCGGACCGGTATCGGAACTCGGCGCCGACCGATCCGAACGATCCCGGTGGCGGGGAGATCGATGACGGGCGAAGCGAACGACCGGCCGCCGGTATCGGATCGATCGAGGACGATCCGTGGGGTGCCGAGACGTTCCTCTCCGAACACGGCGCGTACGGAACGACACCGACGGAGCTCCGAACGGGGCTAGAAACGATATCGGAGCCCGATCGGGAGCGCGTCTGGCTCACGCCGGGGATCCCGTTTCTCGTGCCGATGGCGGTGGGACTCGCCGTCGCGCTGGTTTACGGTGACGTGATGTTCGCGGTGTTCTCGGTTTTCGGATGGGCTTGAAACCGGGAAGCTATATGAAGGGTCCGATCGACCCGAAGCCGGGTTTTAGGCTTCCGCGGCCATTTCCGCGTCGTTCTCGAGGTCCTCGAGCGCCGCGATCACCTGATCGCGATAGACCGAGAGGTCTGCTCCGTACTGCGTTTCGGCCATCGCCGCGTACTCGTCGGCATCGCCGAACGCCCCGATCCGATCGAGCGTTCGATCGGCCGTCTCGACGACCCAGCGGTTCCGGGTGTGCTCGTCGACGACCGTGATCGATTCGGGGCGCAACGAGACGTTCACGTCGCCTTCGTCCGTCTCGTAGGATCGCGGTTTGCCGACGACGGCGACGTACGCCGGCGTCTCGGTCTCGCGGAGCACCGACGTGGCCTCGGGCTGGTACTGGCCGGCGTAAGCGAAGAACGTGCCGGTCGGATCGACGATCCGCCCGCGCCAGTACTCGGAGTCGTCGCCGACGTCCTCCGTTTCGGTCAGCGTCCCGACGATGAATACCCGGTTTGCCCGCTGGCCCGTCGGCAAAAGCGAGTAGACGGGCGCCCGGTCGTCGTCGGACTCTTTGAACGTGTACGTTGCGTCGTTGAACTCGGCCGCGAAGGCGCGTCGGGCGACCTCGCGCGTTGGAACGGAAGCACTCATTTAAACCGACCTCGCTTTGATCAGCACGCTCTCGGTGTCTGTCGGTCCGCCGAGCCGATCGATCTCGTTGGCCAACACGTATCGGCCGAGCGTCGGCCCGGTGACGCGGTAGTACCGACCGAGAACCAGACCGCGCATCTCCTCGACGACGACCTCGGTGTCGAGGGCGTCCATCGCCATCTGCTGGGCTTCCTCGAGGGAGATCCCGGTGAGGTTCTCGGTGGATTCCTGGTTGAAGATGACCTCGTGGATCTCGGTCCCGTCGTCGAGAACGCCCTTGATCCGGAGGTCGAACTCGCCGTCGACGTCGCCGTGTTCCGAACATCGACCGTTCTGGAGGACGCGGGTACAGTCTTCCTCCGGGCATCGCTTGATCAACCCGGAACCGGACTGGATGTCGACGAGTGCGCCCTCGACTTCGGTCGAGTCGTCGCCGACCTCGATGTCGGTCTCCAGTTCCTCGATCGTCGTCGAGGAGTTCAGCTTCACGGAGAACCGGCCCTGATACTCGTCGGTGACGACGTTCTCGAGGCGGTACACCGATCCCTCCTCGAGCGCGGGGAGTTCGCTTTTGGCCCACTTGGTGAACTTGATCGTCCCGGTCTCGTCGCCGAGCAGGCCGACCTGAGCGATCGATTCGGCGCCCGGTTCCCAGAGATCGACGATTTTGACCGTGAGATCGAGCCACTGCTCGGCCGTGTCGATGTCGGCGACGTTCGCGGACTGGCTCGTCCCGCCGGCGAGCTCGTCGCGATCCATGTCCGCCTCGTCGAGGTACGTCGAGACGACGCTCCGACGGGCCTCCTCGAGGGGGACCCGGTACTCGGAGACGAGCGTCTCGAGGCGGGATTCGATTTCGTCGACACCCACGTCGAGGGTGTCGGAGAACTGTTCGTGTATCTCGGCCGCGTGCTGTCGCAGGTCTGTCATGGGTGTTTCCGTCTCCGCGTGTTTTCAGTGGGAGACGTACGCCGGTTGGTTCCTGATGGTATAAAAACCGTCGGTGGCAGACTGAAAGTGAAACACGGGGACGCAGCCGATCCGTCCGTCGGAGGGAGCAGCGACGGTTCTTTTGTCTTCGGGACCGTACGCGTCGGCGTGAGCAACCGTCGTCGTCTAGAGCGGCTCCTCCGAACCAAACTCAACTCGGTCGGCCGCCAGTTCGAGGAAGCCAAACGCGCCTACAGCGACGCCAAGACGGCCACTCTCGCGGAACTCCCGACCGACGAGTCGGGGAAGGCGAGGATCGTCTGTCGCCGTCACGCCGAGAAGCGCGCCGTCTCGATAGACGCGGAGGGTCGCCCGGAGTGTTACGACCCCGAACACGCCGACTGTCGCGGTTGCGTCGAGGACATCGATGGGGGTCGGATCGAAACGTGGTAGCCCGACCGGGGGATACTTATCGCTCGGTGGGGTTGTTCCGGTATCCGATGGGCGATCGCGACCGCGGCGAAGCGTCGGTGTTCCGGCTCGGGAGATATCGGTGGCTCCTCAGCGCCATCGGTTTTACCGTCGCTTTCTGTCTCTTCGTCGCGGCGGCGGTCTTCGTGTTGTACTCCGTCGTAGAGCACGGCCGACACGTCATCGCGTCGGAACGAACGAGGGGGCTGTTCGCGATCGTGTTGTTCGCCTCGCTGATCGCGATTCCGACGTATCTCCTCGTCGTACTCGAACGCGACCGCGAGTGATCAAAAACGCCGCTCGATGCGGTCCCTGATGCTTCGGACCCGTTCTGGCTCGTACGTCCACGTCGAACGCCAGGCGTCCGAATCTTTTTCGAGCGCCAAAAGCGCCGCCGGATCGATCCGTCCGCCTGGCGGCGAGAAGACGACGAACCACGACTTTCGGTACGGTTCCGTGCGACCGGCATGGAAGCGGATCCCGTCGAGATCTGCCGGCACCGAGTCAGGGATGCCGTAGGCGTGTACCTCCACTTCGGACTCCGAGAGCCGTCGGTAGATCCGACCGGTCCCGTACTCGCTTTTGATCCGTGAGAGCCGCTGAAAAGCCACATCCAGACGACCGCCATCGACCTCCAGCGCCCGGCGCTCGATATACCTCGACATCACGATCAAAAGGAGTTTCTCCTTCGCCGACTCGGGGAACCCACGAAGCGTGTACGTATCGCCCTCCATCGCGGTTAGCACGTCGGGCGCTTCGTACCGTTCGACCCCACTCAGTCCGGTGGTGTAGAGATCCGAGTTGACGAGGAGGATCGCGTTCCGGACGGATTCCATCGGAGAGGTGGCAACGACGGCGCCGTTCTCGATGAGAACGACCGTCCCCTCCGTGCCTCCGTCGAGATCGGTCTCCACGAGATCGATACCGAGGTTTCCGAACGCGTCCACGAAGAGATCCCACACGGGTTCGGGCTGGCTATCGTCGAGGACCGCGAGAGTTCTATCGGGAGTGTCGCCGTCGGGGAGGAGCCCACTGAACGATTCGACCATCGAGTATCGATGCGTAGGACGACGGCGGATTTAAATCGCGAACCCGTTTCGAACGCTGATACGAACTCGACCGGTACTTCGGGGTCGACCCGGTTTAGCTCCGCACTCTCACGCCGCCGTCACCGGTGACGGTGATCGTGATATCACGCTGGACGGCTCGCCCGTGAACGGCGTCGCCGGCGGCGTCGCCGATCAGTTTCATCAGTTCGGGCGCGGTTCGGTTGACCTTCACGTCGGCGTTGTCACAGGCCGAGTACACCTGGCTCGGGACGTCGTAGAGATCGGTCCCGCCTTCGACGGTGAGCTGAACGGGTGCGGACAGTACCTCGACGAACTCGACCGTCTCTCTCGCCTTGGCGACGTTTTCGCGGGCGCTGGCTTCGACACTGGAGACGTTCGCACGCGAGGTACCGAGCTCCTCGGCGATGTCGGCCTGCGGGATGTCGGCCTCCCGGAGCACCAGGACCTCCGCCTGCCGGCGCGTCAGCACGCTTTCGTCGGCGTCGAAGCCGGCACGTTCGAGCAGTTCGTCCGCGTCAGGGACCGTCATCGGTATCCGTCGCTCATTTTTGATCCATTCGCGGCCGTTTAGCTCCCCCAGAAGTTCTCGCGACTCCCCAGTCTCTCACGATCGAGTGCCCGCTCTCGGTCGCTCCGTTCGTCTTCGTCCCCGTTGTCAGTCGGTTCCGCATCGTCCACCGGGGTTTCTCCCTCGTCCTCCATCGGGAGTCGTTCGACCTCGTCCGCCCGTGCGTGGTTCGATCTGACTTCGGTTATCTTGACTTTGGCTCGGGCTTCGGGCAACACGCCGTCGACCATCACGATGAACCCGTCCTCGGTTCGGCCGACTCCGGCCCCGGACTCGTGGATATCGTCGACGTCGACGACGACCTCCTCCCCGATTTTCACCGGTTGCCGTTTGAGATCGTTGATCGGCTGGCTGTAGTGTGAACACCATTCGGCACCGCCGCGGTCACCGTAGTGTTGACAGCCCATGCCTTCTATTCGTTCGGAGAAACTGGGGCACTCGTCCGCGAGTGGGCAGTCGGGCATACGCTTCAGTACCGCCGCTGTCGATTAAACGCTTGTGGGTCGATCTTTTTCTGCGTCGGGTTCGCCTGCGGCGAACCGCTCCTTGAAAAACATCGATGAAAAAGGCCGGACGCTCCCTTCGTCGTCGGCGCTTCGCGCCGACTGCCTGAGGGACCTTCGGTCCCTCTCTGGTCGCGTCCGGTGAACCGCGCTCGCTATCGCTCGCGCGGATGTAAATCAACACCTGTCTCTTTGGCTCTTACCGAACTCGGTGAAACAACCATCGGGCTGGTGAAATTGTCACCAATTGACATACAAGGTATACAGGCCTTATTCAACAGTGTCATCCGTGCGAGCGAAGCGAGCACGGTTCACCGGACGACGAGACCGAAGGTCGAGGCGTCCGGCCTTTTTCATCGAAGTTTTTGCGCCGAGTGGTTCGCCGGAGGCAAACCCGAGGCGTAAAAACTTCGCGCGTTGTATCTTGCGCTGACCAACCGACCAGCTCGAAAATAGATACCAGTGT
>CAZWZX010000108.1:0-8975 GCA_964638655.1 uncultured Natronomonas sp.
GCGATCGGCTGGTCGGGCCGCCAGTTGGCAGATCGGATCGATGGGGAGACGACAAGTGCGATACACGACGCCGAGGACGGTGGCTACGACGGGTCCCGGCGGCGGGAACTGGCCGACCGTGCGAAGGATGCCGCCTATGCTGCTCTCGACGAGTTCGACGATAGAGCAGATACACTCGGAGATCGGTGTGACCTCCGGTACTACCGCGTTACAGATGTCGAGACGGTCCCGAACGAGGGCGAAGACGCCTGCAAGTGGGTCTACGACGTGACCGTCGAGCCGACGAACACGTTCGTCAGCCAGGGTGTCATCCTCCACAACTCCATTTCGATTTCCAAGGCCGGCATCAACGCAACCCTCAAGTCCCGGTGCTCGCTTCTGGGCGCGGCCAACCCCAAATACGGCCGGTTCGATCAGTACGAACCGATCGGCGAGCAGATCGATCTCGAGCCGGCGCTCATTTCGCGGTTCGATCTGATATTTACCGTCACCGACCAGCCCGACCCCGAGGAGGACGCGAACCTCGCGGAGCACATCATCAACACGAACTACGCGGGCGAGTTACACACCCATCGGGAGAACACGACGACGTCGAACGTCTCCGAGGAGGAAGTCGAGAACGTCACGGAGAACGTCGAGCCGGAGATCGACGCCGAACTGTTGCGAAAGTACATCGCCTACGCCAAGCGGAACTGCTATCCGATGATGACCGAGGAGGCGAAAGCCGAGATCAGGGATTTCTACGTCGACCTGCGCGCGAAGGGCCAAGACCAGGACGCACCGGTGCCGGTAACCGCACGGAAGCTGGAGGCACTCGTGCGATTGGCCGAGGCTTCGGCGAGGATGCGGCTCTCGGACACCGTCGAACGCGAGGACGCCGAACGGGTGATCGAGATCGTTCGGTCGTGTCTGCAGGATATTGGCGTCGATCCGGAGACCGGCGAGTTCGACGCCGACGTGGTCGAAACCGGACAGAGCAAGACCCAACGTGACCGGATCAAGAACATCAAGACGGTGATAAGCGAGATCGAGGCCGAATACGACGAAGGTGCGCCGATCGAAACGGTGTTGGATCGCGCCGAGGAGATGGGGATGGAGCGCTCGCAGGCCGAACACGAGATCGAGAAGCTCAGGCGGCAGGGAGACGTCTACGAACCGACGACCGATCACCTCCGGACCGTATAATGGATCGAATCGCGACACTCAGGCAAATCGAGTCGGCACTGACGGCGTTCGAGTCCGGCGAGACGGACCTGGAGGGCTGTGAACGGCAGATCCGCGCGGCCGTCCGGACGTTCGCGACGGAGTTCGACGGCGAACTGTCGGCCTACCGATCCGACACTGGAACGGTCGTGCTCGCCAGTTCCGAACGGGAGGCCCGCCAGCGAGTTCGGGAGCTGACGGACGCGTCGGCACCGGTAGTCGAACCGATCGAATGAGGGTTAATTTTAATATATCGATCCGATCAAAAACCGTCCGTGCTGTTGGTTGTGACGTACTCGCAGGCCGCACGGAACTCCCTCCGGAACGTCTGTCGGACCCACGAACGGAGCGTCGTTCGGCGGTTCGGGCGAGCAGCGCTGTTCGAGACGACGGAGCACGGCGCCTTTCTCGCCTTGCGGCTGCGCGAAAAGCATCCCGACGACGTACAGATCGAGCGGACGGAGCCGTTCAACGAGTTCCGCGACGTTCGTGAGCCGGTCAGGGAGGCCGCCCGAGCGTACGAAAGCAGAGAGAACCCGAACGTCGCATACGCGAAATTCGCCGTCGGCCGAAGGCATCCCGATCCGGAGGAGTTTCGATCACGGGAGTTATGAGTCTCTATCGGTACGTGGGCGTCATCGCGCCGGGACTGTCGTTCCCTCGACGCGAAGCGTTGGTCGCGGCCGCGCGCTCGCGGAACATGACCACGAGTGTAGACGAGTCGATCCGGGAGATAGAGACCGAACTAGAGTCGCTTCCCGAACCGGTACCGTCACGGACGGAGCTTCGACGACGAATCGCCGAGACGGAAGCGGATCTCGAAGCGAAACGGGAGCGGGTCGCGACGCTCCGGGGACGATTGTTGGAGACGGACGACGGGTCGATCGAAGACGACTACCGGGCAGCGATCCGATCGCTCTCGGAGGTCCAAACCAGACACACCGCCGCAGTCGAAGCGCTCGAAGAGGCTCGCAGTCAGGCACGGAAAGCCCGGAACGCGCGGGAGCGTCGACTCCGGTTGACCGACCGGCTCGAGAATCTCGAGCGGACGGCACGATCCGAGCTGGTGACGGCGATCCGACCGTCCGTCGAAGCGGCGCTCTCGGAGCTTCCGAACCGGTCGTTCGGTTCGCTCGACGGCGCCGATCCGGTGTCGGCGGCGCTGGCGCTCGTCCGAGTCGGAGCGATCGAGACACCGATCACGCTGGCGTGCCGACGGTTTCCCGACAGGGACGCCGCCGAGCGATGGCTCGAGGCACCCGTCTACCGGATCTGACCGGAGATCACGCGATCCGTTCGAACCGTCAGTTTATGACGGAGAAAGCGGGCAATCACCGCATGCCGACACTGGCCGTCGAAACGGTCCGAACGGATCCGGTGACGTTCGTCGAGGCCATCATCGAGAGCGAACGACCCTGTACCGTTCGGCTGGAAACGCGGGTTGACGGAGCCGTCTGGCCGCCTCGGAGGAACGGAACGGTCCTCGATCGCTGGGACGCCGACGGCGTCACGGTCGAGGCGAATACCGGAACGACAGCGGTCGGCTTCGCGACGCCCGTTACCACCGGAGAACGACCGATCGAGATCGTTCGATCCGAACCACGCGAGGGGAACGAAAGCGTGACTGATCAGTGGATCGAACGTATCGAACGGCGGACCGAAGCGGCCGAGGCGGTCGCCTCTGTCGAAAGCGTACCGGAGGCGACCGACGCGATGGCTGATGTCGGGGGGATCGCCGACCTCGAACGACTCGCCGAAGAGGTCGCTCGAGACCGACGGCTCGCAGCGGAGCTGTCGATCGTTCCCGAGGAGCTATCGGAGCGACTCGAGGCCGTCGAGATCCCGGTTGAATCGTTCGTGACTCTGGATGGAGCGGCCGAGTAGCGTTCCGACGAGCGGTCGGGTAGCGTCGCTGCCGGAGGGTTTCGTCGACGGACACGGAAGCGTCCTTTGAGAACTCGGTCGAGTCAGTCCCGGAGGTCCTGATACGTGTTCCGGACCGTAACCGCGGAGACGTCGGCGACGTCGGCCGCCTCCTTCTGTGTCAGTTCGTGTCCCTTCTTCCGGGCAACCGTGTATAGACACGCGGCGGCGACGCCGCTTGGGTTCCGTCCGGTGGTCGTTCCTGACTCGTGGGCGTCGGCCGCGAGTTCGCGCGCGCGCCGCTCGAGTCCGTTCGGAACGTCGAGTTCGGACGCGAAGCGGGCGAGATACTCCGTCGGGGCGATCGGACCGGTCGAAAGACCGAGCTCTCTGTTCAACGCACCGTAGGCGACCTTGAGTTCGTCTTCGTCGGCGCTCGCGACGGCGACGATCTCGTCGATCGTGCGCGAAACGGACATCGTCCGGCAGGTCGCGTACACGGCCGCGGCGGCGAACCCCTCGATACAGCGTCCCTGTAGGAGATCCGTGTTCTGTGCGGATTCGAAGAGGACACAGGCCTGCTCTTGAAGATCTTCGGGCAGTTCGAGTTGACCGGTCAGCCGCCGGATCTCGGTGAACCCGTAAACCAGGTTCCGATCGCGCTTGGAACCGATCTGTGCTCGGTTATGCTGTCTGCGCATGCGGGCGACCTGTCGACGCTTCCGGCCCTTGAGGCGGGTCGACCGACCGATCTCAGTCGAGAGTCCGCGATCGTGTCGGGATCGGGTCAGCGGCGCGCCACAGCGTTCGGGGTTCGTCTCGTCGTCGGCGAACGATCGCCACTCGGGTCCACGGTCCAGTTCGTCCTCGTCGACCACGAGTCCGCAGTCGCTACAGATCGTCTCGACGCCACTGCTCCGGAGGCGGCCGTCGCATTCGGGGCAAGCCTGTTGCGTTGTCGCGCTCATCACATGCGAAATTTCGTCGCGACGGTACTTGAAGGCGGAACGGAAACGGCCGCTATCGGGGTTGATCCCAGAGGAGAGCGTACCGGTAACCGGTACGCTCAGCCGGCTCGCACTCCTGTATTTTTCGCTCGACGAAAGGTTTTACAAACGAAGGGGATACAACGTCGGGTATGGGTCTCTCGGAGATCGCATCGGGCATCGAGGTGACGGCCGAACAGCGCGAGCGAGGCGTCGCCACTGCGGACGGAACGGGAGCCCCCCTTTCGGACCGGCTGACCGAGTTCGACGATCGACTCCCCTGTTCGTCGGACGCCGCGGCGGCGCTGTTGAAGGCGTACATCGAGGGTGCATCCGTCGGCCGCGCCGCCGCAGTCGGGGACGTTCCGGAGACGACGGCCGCGAAGACGCTGTATCTGCTCGGTGAGCCGATCGATCCGTTCACACCGACTGCGAATCGGGTACTCGAAGACTGGCTCGCCGGCGAGCTCTCGAGAACGGAGGCGAAGACGCTCGCCGGAATCGGGGAGGCCGAGTTCGCCCTCGGGGCCTACGTCGCCACCCACGAACCGATCGAGGAGGCGGAGGCGGTGATCGCGGAGACGACCCCCGTCGAACGCGACGACGATCCGCTCTCGGACGCCAGAAGCGACCTCGGCGATCTTATTTAAACGGAAGCTCCGAGAGCAGTCCGTCCGGCTCTTTCGGTTCGATGCGCACGCCGACCGCCGCTTCGACGGCGTCGGCGAGTTCCCCGATCGCCGCCGAATCGACGACCGGCGGTTCTGGCTCGAGGGACGGAACGGTCGCGTCGGCGTCAGGGTGTTCGGAAGTGTGGGTAACGACGCTCGTGTAGCGCTCGACCCCGATATCCGCGAGTCGGTCGGCGGTTCTGGGAATCGCCGACTCGGCACGGGCAGCGTCACAGACGACGGCGACCGTGTCCACGGTCGTCGCCGCCGCGACGGCCTGGTTCGCCGCGATCGGCGGCGTGTCGACGAGCACGTATTCGAACGCCCGTGTCGCCTCCCCGATCCGTGATTCGAAGCGCTCTGCGGCCTCGACCGTTTTCGCCTCGGCGAGCCGACAGAACGGCGCAGTGGCGGGACAGACCGACAGTCGCCCCGCACCCTCGATCGGCTGGTCCAAAAGGCCGCTCTCCAGTGGCGTCTTCTCGAGACACAGCCGCGTCATGTCCGGGTCGATCGTTCCCGAGATCCGATCCGCGAGTCCCTGCGTTCCGTAGGCCGCATCGAGAACGACCGTATCGCGACCGTCGCGGGCGAGAAGCTCCGCACAGCCGAGCGTCGTCCTCGTCGTCCCGACACCGCCGGCAGCCCCGACGAACGCCACAGTCTCCGACATAGGGACAGATCGGCCGGGATTTCAAAAAAGCGTACTGCTTGCGGGCCGGCTGTCGCGTTACTCGAGCTCCTCGGCGATTGCCGCCGCGATCGTCCCGGAGTCGACCGTCCCATCGACGGCGGCGCCGTCCATGACTGCGTGGATCGGACCGCCGCCGTCGCCCTCGAAGCGCGGCACGATGTGAACGTGCAGGTGAGGCACCTCCTGTCCGGCCGCGGGACCGTCGTTGATCCCGACGGTCGTCGCGTCGGCCTCGACCGCGTCCTCGATCGCCGGGGTCAGGGTCCGGACGGCTTCGAAGATCTCGGCCGACAGCCCCGGTGGGGTATCCCGGAGCCGTTCGTGTGGCTCTTTGGGAACGACGAGCGTGTGTCCCGGCGACAGCGGGTTCGCGTCGAGAAAGGCGATCACGCGATCGGTCTCGTGGACGATGTCGGCGGGGATCTCTCCGTCGACGATCCGCTCGAAGATCGTGGGCTCGGACATACCTGGGGGATCGACTGCCAGCCCTATCAACGTTGACCCTCGGGACGGCCCCAACGCTGTACCCGTCTCGCCGTCGGTTTCGAGGCGTTCATATAACGCGTGAACGGCGGCCCTTCGTCTCGAACTGTATATAACAAAAAGTTGCCATATTCAAAATCTATTTATACATGGACGCCACTCATTAATTAAAATGGCTTCGGATTTTGATGCGGGAAAAAACAAACAGAATATTACACAGACGGCGCGGAGGATGGCCGAAGATTTCGGTGAAGTAATTCTGGCCAACGATCAGGGATTGCAACGGAAAGCGGTGGACTACTGTGAGAACGTAGACGAGTTACTCTTTCCACATCTCACGCCGGACGAAGTGGAGTTGGCGGCGACGGCGTACGTGGACGCTCTCCTCGAGAAGGACAACATCGAACTGAACTGTCTCCGGAACGGTAACATCGATCGAGAACGCATCAGAGACGCCGATTACAGTCAGGTTCGGAAACATCTACGCAAACGAGCGTCGCTGATCGGTGCCGATCAGCGATATGCGACGGAAAAAGCGAAGGCCTGGCGAAACCACAAGGCGGGCGGTGATTACTGGACACCGTATCAAAGCGCACAGGTGTACGAGCTTCGCGCGGCGCTTCAGGATCCCGGCTACCCGAACAAACCCAGGTACGGCCAGTCGGGTCCCGGGCCGGAACCGATCCGGTACGCGCTCGCCGCCGAACTTCACGACATGCATTCGAGGAAACACCACGAACAAGCGATAGAGGTCCTTGTTCCGTATTTCGCTCGCGTATTGGCGGAGCATGACGATGAGTGAAATAAGCTGTACCGAAAGCGACGATGCTGTCGATACAACCGTGTTCAGCGGTATCGAGCCGGACGAACGTATCAATATCCTGTTGGTGGACGACGATCCCGAAGTGTTGGACCTTACTGCAACGTTCCTCGAAAGAGAGCGCGAGGAGTTCGCTGCGGAGACGTTTCAGTCCGTGGATGACGCCCTGTCGCATATCGAAGAGAGTCGGGTCGATGCGATCGTCAGTGACTACGATATGCCCGATATCGACGGTCTCGACTTTTTAGAGCGGGTCAGAGAGAGGTACGATCTCCCGTTCATTCTGTTTACGGGCAAAGGAAGCGAAGAGATAGCGAGTGAAGCGATATCGAGAGGAGTGACGGATTACCTGCAAAAACAGGCCGACGTCAGCCAGTACTCCCTGTTGGCGAACCGGATCGTTAACGCCGTCGGAAAACACAGAGCTTCGAAAAAGCTGGAGCGCTCACAGGAGAAGTTCAGCAAGCTGGTTACGAACTCCTCCGACGTGCTCGGGATCGTCGACGAGAACGCTCGGTTCAGGTACATCTCGCCGGTCTGTAAAGACGTCCTCGGCTACGAGCAACACGAACTCGTCGGTTCGGTCGCGTTCAGTCTCATGCCGCCCGAAGACAGAGAGCATGCGATGAACGAATTTTTCACCGCGATCGAGAACCCGGACGTAGAGCCGGTGATCAAACACGGATGGGAGAAGAAAAACGGGGAGATAATTCCCGTCGAAACGCGCGGAACGAACATGTTCGACGACGATTTCATCAACGGATTCGTCGTCAACGGTCGGGACATCTCGGAGACCAAAAAGCGCCAAGAGCGGATCAAACAACAAAACGAGCGGTTGACCGAGATGCACAACGCACTCTCACACGATATCAAAGGACCACTGGGGGTGGCT
Source organism: uncultured Natronomonas sp. (assembly GCA_964638655.1). Classification (GTDB taxonomy): domain Archaea; phylum Halobacteriota; class Halobacteria; order Halobacteriales; family Haloarculaceae; genus Natronomonas. The sequence continues at coordinate 7,613 of CAZWZX010000108.1, forward strand.
TCGAACTCGCTGATGCTCTACCGTGAGGATGGGGACGAAGCGTATCTCGACAAGGTCGGGAACGCATTGGACCGCATCGGCGTGCTCGTCGAACAGATCCTCACGATGACCGAACACGAAACCACGCCCAAAGACACCGAACAGGTGGCGCTCGAAGAGATAACAAAACGAGCGTGGGCGATGACCGAGACGGAAAGCGCGACGCTCGAAATCGATGGGTCCAGGGAGTTCGAAGCCGACCGAAGCCGGTTACAACAGGTCTTCGAAAACCTGTTTCGGAACGCGATCGAACACAGCGAGAGGCACGTGACGATTTCCGTCGGGACGTATGATAACGGTATCTACGTCGAAGACGACGGACCCGGCATCCCGGAAAATGAACGTTCGAAGGTCTTCACAGCGGGGTACACGACGAAAAAGAACAACACGGGCCATGGATTGAAAATCATCGAGCAGATCGTAAAATCCCACGACTGGAACATCGAAATCGAGGAAGGATCCAGCGGTGGCGCACGCTTCGAGATCGCTGGAATCGATTTCGAACCGCAGATTCACAACTGAGCAGTCGACAGTGGGTGTCCCGGACTACCGGGCTTCGAGACCTTTCGTTCGACGCTGTATCTGGACTCTCTGAGACGGGATCGGTTTATTGGGGGCGGAATTCAGCTACTTCCCTGGGATGCCGTGTTCTCTGCAGCGATCCCCGGGAGGTCGTTGCGTTGAAGTCGCCCCTGAATGTATTATGATCATAATATAACATACAGTCTTAATCCGCCTCCGACAGAACGCTTATACCCAACCGACGCCTCGATAAATATGCTAATGAGTAGCGTACCCTCCGACACGGATGAATCGCCCGGAACATCGACCGAACCACCGGAGACGCCGCTCGACTCCGAGCGGTACGCCCACCTCTCGCTCGATAACGGGGAGGTCGTGATCTACGACCGGGAGGATCCCGACATGTGGGTACAATCGGACGTCGTCGTCGAACTCGGCGCGTAGTGTAGCCGACGACTTTTTATACGGCACTCGTCGTACCGAGTGTATGCGAGAAATTCTGGTGCCGCTGGCGGAGCTTTTCGTGTACGTCGTCGCCGCCGTCGGGTTCACCGCCGCCGGCCTCTTCGCCGAGTTGACGAGCCTTGAGTATCTGAGCGCCGGGAACGTTCCGTTCGCCGCCTGGTTGGCCCTCATGGGCGCGGTCGCGCTGTACGCCGGGATCGTCGCACTCGGCGCCGGGGAGATCCTTCCGCGGCTTCGGGAGACGCTCGACGACGTCCAATAGAGCGGGCGGCCGAAAACCCGGAACGCTTAGTTGTGGGGCGCTCCGAATTCGGGGTATGGGACTGCTCGGGTCGCT
>CAZWZX010000109.1:0-995 GCA_964638655.1 uncultured Natronomonas sp.
CGATCGAGTCGTATCCGAGATGACTTCGTACAGTTCCCGCAACGTCCGCTCGCGGATCCGTATCTTCGCCTCCCGTTCTTCGTTTTCGGTGACGTCCCGGAAATACACCGACAGCCCGGACGACGACGGGTACGCGCGGACGTCGAACCACGCCTCCGACGATTCGTAGTACTCCCGAAACGTCACCGGCTGTTGGTTCTCCATGGCTTCGCGACACTTCTCTTCGAACCGCGTTCCGGCGAGCGTCGGGACCTCCTCCCAGAGGTGTCGCCCGCGGAGTTCCTCTCCGGAGTACGACGCGTCTATCGCCGCGCTGAGAACGGCTCCCGCGGCGTCGTTCGCGTACGTGATCCGCCACCCGCCGTCGACGGAAAACAGCGCGTCGGTCATTCGGCTGAGTATCGCCTCGCGCGCCTTGAGCTGTCGCTCCGACTGGAGGACGTGGCCGATCCAGCGTCCGATCAGATCCACGAGCGCCTTCTGTCGATCGGTCACGGGAGCGGACCGCGGCTCCCGATCGACGAAACACACCGTCCCGAACAGCTCCCTTTCGACGAAGAGCTTCGCCCCGACGTAGCAACCGATCCCCTCGATCGGATCGAGAGACCCTTCGCCCGCACCGGTCGCGGTATCGCGGATGTCGAGTATCTCGTCCGCATCGATCGTTCGTCGACAGAACGTGTCCGGAAGGTCTCTGACCGCCCCGCTCGTCACGAGATCCGATCCGGTGGCGTATCGAACCGTGTGTCGCCGTCGGTCGAGATCGACCTCGGCGACGTGGCCGTTCTCCATCCCGAGTATTTCGCGGCCGAGTTCGAGCAGCTGTTCGATCTTTCGGCCCGGCGAGTGCCCCGTCGCCGACGCGATCTCGTAGATCCGCTGTCGGTACGTTTCGCTCTCTTTTTTCTCCGTCACGTCCCGCTGGAACCCGACGAAGTGCGTTATCTCCGACCAGTCGGCTCGTATCGGAGCGATCGAGATGCGGTTCCAGAACT
>CAZWZX010000109.1:1005-8934 GCA_964638655.1 uncultured Natronomonas sp.
CCGTCACCGCGGTAGTTCCGGAGTTCGACGGTTACCGGTTGGCCGTCGTCGATCGCCTCGCGTAGCTCGGCCACCCGTTCGGGGGCGGTGTTCTCGCCCTGGAGGAACCGACAGTTCAGACCGATCGCTTCCGGTTTCGGATGGCCCGTGAGCCGCTCGAAGTGGTCGTTCACGTAGACGATCGGGTTATCGGCCCGCGTCGGGTCGGTGATCGTGATCCCGATCGGGGCTTCGTCCATCGCCTGGCTTTTCAGTTCGAGCTCGGCTTCCCGTTCCTTGCGGTCGGTAACGTCTCTCACGATCCCGACCATTCGTTCGGCGTCTCCGTCGGCGTCGTACTGTACTTCCCCGTGGTCCGCTGCCCACCGGACTTCCCCGTCGACCTGCACTCGGTACTCCACGTCGTATGGTGACTCGGTTTCGACGGCGCTCTCCAAGGCTTCCCGGACACGAGCGCGGTCGTCCGGATAGATCCTTTCGAGGAAGTCATCTATCGTTCGTATCTTCGTCTCGAATACGGGATCCCGCTCCGGGTGCATAGTGACCGCGTCAGTCCCGAGTTCCCACTCCCAGACGGCAGCGTCAGTTACCTCCAACGCCAGCCCCGTCCGCGAGTGTGCCCGCTCGAGGGCGTGTTCGCGCTCCTTTCGAGCCGTGATATTCCTGAAATAAAACGAGAGCCCACCGTCGAAGTCGGGGTACACGTAGACCTGTAACCACCCGTCGATACCGGCGTAGTACTCCTCTATCATATCCGCGGACCGAGACCGCATTACGTCCCGGTACACCGCTTCGAACGGCGTGTCACGGGTGTCCGAGAACGCGTCCCAAAATCGCACCCATCGAACCGCATCCGCGTCTATCCCGAGGATGTCTTCGACCTGTTCGTCGATGTAGGTTATCCTCCAGGAGGCGTCCACTTCGAGAACGGCGTCCGTCATTCGCTGTGTGATCGTCTTGAGTCGCTGCTCGCGCGCCTTCAGATCGGACGCTTCCACGCCCTGTCTCCCGATCCGATCGGCCGACGGAAAGTCGATCGTCACACGGGTCCCTCCGCCGTCCTCGGTGTCGAACGACAACCGACCGTCGCCGTTTTCGATCACCCATTTACTCAGCCACAACCCGATCCCCTGGCTGTGTTTGAGGGCCGTCTCACTCCCCCGTTCCAACGTCTCCAGTTCCAGATCGGAGATACCGGGACCGTTATCCTCGACCACGATCCGTACGCCGTCGGACTCGGTGACCGTGACGTGAACCCACGGTGAGTCGGCGGTGTTGTGCCGCGCCGCGTTATCGATCACCCCACGGATCGCTTCGCTGATCCCCCGGCTGGCGAGGATATGACACCCGTCCGGCGTCTCCGTTTCGATGGCGACCCCCGGGTATCTCTCGCGGAGATCCGAAACGACCGCTTCGACGATCGCCGAGACGCCCTGTGTGGCGAGTTCGTTCTCCCGTTCGATCAGAGCGCTGTACTTTCGGGCCTCTTCGCTCGTTTTGATGAGACGCTTTGCCGTCTCTCGGATCTTCGTTGCGTCCCGCGCCTCCCGCTCCGGAAGCGTCGATTCCAGTAGCTCCGCATAGCCCAGAATGACGTTCAGACCGTTCCGGAGGTTGTGCCGGAGATAGCGAGAGAGGATCTGTCGCAGCAGATCCAGTTCCCGTTCGCGGTCCCGAAGCAGCTGCTCCTGTTCGACGCGCGGCGTGATATCGGGCATCACGACGACGAACCCGTCGTTCGTTTCGGCGTCCTCTCCGATCGGTGTGATCGTCGTCTCGGTTATCCGCCGACGGCCGTCCTTCCGTTCGATACGGAGTTCGCTCTCCCATTCCGATCGTTCGACCATCGTCCGCCAGAACGACTCGGTTATCCTGTCGGAGGATTGCTCGTCCAGGAAGCGCCTCAGGGGATGTCCGATCAGGCTCCCCTCGGGATAGCCGGTCAGCTCTTCGAACTCCGAGTTCACGTACTCGATGCCACCCTCGGTATCGGTGATGAGCGTCGGGGTCCCGCTCTCTTCGACGGCGCGCTCGAAGCGACGGAGATCTCGCTCTTGGCGTTCGAGCGTCGCCACCTGTCTCTGTAACTCCAGTGACTGCCGTCGGCGAACGAGTAGCGACCGGAGCCGATTCAACAGGAGCTGTCGGTTGATCGGCGCCTCGACGAACTCGTCGACGAGAAGCGGCGTTTCGCCGTCTCTCCCGTCTACGTCTGCCACGGTTCCCGGCGGTGTTCCGTCGCGTCGAACGATGACGACCGGACAAAAAACGGGGTGGCTCCGGGTGACTCGCTCGCGGAGCTCGTCACGGTACTTCTCGAAGAGGCCGTCCTCGACGAGATACAGGTCCGCCTTCTGCACCGACCGACCGGTCTCGACGTCGAACTCGTCGGAGAGCATGTCGCTGATCGCCGTTCGGTTCCCCTCGTTGGCGACGAGGATCTGCACACGTGCGTCCGGCTGAAACTGCGATCTCTCGGGCCGTGATGCCGTCTCTCTCGCCGTCATCTCCGTTGGTCTCTCTCCGAACCCCCACCGCAATTCATCAGCGGTGTCCCGTGGAGGATGCCGGTTTGGTCTCGCATCGGATCGCCGATCCGAACGCCGTCGGCGGTGATCTCGAACTCGCGAAGCGAGCGTTCGAAGCCCCCGGCGCGCTTTTTCAGAACGCCGATCACTTTGCGGAGCGATCCCTGCAGTTCGACGTAACTGAGAAACACGATGTTGTCGGAGATCGAACTCAGGTTGGCGCTGGTCGCGGAACTGATCCCCGTGATCTGATGGATCGAATCGGTGACGAAAACGGTGATCTCCCTGTTTACCAGATACCTCGTCAGCGCGTGTAAATCACGCTTGAGATCCGACCGTTCGCCCTGAATCGCCGACGTGTACCCCCCGAACCCGTCGATCATCACGACTTCGGCGCCCTCCCGTTCGACTTCGCGCCGCACCATGTGTGCGAACTCCTCGGCCGAAAGGGTCGACGGCTCGATGACGTTGACCGAGAGGGATCCTTCCGAACGTATCTCGTCGATCGGCAGTCCGATCGATCGACACCGGTGGGCGAACGTTTCGAGTCGCTCCTCGAACAGGTAAATGACCGACCGGGTGCCGTTTTTGGCTGTCTGCGCCAGGTACTGCGCTCCGGCTGTCGTCTTTCCGACCCCCGGTGGCCCACTGATGAACGTCACCGTGCCACGTTCTAAGCCACCGTCCATCAGATCGTCGAGTGCCCCGATCCCCGACCGGAGAGGCGTCGGATCGAACTCCGAGTCGTTCGGCTCCGGGCGGACGCGGGGGAAGACTTCGATCCCCTCCGAGCGGATCTCGATGGCGTGATCCCTGTCGACCTGTCCGAGGCCGCGGTTTTTGATGATCTCGATCCGTCGGCCGGCGGCCGTCCGCGTGAGTTCGATCACGCCGTCGCTGACCGATCGGACTTCCGCGTCTTCCGACCGAGTGTCGTGGACCGTCTCGGTCCCCAGCACGGTAATATCGCGTTCTTTGAGAAAGCGGATAAACGCCAGGAGGCGTTTCCGGTACTGGTGCTCGGACGGTTCGACGTACCGGAGCTGGGTTATGGAATCGAGGACGATCCGGGACGGATCGATCCCCTTGATCGCGTCGTGGATCGCCCGCGTGTGGCGTTCCCCCTCGATCGATCCCGGCTCCACCAGATCGAACGAGAGGTTCTCGGTGAAAAACTCGGAGTCGGGGCCGAGATCGAGGAACTCGGCGCCGTCGATATCGATGTCGAACTGAGCGGCGTTTTCCACGATCTCCGAGGACGACTCCTCGCCGTGAATAAACAGGACCGTCTCGCCGTTCTCCAGTCCCTCCGCGAGACAGTGTAGCCCGATCGTCGTCTTTCCGGTTCCGGGGCCGCCGGAAACGAGATACATCCGACCCTGTATATATCCGCCGTGTAGCAGTTCGTCGAGACCCGGGATACCGCTACTGACCTGGGAGATGGACGGGTTTGAAGAACGCATGAACCGACATCTCCCGCTAATATTATTAGACTTTGGTCGTTTACGGTACGGGGGGCCAGTAGACGACCGATCGCGGAACCGATCGCCACCGCCGTCCCGACCGAGCGTTTTTTGCGGTGACTCGCGAGTGGCGCGTATGGAGCCGCCACGTTTCGAACCGGAGCCGTTCCAGTACGATGCGGAAGTCGAACCGGGGGAGAAGCGTCACCTCCGATACGAGGTCGGGGAGACGTACCTCGGTGATCCGATCGAGATCCCGATCACGATCATCAACGGGGAGCACGACGGACGCACCGCGTTTTTCACCGGCGGCATTCACGGTGACGAACTCAACGGCGTCAAGGTCGTCCAGGAGATCGCTGACCGCTACTCCCCGCAGGACCTCCACGGGACACTCGTCTGTCTGCACGTCTGTAACATCCCTGCCTACGAGGCACAACAGCGATATACGCCGATCTACGATCAGGACATGAACCGGGCGTTCCCCGGGAACGCGCGCTCGAACACGACCGAGCGCATGGCTCACCAGATCTATCGCCGGTTCATCGTACAGTGTGATCTCGGCATCGATTTTCACACTTCCACCCGGAACCGGACGACGATCTACCACGCCCGGGCGGACCTGACGGATCCGGACGTCGAGCGGCTGGCGAGGGCGTTCGCAACGAACGTCGTCCTGTACGGCGAGGGCGACGAAGGAGCGCTCCGATCGGTGGCGACCGCCGACGGGATCCCGACGGTAACCGTCGAGATGGGTCGAGCCCATCGGTTCCAGCCGGTTCTCATCGAGAAGGCGCTCGAAGGCGTCGAAAGTGTCCTCGCCGAGTACGAGTTCTTACCCGATGAGCCGGTCCACTGGCCGGGCTGGTACAAGACGACCGCCGCCGACAGCACGAAACGGTGGCTCCGCGCCGACACCGGTGGCCTCGTCGAAATGGAGTGGGGACCGTATCCACTCGTCCACGAGGGCGAGGCGATCTGTACGATCACCAACCACTTCAAGACCGAAGAGCACGTGATCACCGCACCGTTCGACGGACTCATCGTCGGCGCACTGGAGAACCCCGTCGCAGCCCCCGGCCATCCGCTGTGTCACATCGTCCGGCTCGATCGGGAGACGCTCAGCGAGATCGAACGCGAGATCAGGCGGGGCGAGTTCGACGGCTATCGGGCCCACGGCGACGTCTGGGCCGACGAGTAATCGGATGTGTCGGTGGTTGAGCCTCTCAAAGCCGGGATCCTGCCGTATTCAGTCGGACCCTCCGCGGTCGGCCGTAAGATTCAGCGCGTCGCTTACGCCCTGTTTTCGGGTTGGGACCGTATCGCCCCCTTCGACACGATGGCGAACGATACCCGGAAAATCAGTGACCGGGTCGTCAACACCCCTCACCGAGAAATCGACCGGTGAGTGCGGTGCCGAATCGTTTGGTTCCGGGTCGCCTGAAAGCATGTCGAGTTCCCGTATCTCGTTGTAGATGCCAGTCATCGCAGCGTTGAAGCGCTCCTCGTCGATGACGTGTGGACTTCCGAGTTCGGGCGTGAGCGCCGGGACGCCTGCCACGGATTGACCGATCAGGGGTGTAGGCGAGAAACGCTGTGAATGACCGCTCCGCCGAGTCAACTGAGCCACGGATCGTCGGCTGGAGTGAACTGATGATTGCACGACGGACATTCGACCAGCCGGCGGCCGGTATCGGTGACGACGACTGTGAAACGTCGGCTCCAACTTACGGTATTACACTCGGGACACCGACGAACGATGGGGGGCATCATGCCGAATCTGAACCTCGGGCGCTACCACACTCTACCTGTCCGAGCGGCGTCGACGCGATGTGGCTGGTAAAATCGAGCAGTACGTTCCCATCGACGTCCGTACAGAACGGTCCGATGGCCTCCTCGGTCAGATCCCAGACGAATTCGTAGGCAGTGGTGCCCGGCGCAGCGAACTGGCGATGGTAGCCGATCCACTGTTCGGCTTTTTTATCCGGAAGTGACGTGACGTCCGGTTCGACCGAGCCTCTATCCATGATCTCGTTAATTATCCGCACACAATATAGTAATCGGTAGAAGTCGATGCAGTTCTCCTCGCCGTTTCCGGGCCAGCGGCTCGTCGCTGGCCGATCGAACGCGAGGAGTGAGTAAATAGTTCTACTGACTAGTATAGTTCCCGGGGCTGTCGATCCGAAGGGAATACAGCGAATGGTCTCCCTAACCCGCGAGAATTCCGTCTGAATCAACGACTGGTTATAACACTCTCGGACGTGTCTAGACGGTATGAAATCCCAGGAGTTTGCAAACGAGAACACGGTACTCACACACCAACAGGACGGAACGCTCGACGAATTTCATCGCTCGTACGACGACGCCGTCGAGACCGTTCGGAACGAGTTGGGGGAGACACACCCGCTCGTGATCGACGGCAACGCCGTGGAGACCGAGACCAGTTTCACCGTCAAAAACCCAGGCGATCTCGACGAGCGTATCGGCGAGTTCGCCTCGGGAGCCGCCGTCGACGTCGACCGCGCAGTCGGCGCTGCCGCGGAGACCTTCGAAAGCTGGCGGCGGACGTCGGTGAGCGATCGCGCCGAGATCTTCCGACACGCGGCCGATCTCATGCGCGACCGGAAGTACGAACTCGCGGCTACGCTGACGCTGGAAGCCGGGAAGAACCGGACGGAAGCCATGGCGGAAATCGACGAAGGAATCGATTTTCTCGTCTTTTATGCCGGCGAACTCGAACGCCACGACGGCTACCGGCTTGATACGGGCGAACCGACGCCTGGACAACACTGCAGCAACCGCCTCGAACCGTTCGGCGTCTTCGGCGTCGTCGGACCGTTCAACTTCCCGTTCGCCATCTTTACCGGAATGACGACCGGTGCAGCGATCACCGGGAACACCGTCGTGGCAAAGCCCGCGGGCACGACGCCGTTGATCGCTCACAGAGTCGTGTCCATCCTCTCGGAGGCCGGCCTGCCGGACGGCGTCGTCAATCTCGTCACCGGGGGCGGGAGCGACGTCGGACAGCCGCTCGTCGAACACGAACACGTAGGCGGGATGGCCTTCACCGGCTCACGGAAGGTCGGCCGGAGCATTCAGAAGACGTTCCTCGAACGGGACAAATCCGGCCCGGTCATCGCCGAACTCGGCGGCAAAAACCCCGTGATCGTCACCGACAACGCGGACCTCGGAAAGGCGGTATCGGGCGTCGCGAACGGGGCGTTCGGATTCAGCGGACAGAAATGCTCCGCGACGTCACGGGTGTACATCGACGAAGACGTGATCGAGACGTTCACCCGCGAGCTCGTGAGCAGAACGGAGGAGTTGGAAGTCCTCCCGCCCGAACGCGAGGACGCGTTCGTCTCACCCGTGATCGACGAAAGCGCCGCAAAACGGTATCGGAACATCTGTCAGACCGCCGACGAAGACGGAACGATCCTCACGGGCGGTGACGTCGTTCGCTCGGATGACCTCCCGGAGGGCCGATACGTCCAGCCGACGGTCGTGACCGAAATATCGCACGATCACGAACTGGCACGCGAGGAGCATTTCCTCCCGTTCGTCACGCTTCATCCGGTGTCCGATTTCGACGAGGCGATCACGAGAGCGAACGACAGCGAGTACGGCCTGTGCGCCGGTCTCTTCTCCGAAGACGAGGCGGAGATCGACGAGTGGTTCGATCGGATCGAGTCCGGAATGTGTTACGTCAACCGCCATCAGAGCGCGACCACCGGAGCACTCGTTCAGGCACAGCCGTTCGGTGGCTGGAAATCCTCGGGGACGACGAGCAAGTTCGCCGGTGGTTACTGGTATCTTCAGCAGTTCATGCGCGAACAGACCCGAACTGTCGTCGGAGACGTCGGGCGAGAGTGAACCGCTCGGCGAATGACATCCTCCTCGGCGTAAACGCCGAGGTTTCCACACGCTTGGGGTCGGGC
>CAZWZX010000110.1:0-8904 GCA_964638655.1 uncultured Natronomonas sp.
GACGGACGCGTTCGACGGGGCGACTCCGACGCCAACAGTTATCATCACGCCGGAAGTTGAACGTCGCATGGCACGCGTTCCATACGTGACACGCGAGGAGCTAGAACCCGAACACCGAGACCTCATCGTCTCCTCGCTCCAGCCGGGGAAGACCAGAAACGTCTACGCGTCGATCGCGAACAACCCGGAGGTCCTCTCGGGGCTTCGGGAGTTTTTCGGCGCGCTGTGGAGTGATTCGGGACTCACCGACAGACAGCGCGAACTGGTCATCCTCACCGCGGCCTCCGAGATCGGATCGGCATACGAGTGGCACCAGCACGTGAACATCGCCCTCGACGTCGGGATCAGTGCCGAGGAGATCGCCGCCATCGCCCGGGACGACCGCTCGCCGTTTTCGACGTCCGAGGCGGCTCTGATCGCGTATACGCGGGCAGTCGCACGGGGACGGGTCGAGGATCCCCACCACGAGGCGATCGCGGAGTTTTTCGACGACGGGACGGTCGTCGGGATCGCGGCGACTGCCGCCAGTTACGCCGCCCTGGGGAACCTGCTCGACGCGTTCGACGTCGAACTCGAGGCTGACGAGGAGTTCGTCGGCTGGGAGCCGACCCAGTAGGCGTCAGCAGGGAGATTTAATACAGACGCTATCGGTAGGTGGGATACAATGATCCTCGCAACCGTCGATCGGGAGGCCTCCTCGGAGAGGACTCTGAAGGAAGCGGCGGCACTCGCCGACGCGTTCGACGACGAAGTACACGTACTGCACGTGCTCACTCGGTCGGACTTCGTCGACCTCGAGTGGACCAGCGTCGACGAGACGGGCGGCAGTCTCAGCATCGACGAGGTCAAATCGGTCGCGAAAGAGATCGCACAGGAGGCGATCGACGAGGCGGGAATCGAGGCGGAGTCGGTCGGACGGATGGGCGATCCCAAGGACTCGATCCTGAAATACGCTTCCGACAACGACGCCCGATACATCGTCGTGGGAACCCGAAAGCGGTCGCCGACGGGCAAGGCGCTCTTCGGAAGCGTCTCCCAGTCGGTGCTTCTCAACGCGGCGGTCCCCGTCGTGACGACCAGACGGGAACGCTGAATCGGTTCACGATATGGGCGAACAACGGAACGCGGATTCCGCGCGGTCGGATCCGTAGATATCCAGTCGAAATCGACCGCCGAGTCGGGTACCGTAGAGCAGAACGGCGAAATAATGTGAGAACGAAAGCCCACGACAGCCGAAATACGCCCCACACTTTTCACATATACGAATTCACTCCGGGAGAAAATAAAAGATATCGCCCGAAGAAACCCGCTGAAGTATATAAACAGCCGACAAAAACGTCGAGCGACCACCGAATACTGGCCGAAAACTCGCCAAAGAGACGAATCAATAACGAAAGTAATGTTGTTAGGATATTATTTCGCGAAAGTTATTCACATATATGACATCGGAACTGCGGCGGCACGGGAGAGATCGGTTAGATTCCGGGTTGTGTAGCTGTTTCTAGATCCCGGTAGACCCCGAAAAAACGTACCTGTCCGGCGGGGAAGCCGTCTGGAGCGTCTATCCCGCGGTCCGTGTCGGGTCGAGTTCCGCCGATACACCGGTTACGTGTATGGTGAATAATAAATAGAAGCGCGGCGAAAACCCGATATGACCGCCGGAACGAACCGAAACACGCTCGGGACGTTAGAGCGTGGGTTCGAGGTGATTTCGGTGTTGATGCGGGAGGACGGCGCCCGCGTCACCGAGGTCGCCGACGCCCTGGATATCGCACCCAGTACCACTCACAAGTACCTCGCGACGCTGTACGACGAGCGGTTCGTCATCAAGGAAGGCGACGAATACCAGGTCGGGATGCGGTTTCTCACGGTCGGCGAGTACGCGAAACACCGCGACCCGGCCTACGAGGTCGCCGCGGAGAAGGTCCGCCCGCTCGCCGAGCAGACCGGCGAACGGGCTCAGTTCGTCGTGCCGGAACACGGGCGTGCGATCTACATCGAGACCGTCGTCTCGGACTCGGCGGCGGTCATGACGGACCGCCGGAACGGTAAGGTTCGGTACCTCCACTCGAGTGCGGCCGGGAAGGCGATCCTCTCGCAGTACTCCGAGGAGGAGATCCGGGCGGCGATCGATCGGTGGGGGCTACCGGCGGAGACCGAACACACGATCACCGACGCCGAACGGCTCCTCGAGGAGCTCCGAGAGGTCGAACGCGAAAACATCGCGTTCAACGACGAGGAATCGATAGACGGCCTCCGGGCCGTCGGCGCTCCGGTGACCGACGGCGACGGGGCGGTTATCGGCGCGCTCAGCGTCTCGGGGCCGGCGAACAGGCTGAAAGGCGAGAAGTTCCGCGAGGAGCTCCCCGATATCCTGTTGGGGATGGTAAACGAGATCGAGTTGACGATCGAGTACTCGTGATCGGCCCGGCCGATCTCAGCCGAATCCGACGGCGGACATCGAAAAGCGCCACAACGGACATCGAAAAGCGCCACAACGGAACCGTATGCATACTTTTATACTCGCGAGCGATGACCGACGGGTATGGAGTACGAGATAGACGGAGACAGAGCGATCGTTGCGGCCGCAAGCAAAGGGCTCGGACGGGCGATCGCCCAGGAGTTCGTCGATCAGGGTGCGACGGTCGCGATCAACTCGCGGACGAGGGCGAACCTCGAGGCGGCGAAAGAGCACATCGAGTCGAACACCGACGGGGACGGCGAGGTCATCATCGTCCCCGGGGATCTATCGAACCCGGAGGACGTAAAGGACGTCTTCGACACCGCCCTCGAGGAACTCGGCGGGCTGGACACGCTCGTGACGAACCACGGCGGGACCACCCGGAAGAGCTTCGAGGAGACGGACGTCGAACTGCTCGATGAGACCTACGAAGCGGTCATCAAAGCGACGTTTCTGATGGTCAAAAAGTCGCTGCCGGCGCTGAAAGACGGCGGCGGAAGCATCACCCACATCGTCTCGACGTCGGTCAGGGAGCCGCCGCAGAACCACATCCCCTCGAACGTCCTCCGGGCGGGGATCTACGGCCTCTCGAAGAGCGTCGCCAACGAGTACGGCGAGCACGACGTCCGGTCGAACTGCGTCGGTCCGCGAATGGTCATGACGGACCGGATCGAGAGCATCTTCGAGCAGGACGCCGAGCGGCAGGGCATCTCCCTCGAGGAGGCCAAAGAGGAGCACGTCGGCTCGCTCCCGCTCGGGCGAGTGGGCGATCCGGCGGAGTTCGCTGAGGCGGTCGCCTTCCTCAACTCCGACGCGGCCAGCTTCATCACCGGGACCACCCTCGCGATCGACGGCGGCTGGACGCGCGGCGCGATGCTGTGAACCGCCTCGGGGCTTGACCCCGAGGCACTCGGCCTGCCCCGCCTGTAGAGAGGGCTGGCTCTTTCGACAAAGGGAAGACGGGCTTTTTCGAACGATCTCCGGATTCGAGCCACAAGCAGAAAGAACTAATAACGCAGTTTCCACAACGTAGAGTACGATGAGTGGTTCTATCGAAACCGAAATCGAGGACGGGATCTGTACGCTGACGATAACGAACGAGGGCAAGCGGAACGCGCTCACCTACGGCATGATGAAGGAGATCACCGAGGCGGTGAACGACCTCGAAGCCAAGGAGGACGACTACGTGCTCGTCCTCACGGGCGCGGGCGATAAGGCGTTCAGCGCCGGCTTCGACCTCGATCAGGACAGAGACCCGGACAAAGAGAGCTGGTGGAAGGAGGTCAACGCGACCATCGAGAACTACGAGTACCCGACCGTCGCGATGATCAACGGGGACACCTACGGCGGGGCGATGGAGATCGTCTGTGACTGTGACATCCGCGTCGGCGTCGCCGATGCCCGATTCGGGATCACCCCCGCGAAGATCGGGATCGTCTACAGCCCGCAGGCGATCACCCGCGTCGTTCGGACCGTCGGCACGGCGAAGGCCAAGGAGATGCTGTTCACCGGGAATACGATCTACGGCGAGCACGCCTTCGAGATCGGCCTGTTGAACTACGTCGTCGACGACGACGGGGAGCTCGAAGAGAAGGCCTACGGGCTCGCCGAGACGATGGCGAGTAACGCGCCGATCTCGCTCAAGAGCATGAAGCAGATCATCGCCGCGATCAACGAAAAAGAGGAACTCACCGAGGCGGAGATCGCGTGGGGCAACGAGATGCGGATGGACGCCTTCGACAGTCGGGATCACGAGGAGGGCGTCGAAGCGTTCTCCGAGGACCGAGAGCCCGAGTTCGAGGGTCGATAGCCGGAAAAAACCGTTTCGTCACTTCCTTACTCGACGACGCCCTCGTCACGGAGTGTCTCGGTCTCTTCGGCGTCGATGCCCAGATGCGACTCGAGCACCTCCTCGGTGTGTTCGCCGAGTTCCGGCGCCCCCTCCTCGAACTGCGGGTCGCCGCCGGAGAAATGGAGCGGGTGGCCGTGAAGCGTTATTTCGCCGGCCGTCTCGTGGTCGAACGTCTCGACGTAATCGAGTTCGCGGGCCTGAGGGTGTTCGATGACGTCGCTGACCTCGTTGAGCGGGCCGTTCGGCCAGCCGTGCTCGTCGAAGATCTCCATCCACTCCTCGGTCGTCTTCTCCTTCAGAACGGGGTGGATCTCCGCGGCGATCGGCATGTAGTTCTTCATCCGCTTTTCCCGTGAGTCGTACTCGAGCAGTTTCTCGCTGCCGATGACCTCGGTCGCGAACCGCGCCCAGTCCTCCTCGTCGCCGGCGGGGTAGAAGGCGACGTAGCTGTCTTTCGTCTCCGCGACCTCGTAGGGGACGGTCGTCTGGTGTCGCCGGCCGTACGGGGTGGGGTTCTCGCCGGTCATCTCGTAGCGCGGGATGTACTCCTCGAGGAAGGAGACGATCGACCCGAAGAGGTTGGTCGAGAACTTCTGCCCCTCGCCGGTCTGTTCGCGCGCGTACAGCGCCGTCAGGATGCCGATGACGTTATAGAGTCCGGCGCCGATGTCGCCGATCGCCTGGCCGACCTTCACCGGCGGGCCGTCCTCGGGGCCGGTGACGCTCATGATTCCGCCCTCGGCCTGCATGATCAGGTCGACGCCTTTCTTGTGTGCGGATGGGCCCTCCTCGCCGTACCCCTTGATCGACGCGAAGATCAGTCCAGGGTTGTCCTCGGAGAGGGTCTCATAGCCCAGTCCCAGCCGCTCCATCGCGCCCGGGCCGAAGTTCTCGACGACGATGTCCGCATCGCGCGTGAGATCGTGGGCGATCTCGCGGCCGCGGTCGGATTTCAGATCGATCACGACGCTCTTTTTGTCCCGGTTTCGGGAGAGATGCGTCGCGCTGAGCCCGCCCTGTTTCGGTTCGTCCTGTCGTTCGCGGGCGCCCGTCCCGGGGCGTTCGATCTTGATGACCTCGGCGCCGAGTTTGCCGAGGATCTGTGTCGACCACGGCCCGGCGCGTACCTGGGTGAAGTCGATGACGGTAATATCGTGTAGCGGATCGTCTCCCATATCGATCTGCCTGTTTGAGACCTGCTAACTTGATTGTTGCGTTGGGGGACGGGAAGTATACGAGAGCGCGAAGGCGACGGCGCCGGCCGCCAGGAAGAACGCACCGACGAGGAGGAAGGCGGCCGTCACGGCGGTCGCGTCGATGACGAACCCGAGAAGGGCCGGACCGACGAGGCCGCCGATGGAGGCCCCGGTGAAGATCAGTCCGAATCCCTTGCCGGTCGATCCGGACGGCGTGTACCGACTCACCAGCCGATCGCGGGAGGGGTACGCGAGCCCCATGGCGAAGCCGACGAGCGCGAACCCGCCGACCGAGACGGCCGCTGAGGCCGGAACCGCCCCCAGCGTGAGCGCGAGGACCCCGACCCCGCAGAGCCCGAACGTCGAGACGACGATGCGCCGTGGGTCGAACCGGTCGGCGAGGACGCCCCCGACGAGGATACCGATCGCGGCACCGGCGAAAAAGCCCGTCAGCGTGAGGTTGGCGATCGCCGACGGCAGTCCGTACACCGTCGGAACGAAAACCGTCGTGAACGTCTGGATCCCCTTGTTCGCGACCGTCGCCACGACGAAAAACGAAAGCAGGAAAAACACCGTCGGATCCCAGAACGTCGCCGCCGTCTCCCGAAGTGTGCTACCGCCTTCGTCCGTCGACGTCGCGCCCATGCGGCGGCGGTACGGCGAATCGAGCGTGAGCGCGGCGAGAGCCGCGTAGGCGACACCCGCGGCGCCCACGGCGACGAGCGCGAGCCGCCAGTCCGCACGCAGCGCGATCCCGCCGACGACGAGCGGGGCGCTCGCGAAGCCGACGTACGCGCCGAAGCTGTGAACGCCGAAGCTCTTTCCCTTGTGTTCGCCGTCCGCGACCGCATCGAGCAACGCGTAATCGGCCGGATGGAACGCCGACTGGCCGATCCCGGAGACGATCGCTCCGGCGATGAGCCACGGATAGGACGTGGCGAACCCGGCGAGACCGATGCCCGCGGCGGTGAGGGCGGTTCCACCGACGAAGACCGGCTTGGCGCCGAACCGGTCGACGAGTTCGCCGACCGGCAGCTGCAACAGGAGTCCGATGGAGATGACCGAGATCAACACGCCGAGGGCGGCGTTGCTGAGTCCGAACTCCGCGCGGAGTGCCGGAAACAGGGGCGGGAAGGCGAGCAGATAGAAATGAGAGAGGAAATGCCCGCCGGTGACGACCCCGACGGTGTATCGCCAGTCCCCGTGAACGAGTGACACGAGTGTGATAGCGAGCGACCGGGTTTTAAACTATCGGGCAGAGGGCGATCGATTCCGCGACCGGAACGTTAATTGCCGACGTGGAGGTTGACACCGGTAGGTAACGAACTCTTGAGCGCGATCAAACGTTCGCTGACGGGGCTGTGGAGCGACGGGCGGGGAGTCATTCTCCTCGCGACCGCCGCCGGGTGGTCGCTGTCGATGGGCGTTCGGATGGTGTATCCGGTCCTGTTGCCGCAGATCCGGCGGGCGTACGAGTTGAACCTGACCTCGGCGGGCCTGCTTTTGACGGTGCTTTTCGTCCTTTACGGGCTCGGACAGTGGCCCGGCGGACTGCTGGCCGACCGGATCGACGAGCGAGTGATCCTGACCGGGAGTTCGATCGTGTCGGCGCTCACTCTGCTCGTGGTCGTCGGCGCCAACTCGACGGTCATGCTCTTTACCGCGACGGCCCTGTTCGGGCTCTCGCTATCCTTCTATGCGGTCGCGCGGTACACGGTTCTCGCCGGGCTCTACCCGGATCAGCTCGGAGCGGCCAACGGCGTCGTCTCCGCGGCGTCGGACGCCGGCCAGTCGGCGATCCCGCCGATCGCGGGGCTCATCGCGGGCTTTCTCGCCTGGGAGTTCGGGCTGGCCTTTTCGGTCCCGTTCTTCGTGCTCATCGCGTGGGTGCTCTGGGTCGTCATCCCCGGGAGTTCCGATGAGATGTCCCGCGAGGGAAGTCCCTCCGAGAGTTCCGATGACGGTACGTCTTCCGGGAGTCCCCTCGAAGCCCTCCGCTCGCTCAAGGTCGTCGTCGAGCAGCCGGCGGTCACTCGGGGCGCGGTCGTGTTGATCGTGGTCGTCTCGGTCTGGCAGGCGTTCACGGGGTTCTACCCGACGTACCTGATCGAGATCAAGGGGCTGTCGGCGCTGCGAGCGAGCGTCCTGTTCGGCCTCTTTTTCGCGCTCGGGGTCGCGATCCAGCCGCTGTCGGGGATCGCCTACGACCGACTGGGGATCCGAAAGACGCTGACGGCCTTCCTGGGGGTGTTCGCCGTCGCGATGATCGCGCTTCCGTCGGCGGGACCCTTCTGGTCGGTGCTCGGTCTCACCGTGCTTTCGGCGGCGCTGCTCGGCGCGCCGACGACGACACAGTCACACCTGCTCGCGATCCTGCCGGACGACGCGCAGGGCTCGGGCCTCGGGCTGTTGCGAACGGTCTCGTTCACGATCGGCGCGGCCAGCCCCGTCGCCTTCGGCGCCGTCGCCGACCGCGGCTTTTTCGACGAGGGGTTTCTCGTCATGGGCGGTCTGGCCGCGGTGACCGTGCTCCTTGTCCAGCGGCTTTAATCCGCGACCGAAGTTTTTTGTTCGGTTCCGACGCGGTATCGCTATGGCAACACGATCGGCGCTGTTTACGCCCGGCGACGAACTCGAGATGATGCGCAAATCGATGGGGATGGACGCCGACGTCATCATCTTCGATCTGGAGGACGCGGTCTCGCGGGCGAACAAGGAGATCGCCAGAGAGACCGTTCCGAAAGCGCTCGCGGAAACGGACGAGACGGGCCCGGACGTGTGGGTCCGGATCAATCCCCTCGAGACCGGCGGGTACGACGACATCGAGGCGCTTGCCGGCGCCGACGTGCGGCCGACGAGCGTTCTCGTCCCGATGGTCGAGCGAACCGAGCAGTTGCAAGCCGTCTCGGAGCGCTTCGAGGAGACGGGGATCGACTCGGGAATCGTCGCCCTCGTCGAGACGGCCGCCGGTCTCACCGCCGTCGAGGAACTCGTCACCCACCCGGGGCTTTCCGGCGTCGTCTTCGGTGCCGAGGATTACACGGCCGACATGGGGATCGTCGAACTCGAGGACCGGAGCTACCTCGACTACGCCCGCAGCCGGATCGCCGTCGCGGGGGCCGCGGCCGACATCACCGCGATCGATACGGTCTACACCGACCTCGGAAACACTGAGGGGCTGCGGACGGACGCGAGACAGGCGCTGAACTACGGCTTCGACGGCAAGGCGGCGATCCACCCGAACCAGATCGAGACGATCAACGAGGTCTTCACCCCCTCCGAGGGGAAGATCGAGTGGGCGAAGGGGGTCCTCGAGGCGAGAGACGAGGCCGGCGACAAGGGCGTCTTCGAGTACGAAGGCGAGATGATCGACGCGCCGGTGCTCGCCCGGGCCG
>CAZWZX010000111.1:0-8826 GCA_964638655.1 uncultured Natronomonas sp.
CGGACTCTTGGTCTCGCTTCTCTGTATGCGTGCGTTTCGTCTGTCCCGAGAGCGGACGATCCCGCTTTTTTTCACCGGCACGCTGAAGAACCTCGGGATCGCGCTGTTGATCGCAATCCCGTTTGCCGATCCGCTCGTCGTCTTTTCGGTCATCGCGTACTACGTGGTCCAGCAGCTATCCGGGGCGATACTCGCGGACGCGATCGGTTGAAGATCGATCACGCCCGTATCACAGGAAGTATATAAACACGTTCGACGCGGAAGGTTCGGCGAAACCCGCCAGCCGTGGTGAAACAGCGCGGTTAGCCGATAGATCCACCCCCGTTCGCCCGTGGATTTATATAAATCGCAGAACCAAGCGGTGATATGGCCGCCCACTGCCGGCCGGTGCTGCGGAACCTGTTCGACGAGTCGCCCACCCCACACATCGCCCACCCGCCTCGCACCCATCGCCGCGATTTCTATATCGCAACTGACGGCTCCTATCGAACCGACAGCGACGGTGGACTGGGCGTCGTCATCGAAACGCGCGACGGCGAGCGCGTCGCCAGGCTTTCAGTGCCCGACGCGGTACCGGACAACAACGTCGCCGAGTACCGGGCGCTCCATCTTGGACTGGACGTGCTCGCGGCCCGAGCCCCGCGAGGGACCCGCGTCGGCGTTTTGGTCGATCACGACGACCTCGCGGCGAACGTCAACCGGGCTTCCCTCGCGGTGAAGGGCCCCGACGCGCGGCCGCCGCATCCGTTCCGCGTCCCGGGGAAGACGTCCCACCACTGGCGAGGGATCCGGGCCCGCGTCGCCGGGTTCGACGAGCTTCGGGCGGCCCGGATCGACAGCGGCGACAACCCCGCACATCCGCTCGCGAACTCGCCGGGGCGCTATGCCCACGTCAACCGCGAACCGGATCGCTGTGTGTTGCCCCGAGACGACGAGCGGTGGCGAGCGCCGGGGGAGGACCGGTATCCGCCGCCGTCGCGCGCCGACCGGAAGCGCTCGGGCGGCGGGGAACCCGCTTCCGATTGAGTATTCAAACGGCGTCTTCGTCGACGCCTTCGAGTCCCCCGTCCGTGATCCGGAATCGGGCGGTTTCGCCGGCCGCCTTCGAGCCGTGCTTCTCCAGCGTCGCCCGGCGGTTCCCGCCCCGGAACCGCTCGAGTCTGAGGACGACGCCCGACCAGTGGGTCAGCGTGTGGCCGCCGAGAGCGTGTGCTCGCGACGAACCGGCTTCGGGGTCGGTGTACACCTGGTTCGTGATGAGGACCGCCAGACCGTGCCGGCGGGCGAACGCGAGCAGCTGTGTCACCTGCTTCGCCACGTCCCGGAGCGTCTCGCCGTCGTCCTCCGCGTTTCGCTCGAGACGATAGAAGCCGGTCGCGCTGTCGAGAACGATGAGGTCGACGCTCTCTGCGAGATCGCCCGCATCGCGAACGGCTTCCCGTTGTTCCTCGAAATCGAGCGCATCGGAGACGATGACGCGGCTCGCGATCGTCTCGATATCGCCGCCGTCGGCCGCGGACCTGGCGAGCGCCTCGAACCGATCGACTGAGATCCCCTCCGTGTCGATGTACAGGGCCTTCCCGCCCGCCGCGGCGAGCGAGACAGCCGCCGAAAGCGCGATGTTCGTTTTTCCCGCCGCCGGCGGGCCGTAGAGTTGAGTGACGGTGCCTCGTTCGAGGCCGCCACCGAGCAGCGAATCGATCGTCTCACACCCCGTCGAGATCGGCTCGTTCACGGCCGGGGCTTCGGCGTGTCCGGTTAAAAACCCACGCACGCGCCGGGACCGAACCCGGAAGCGAGCGGTACCCGACCGACGAAAACGCCTATATTCCGACGGGAACAACGGGCGAGGGTGATCGTCGTCGCGACGGCCGATTTCGAGATCTACCACGACGTGGTCGGGGAGCTTCGCGGTCGGGGGATCGAGTTCACGACGATCGATCCCGGCTCGGAGCTTCCCGAGGACGCACGGATCGCGATCGTCGGGCCGGAGGACGAACAGCCGCCGATACGGACGGTCCGGGCCGAACCCGGTCGACCGCGTCGCGCCGTCGAGGAGGCGATCTCGGCGCTCCGGGGGGAGGAGGGACGCACCGTCGTGGGGATCGACCCCGGCGATCGACCGGGGATCGCGGTGCTGTCCGGTGACGCTGTCGTCGCGGTGTTTCAGGTCCCGGCGGAGGACGTGCCGGCCGTCGTCGCCCGTGAGACGTCGGATGCAGCCGATCCGCTCGTTCGGATCGGCGACGGTGCACGACTGAAGGGAGCGGCGATCATCGACGAGATCGAGGGCGTCCCGATCGAACTCGTCGACGAAACGGGAACGACGCCGTACCAGGGGGCGGGGGTCCGGGGGATGGGTGACGTACTCGCCGCGGTCAACATCGCTCGACGGGAGGGCCACGCGATCGAGTCCCGCGAGATAGAGCCGACGGCGGGCGAGCTCCGGCGGATTCAGAGCCGTTCGAGGGAGGAAAGCGAGGACGGACGGAGTATCGACGAAGCCCTCGCACGGAAGGTCGCGCTCGGCGAGCTGTCGATCGCCGAGGCTCTGCGACGCCACCGAGACGAGTAGTTTCGGCGAACCCAACCCGATCCATTCAAGTACGCGCCCGGACACGTTCCTGTATGAACCACGCTCGGTCCACGAAGAAGCGAACGGGTGGTCGTCGACGGAACGTTCGGAAAAAGCGCAAACACGAGCTCGGGTCCGCGCCGACGGAAACGCAGATCGGCGAACACAAGCTGAAGATCGTCGAGACCCGCGGCGGAAACGCGAAAGTCCGCGCCATCGAAACCGACACCGCAAGCGTCGCCACGGACGACGGTGTCGCGAGCGCGACGATCGAAGACGTCGTCGAGAATCCCTCGAACCCGAACTACGTCCGCAGAAACATCATCACGAAGGGCGCCATCATCGAGACGGACGCCGGCCGGGCTCGCGTGACGTCCCGCCCCGGGCAGGACGGGCTCGTCAACGCCGTCCTCGTCGACGACGAGTAGCGAACTCTCACCCGATTACAGCGGGCACCGGTCCCGTGCGCTCCGGAGCCGACCCTTCAAAAACCCGGCCATGGCGCGGGATTTCGATGGCTGTCTGATGCGGTCCATCTCCTCGTCGGTTAGCTCGAAATCGAAGACGTCGATGTTGTCCGTCAGGTGCTCCCGGCTCGTCGCCTTCGGGACCGTGAGCACGTTCGGCTGCTGGACGAGCCACCGTATCGCGATCTGTGCCGCCGTCTTGTCGTAGCGCGTTCCGATCTCCTCGAGAGTCGGGTCGTCGATGACGCCGCCGTGGGCGAGCGGCGAGTACGCGGTGAGCGCGATATCGTGGATCCGGCAGTAATCGAGCAGTTCGGACTGCGACCAGTAGGGATTGTACTGGATCTGGTTCGTCACGATATCGTGTTCTGAGAGTTCCCGGGCCCGAGCCAGCAGGTCGAGATCGAAGTTCGAGACGCCGATGTGACGGACTTTCCCGTCGTCGACGAGCTCGTTCATCGCGGCGAGCGTGTCCCTGAGCGGTGTCGTGAGATCCGGCCAGTGGATCAAGAGGAGATCGACGTATCCGGTGCCGAGTTTCGCGAGACTCTCCTCGGTCGACCGGAGGACGTCGTCGTATCCCCGGTTCCCGCGACCGAGCTTCGTCGTCACGAAGACGTCGTTCCGGTCGACGTCGCTGTCCCGGAGCGCGCCGCCGACCTGTCGTTCGTTGCCGTACTCCTGGGCGGTATCGACGTGTCGGTAGCCGAGTTCGAGCGCCGTCCGAACCGACGTTCGACATCGCTCGCCAGTGAGACGCCACGTGCCGAGACCGACGGTCGGGATCTCGACGCCGCGAACGGTTGTCACGTCCATACCCGGAGTACGGCACCGAGCCGGATAACTCTACTTCGTCAGGAGAAATCCCGGAGGGCCTCCAAGAGTGACTCGAGTGGCTTGGTCGTCGTCGCGAGTGAGACGCCGTCGGCCTTCGCCAGCGCCGGCGCGTGCTCCCACAGCGAGTCGCCCTCGATCCCGTGGAGTACGACGGCGGAGGGAGTCGGCGTCACGACGCGCAACGCGACCAGCGGCGACTCCCCGCGAGTGACGTCGGTGAAGACGAGCGCCCGGTTCGTCGACTGACCGTAGAGCCGATAGAACTCCTCGCTGGAGAGCCGTTTGATCGCCTCGACGCTGTTGATGACGGTGTGGCCGGCGATGGTGTCGGCGGTTCCCCGGACGACGGTGATCGCGTCGATGTCGGTATAAAAACGGGAGAGCGGGACCGTCGCCGAGTACTCCCGGAGATCGTAGACGACGTCGCGGTCGAAGCCGGCGGAGACCACGCGGGCGTGCTGGCGGACTCTATCGCCGCCGCGGCGTTCGTCTATCGACAACAACCCCTCGACGACCCGACGGACGACGCCGATTCCCGGGTTCTCCCTTCGCCCGCTCTCGTAATCGGAGACGACTGACGCGGAGACGTCCAGCTCCTCGGCCAGCGTCGTCTGTGCGACGTCGAACTCCTCGCGCCACTTCCGGAGCGTCGCCCCCGGATCGTCCGAGAGCGTCACCTCGCCGGCGATCCGCTCGGCGAGTTCCGCCCGTGGCTCGCGCATACACGGAGTCCGTCGGCCGACCGTATAAGCGTGCCCCACATCACCGGCACGAACCCCACGGCGGCGACGGACAACGCTATGAGCATCGAGGCTAATCCTCACCCATGCCGCCGACACTGGTCAACGTCGCCGTCGGGGTCCTCATCGGTGTCGCGCTTCTCGGGGCGGCGTTCGACCGTCGCTCGATCGGTCTCGTCGCCGTCGCCGCCGCGGTCCCCGATCTGGACGCGGCGCTCGGTCTCGTCGCCGTCGGGGCGGCGAACGCAACCTTACACACGCTTTTGATACCGATAGGGGGCGCCGCGCTGCTGTACTACGACACCGAACGTCGGGCGGACTCGTGGCTCCGCGAACGGTACGGCTGGTACGGGGTCCGCGTCGCGTGGGTCACACTCGCCGCCTACGCCGTCGCGGGGATCGGTCTCGACGCGTTCAGCACCGAGGGAGTCGCGCTCTTATATCCGCTCTCGGATCGGTACTACGCCGTCGTCGGCGGGTTCTTGCTTTCGACACAGGAAGGGATCGTTCAGACGTACGTGACGTTCGGAAACGGCTGGATCGAACTCACGACGCCCGGGACCGTCGAGACGCACCACATCGACAGCTGGATCGATCCCGCCGACGGCGAGCGGCGGCTTCGGATCGTCGAGTCCGGCTGGCAGGCGATCGTTGTCCTGACCGCCGTCGCTTCGGTTCCCGCGAAGTATCTCGTCGAACGCCGCGACCGCGTCGCGGCGGGAGGTCGCTGATGCCGTCCTCGGTCGTCCACGTCGCTTTCGCCTTTCTGCTCGCGGTCGGACTGCTCGGTCGGTTCTACGACCGACGGGCGCTCGCGGTCGTCCTCGTCGTCGTCCTGTTTCCCGAACTCGACACCGCCCTCGGATGGTTCATGATCGGCGCACACCGGACGGTGTTGCACAACGTGGTGTTCCCCGCCGTCGCCGCCGTGGCGCTCTACTGGGACAGTACCCGTGACGGATCGTGGATCCGCGGTCGGTGGGGGGATCGCGGCGTCCGGATCGCGTGGGTCGGACTGTTCGTCCACACGTTTGCCCACGTCACGCTCGATTGGGCCCATCTCGAGGGGATCAACTTCCTCTGGCCGTTGCACGATCAGTTCTTCAACCTCGACGGGGAACTCGCGCTCTCGACGACGGATGGGTTCGTCCAGACGTTCGTCGATATCTCTCGGGACCCCGAAACGGGGTCGGGCGTGATCGACGCGGGACAGGGCGGAACGAGGGCGGAGACCCACGTCGCAAACCCCGCACAGCCGTCGGCCGACCCGGATCCCGGTCCGGTCGACAGGCGGTTCCCGATCGCCGTGCGGGGCTGGCAGCTGTATCTCGTCTGTCTCGGCGCGTTCACACTGCTCGCGAAGCGGTTTCAGAACCCGCGCCCGTCGGAAGCCGAAAACCGGAGGGAGTAGATCCGAGCTATCTATCGCTTGTCACTGCCGCGATCACGCCGCCGAGCGCACCGAAAACGACCGGGTAGACGAGGCCGGCGACGGCGACGGCGGGAATCAGATCCGGCGCCCCGGAGGCACCGCCGACGGAGACTTCGAACAGGAAGACGCCGACAACCGAGAGGATCAGATACCCCGGCGTCACGAGCGCGCCGGCGAGCGCTCCCTCGTGCGGTTCCGTGACGCCGCTGTAGCGCCCCATCGCGAGGCCACCAATCAGTAAAAGCGCCGGCGGAACGAGATACAGGACGACCGTGAAACCGTCCTCGCCCCCGACGAAGTTCCGCGGCGGGGAGAAGAGACTGATGCCGCTGTAGGAGATGTCGACGAGGTGTGCGTTGTAGAACACCCAACCGACGAGTTCGTAGGTCGCGGAGTCGCCTTCGAAGAGTTCGACGAGCTGGTTGAGCGGCGAACTTTCGATGTCGGTCGCGACGAGCAGATACGTGAAGACGTAGCCGAAAAGCCACGCCGCCACTCCTCCGACGGCGCTCTCGACGAACGGGCGGCTGTTTTCATCAGTTGTCAGAGACATTCTGTTCAGGAAGTGACGAGCCAGTTTGAAATGCCTTGGGGCCCGAGACGATCGCCGTCCGGTGCGCTGTCTCTGGGGTCGATACGGCAGGTCGGGCCGTTTCGGACGTTTCTACATCGATAACGAACGCTGAGTCATCACGAACCCTTTTTGCGTGACGGGCCTGTGATCGCGCACGGAAAATAATATGGGAAGACGATCCACCGGTAGTTCGGTCGGTCGACGGCGGTTCGTTACGCTCGCCGGAGCGACGGGTGTCGTCAGCGTGGCCGGGTGTATCGGTGGCGAAGACGAATCGTCCGACCAGGGGGAGGGAGAAACGATCGACGGAGGGAACGAAAACGACGAGAACGGCGAAGACGGCGAAACACCCGAAGAGGGTCGCGACGAGTTCGATTTCCCACCCGGTGCCAACGAGAACGGACTGGTAACGGCGACTGTCCTGAGCGGTTTCAGTGAGTTCGTCGGTCAGGCGGAACGATACCGGATCGAACACCAGCGGGAGTTGTCGTACTCCGACGCACCGAGAGATCGGATCGATGTTACCTACGATGTCGATGGACGGGCGGTCTACGAGCAACTGAAACGAAACGATACGGAGTTCGATCGGTGGATGACCCCCGAACGAACCGTCGCGCGGTCCGCCAACGACGAGGCGGACAGACATGGCCAGTGGCGATCGGAAACAGTCGGGCGGACGAAGGGATCGGACGACATGTTCGAATACCCGTTGACGAAGACCACCGTGCCGGCGCTCATCGGGAGCACGTCCTTCGATTTCGCCGAAATCGTCACTGAAGGGGAGCGATCGTACGCGCGCTATACGGGCGAACTCGGGGATTCCGATCGGTTCAGGCTTCGGAAGCGTCGAAGCGCCCGCATCGAGTATCGTCCGGAGTCGGTCTCAGGGGGGCACGTGTCGTTGCTGCTCGCCGAGAGCGGCGCCGTTCGGGCTCTCGATTACGAGTTCACCGTCGAATCGACTCGGGTGACTCACGAAGGACGCGAGCCAGTAGAACTCTCGGCGGACGGGCAGGTCCGGTTCGAGTACGACGACCTCGAGGACCGGACGACCCCGGAGTGGGTCGAGTCGGCCGAGTCGGACGACATCCGTTCGTTCGGGCTCGAAGAGGCGAGCCTCGGGCTTGCGTACAGACAGGCCTCTGGGCCGTCGTTGCCCGGCACGCTCGAACTCGAATATTCCGATTTCTACGTCATGGCGGAGTTCGATGGCGAACGGTATTTCGCCAAATATAGCACACGGCGGGAGTTCGATGACACCCCTGGCTTCCTCGCGTACCTGGTCGAGGGCGAACTCAAGGTGGACTGGCAGTCGATGTCCGGCAGGGACGCCTTCGAGGAGGCCGATCGAGTCGAGATAAGCACGTATCTCCGAGCCCCGGGTGAGGGGCGAACGATGGTGTTCCACGAGGAACGACGCCCCTGAGGGAAACACCGTCTCCGGTCGTATTTGTCAGTCGACCGAACGGCCGGACGGCCGAACGCGGGAACGGATATCATCGGTCGGACCGGTCGGCGTGTGAGCGAACCCACAACTCGCCGATCCGGGAGAGTCGCGTCCGGTAGGATTTCCCGTGTTCCTCCTGTTCGATGTATCCCTTCCCGCCGGGGCCGAGCCGGTCGACGTTGTAGATGACCTTCGAGCGGAAGGAGTCGGTGTACTCCTCGCCGAGTTCGCGGGCGAGCGTCTGGGCCAGTTCGGAGACGGACTCGAACACCTCGTGTTCGCCCAGGGTAAAGAGGATGAGCTCCTCGAACGGTTTGACGTTCGAAAAGGAGGCGACGGGGAGCTCGATGATGTGGCTGTCGCCGAACCGTTTCGCGCCGATCGTCGTCCCGCGTTCGTCGAACTCCGAAAGCAGCTCCCGGGCGGTCGAAAGGCGGGTCTCGATCCGCTCGTCGTCGACATCGCTTTCGAGCAGTTCTTCGAGAAGCCCACACTGTGCGCGGAGTTCCTCGGCCAGTTCGGTCTCGAGGTACTTCTCGGGGACCGTGTAGTAGGTGTGGATCCGATCGCGGTCGCCCTCCCGTTCGACCATGATCGAGTGGGCGGCGGTCGCGAAGGCGAAGGAAACGGTTCGGGGCATCGCGGAGACGTTGACCCACACCTCGCTGCCGGTGTCGAGTTCGCCGTTGATGAGGTCGTAGGCCTGCTCGAAGGCGGCGTCGTAGTCGTAGACGTCCTCGACGACGTACTCCTC
>CAZWZX010000112.1:0-8720 GCA_964638655.1 uncultured Natronomonas sp.
CGATCCGGACCGTCCGGATCAGCGTGTTCCGATACAGTTCTATGGCGATGATATCGATATAGTGTGAAAGAGTTACCCCCGGTTGGATTGAACCGTCGACGAACGGGTTGAGACTGTAGCTCACGAGGATGACCGTCGGGAAAGCTATCAGTACGATAATGGCCAGAAACGTCGGCACGAGGAGCAGATACTTCCCCAGAGTGGTGTCACCGTACTCCCGGATCGTCGCCGAAACCCGTTCGTTTATCCCGCCGAACGGCGACCGTGACTGCTGTTTCGCCATCAGTTGATCACCCGTGGGCCAGCCGCGTGTCCTCGGGACTCCAGCCCAGTACGACGCTGTCTCCGGGGTCGTGGATCGTCGTCGCGTGCTGGTTCGAGTCGTCGACCACGATCTCGATCCCGCCGCTGTCGATGAAATACCGCACCTTCGAGCCGAGGAACAGCCGGCGTTCGACGGTGCCGGTGAGCGTATTGAGTCGCTCGTCGGTGAAACCGGCCTCGTGGGCGTTGAGCTTCTCCGGTCGGACGAACACCACACCGTCGCCGTCCTCCGGAACAGTCGTCGCGTTCACGACGACCTCGGAGTCTCCGATAGTGAGCACGACACCCCCGTCGGGGGTATCACGGAGATCGCCCTCGAGGAAGTTCGTGTCGCCGATGAAGTCGGCGACGAACTCCGTCGCCGGCTGCTCGTAGATCTCCATCGGCGGCGCGATCTGCTCGATCCGCCCCTCGTTCATCACGGCGATCCGATCGGCGATCGTCAGCGCCTCCTCCTGGTTGTGTGTCACGTAAAGCGTCGTGATACCGAGCTCGGTCTGCAGTTCCGTGAGTTCGACCTCGAGTTGGTCGCGGAGTTTCTTATCCAGCGCGCCGAGCGGCTCGTCCATCAGCATGACCTCGGGCTCGATGGCGATGGCGCGTGCGGTCGCGACGCGTTGCTGTTGGCCGCCGGAGAGGTGTTCGGGCTTCCTGTCCTCGAAGCCGCCCAGATCGACCATCTCCAGGACCTCGGAGATCCGATCGCCGATCTCCTCGCCGGAAAAACCCTTGCGCTTGAGCCCGAACTCGATGTTCTCGCCGACGGTCATATGCGGAAACAGCGCGTAGTCCTGAAACACCATCCCGGTGTCGCGTTTGTGGGTCGGGACGTACGTGACGTCCTCGCCGGCGAGCGAGATGGTCCCCTCGGTCGGCTTTTCGAAACCGGCAAGCATCCGTAGTGTCGTCGTTTTCCCGGAGCCGGAGGGCCCGAGCAACGCGAGCAGTTCACCGTCGGCGACCTCGAAGCTCACGTCGTCGACGGCGGTGAGGTCGCCATACTGTTTGGTGACGCCGTCGTACCGAATGGCGGTACCGGCGTCGTCAGCTGAGTCCATGATAGAGATCTGTAGGCCGCGAGCTCAGGCGAAGAGTTCGTTCCAGCGCTGGGCCCAGTCGCTCCGGTTGTCCCAGATGTATTCGAAATCGGGGAATCCGAGCTGATCGAACTCGTCGGACGTCGTCGCGCCGAACTCCAGGGCGATGTCCGCGACTTCGGCGTTCACGTTGGTCACACCGCATCCCATCTGTGCGGAAGCGGCTTCCTGGAACCACGGGGAGAGACACTCGTTTGCGTACGTGAGTGCGGCGTCCATCTGGTCCGTCTCGTTCGGGACCGCGACACACTCCGCGAAGGCGACGCCGACGGGGTCGAGCCGGAACAGCGGATCGATCGGCTCGTCGTCCTCGAACATGTCGAAGACCATGTAATCCCAGAAGAGATTGAGCGTGTCGACGTTGCCGCTCGCGAGTTGCTGCTTGGCCGACGCGACGCCGCCGTACTCCGTGCTCACGTTGTCGACGAAGTTCTCCTCGAGCCACTCGAAGCCGGCGTCGACGTCGAGCTCGGAGTTGAACGGCTCGCCGGTAGCGATAGCCGATGCCATCAAAAGCAGGTAGGGACCGCCGGACCACGAGAACGGAACCGCCGCCGTCGCCTCGGACTCCTGCATGACTTCGGCGTGCGAGGACGGCGTCGAATCCCACATGTCCGTATTGATCACGGGCAGTACCTCTCCGACTTCCCAGGAGATCCCTTCGCCGCCGTAGTGGACGAACTTCTCGTCGATGTTTTCTGCCTCGGGGACGAGATCCGGATGGTCCGTGAGCGGCTCGAGCCAGCCCTCGCGGGAGGCGCGGTCGATGCCGATGACGTCCGGGATGATCACGTCCGGCGGGTTCTCGGGGTTTGCCTCGATCTGGGTCAGCTGTTCGGTGGTGACGGCGATCTCGACGTTGATGTCGAGGTTGTACTCCTCCTCCATGTACGGGATGAGGTGCTGTTGGTGCACGTCGGCGATCTCGCCGACGTTGAGCATCACGTCGAGCGACTCGCCACCGAAGTCGAGGTCGTCGTCACCGTTGCCGTTTCCATTACCGTTTCCGTTGCCGTTGCCGTTTCCATTACCGTTTCCGTTGCCGTTCCCGTTGCCGTTTCCGTTGCCACCGGTAAGACAACCGGCGAGGCCGGTCATCCCGGCGGCTCCGGCGCCGGTTACTTTGAGGAACGAGCGACGGTTTCTGGGTTCGGTACCCGCTTCGTTGTCTGCCATTGTCTCTCAGGTACCTATTGAGATAGCCCCACGTATAAATTTTGATTTTTGTGTCAAATTTCGACTTGTTCTTTCAGACTCGTTAACAAAAACTGTTCATGCCTGTGCCGATGATAGAGCGACGAACGTCGTAGTTAAACGGACGCCTCCTTTCTGGCCCCGAAGAACTGCGTCACGACTGCGGCTCCGATGGCCGTCGTGGCTCCGGTCGAATCCAGCGGCGGCGCGACTTCCATCAGATCGCCGCCGCGGACGAGTTCGTGCCGGCCGAGCTGATAGACGAGTTCGAGCAGCTGCCACGGCAGGAGTCCGCCCGGGCTCGGCGCGCAGGTTCCCTCGGCCGTTCCGGCCTCCAGCACGTCGATATCGACGGAGACGAACACCGCCTCGGTCCCGTCGGTGGCGGCCTCGAGCGCTCGTCCGGCGGCGCTGTCGACGCCCTCCTTGTGGACGTCGCGAGCCGTGATGACTTCCGCGCCGATATCGTCGACGTAATCGAGGTAATACTTCGAGTTGTGCCACCCGGAGAGGCCGAGCTCGACGAAGTTCCCGCCCGCGAGCTGTCCGCTTTCGTCCTCGAGTAGCCGACGGAACGGCGTTCCCGAGGAGAGCTCCCCGCCGTGGGAGTGACGGACGTCGTGGTGGGCGTCGACGTTGATGACGCCGACGTGGCCGTCGACGGCGTTCATCATCGCCTTTGCGGTCGGATAGCTCAGCGAGTGATCGCCGCCGATGCTGAAGGGGACGACGCCGGACTCGGTGACGGCGGTGAGGACCCGCTCGACCCGGTCGTGCGTTTTCGGAACCTCCGTGTGAACGACGTCGACGTCGCCGTAGTCGACCACGCCGATCCCCTCGCTGATATCGATATCGAGTTCGGGGTTATAACAGGTCCCGTGCGTGATGCTTTCACGGACCCCTTCGGGACCCATTCGGGACCCTCGCGGTCCGGCGACGCAGGCCGTATCGAAGGGGATCCCGACGACGCCGACGTCGGCGTCGGCTACATCACGGGCATCCGAGATGATCTCGCCGACGTTCGTGTCGTATTCGTCCTCGATGCCGATCCCGTATCCCGGATAGGGCGTCAGAAGTTCCGCCGCCGTCTCCGGAACGATGCCGTTCGTTTGTGTCATACTCCGACGTGGATCAGTGGAATAATATAGCTTGGGACATCCCGATGCCGGAACATCCAATACTGCCGGCGAAAACCCTCCGAAACGTGACCGCTACCCTCGGGATCGCCTTCGCCGTCGCCGGCGCGGCCGGATGGGCGCTCCAGTACGTCTTCATCCGGGTCGCGACCGACCGTGCGTCCGGTTCAGTGCCGGCCGCGATGGTCGTCGCGCTGGTGACGAACGTCGTGCTCGTCGTGCCGGCCGTCGCGGTGTGGTTCTACCCCGAGTACGATCTGACTCCGACCGCGGTCGCGGCCTTCATCGCCGCCGGCATCGCCGGTTCGCTGATCGCGCGCATCACCCAGTTTATGAGCACCACGACGATCGGTGCGTCCAGAACCGCGCCCGTCGTCTCGACGACGGCGCTCTTTTCGGCCGTCTTCGCCGTCGCGTTCCTCGGTGAGACGCTGACAGCGGTCCACGGGGCAGGCATCGTCCTTGTCGTCGCCGGCGTGGCGGTCATCTCCTACGACACCGCCCGCGACGGTGACGAGGCCGACCTCCGGGAAGCGGGCGCTGCGCTCGTCTTGCCGCTCGTCTCCGCGCTCGCACTCGGCGTCGAACCGGTCTTCGTGAAGACGGGGCTCGACGAGGGTGTTTCGCCCTTCGTCGGCCTCGCGGTCATGATGGCCTCGGCGACGGTCGGGTACCTGGTCTACGTCCGCCTGACTCGATCCGTCACGGTTCGAGAGATCCGACGCGGGCCGATCTGGTGGTACGTCGGCTGTGGGGTCGGCAGCACGCTCGCGCTCGTCGGCTACTTCCTCTCGCTCGCGCTCCTCCCGGTGGTCGTCGTCGTTCCGATCTTCCAGACCGCGCCGCTGCTCGTCCTTCTGTTCTCGATGGTTGCGCTCCCACAGCGGCTCGAACGGGTTACCCCTCGACTCGTCGCGGCCGCCGCCGTCGTCGTCGTCGGTACGACGATCGTCTCGCTCTCGACGTAGCGCGACGGTCGCCCTACAGATCGGCGTGTTCGACGCTCGCTATCGATTCCGCGAGCACGTCGACGGCGGTCGGGAGCGACCGTTCGTCGATATCGAACGTCGGGGTGTGGTGATCCCCCGGGTGATCGGTTCCGACGATGGCGTACGTCGCCAGTCCCCCCTGCTTTTGGACGGCCTCCATGAGGAACGTCGCGTCCTCGCTGACACCGAACTCGGCGTGCTGAAGCGTCCGATCGACGCTCGGATGGTCGTCGGCTACCTCGGCCACGAGCGATGCGAGTTCGGGATCGCTGTCCGCCCGAGGGGATTCGCTCACGACGTCGAACTCGAGGGTGCAGTCGTGCATTCCGGCGGCTGACTCGAAAATACGACGCATCTCATCGCGGGCGTACTGCATCAGTTCCGTCGTCTCCCCCCGGGCCTCGGCCAGGGCGTGTGCGCGCTCTGCGATGATGTTGCTCGCAGTTCCGCCTTCGATCTTTCCGACGTTGATCCGGGTCATCCCGTCGGCGTGGCGGGGGATCGCGTAGGTGTTCTGAACGGCGCTCGTCAGCGCCTGTATCGCGTTTCGGCCCTCGTTGGGTGCCTGCCCCGCGTGGACGGATTCGCCGTGGAACGTCGCCTCGATGTGACACATCGCGAGCGGTTTCGTGATCCCGCCGACCACCTCGCCGGTGGGGTGATCGAGGCCGAGATGGACGGCGAAGAGGTATTCGATCCCGTCGATGTGCTCGCTTTCGGCCATCGGCTTGCCGCCCCCGGACGCCTCCTCGGCCGGCTGGAAGAAGACGGTGAGCGTCCCGGAAAAGTCGCTTTCCTCGATCGCTTCGATGACGCCCACGCCGATGGCCATGTGGCCGTCGTGACCGCAGGCGTGCATGCTCTCGCCGTGCTCCGAACTGAACCCCTCGCGTTCGGGCACGTGTTCGTCGGCATCGGACTCCTCGACGAGGAGCCCATCGATGTCGACTCGCAGACCGACGTGCGGGCCGTCGCCGAACTCGAGTCGGGCCACGATACCGGTGTATCCGCCCTCCAGTTCCGACAGCACCGCTTCGTCGCCCCCGGACTCGCGAGCACGGTCGTACCACGTCGCCAGTTCGTCCGTCGGAGGGACCGCCATCCGCTCGTCGCTGGCCATCGCCTCGCGGCCGACGTACAGTTCGTCGACGCCGACCGCCTCGAGTTCGGCGACGAGGTGACACGTCGTGCGGAACTCTCGCCAGGCAGGCTCCGGAAACCGATGGAGTTCCCGACGAAGGGAGCGCAATCGGTCGGTGTCGGCCATCCCGTTCACCCCGTCGCCTCGATGGCGTCGCCGATGACGTCGACGGCGGTGTCGGCCAACTCCCGCGTGAGAACCAGCGGCGGGATCAGCCGGAGGACGTTCTTGTGTCTGCCGGCCTTCCAGACGAGGACGCCGTGTTCGTAACAGTACTCCTGGATGGCGTCGACACGCTCTTTGTCGGGGTTCCCGTCGGCGTCTAGGAACTCGGCACCGATGAACAGCCCGCGCCCCCGAACGTCGCCGAGACCGTCGTCGGCCGTCGCGATCTCGCGCAGACGGGAACGGATGTGCTCGCCGAGCTTGCGCGCGTGCGCCAGCAAGTCGTGTGATTCGATGTACTCGATGGCACGGGAGCCGGCTTTCATCGCGACGACGTGGCCCCGGTACGTGCCGGCGTGACCGCCCGGGCCCCAGGTGTCGAGGTCCTCGTGGTAGATCGTCGCTGAGAGCGGGAAGCCGATCCCGCCGATCGCCTTCGCCGTCGTCATGATGTCGGGCGTGACGCCGTTCCATTCGCTGGCCCACCACTTGCCTGTTCGACCGAACCCGCTCTGGATCTCGTCGAAGATGAGCGGGATGTCGTTTCTCGTGGCGATCTCGCGGAGTCCCTCGAGGAACCCTTCGGGCGGAACGATGATGCCTCCCTCACCCTGGATCGGCTCGACGAAGATCCCGGCCGGGTTCGCGAGTCCCCCGTAGGGATCCTCGACGATCTCCTGTACCTCCCGGAGGGCCCGCGCACAGGAAACTGACCCACAGCACTCGCTTGCGGGCCGCGAACAGATCGACGCGGCGTCGCCGGACTCGTGGCGGTCGGCGTACGGCGTCGGGTACTTCGCGTGGACCGTATCGGGAAGCAGCGGCGTGTAATCGTCCTTGAAATCCTTGTTCGAGGTGAGCGCCATCGCGCCGGAGGTCGCGCCGTGGTAGGCGCCGCGGAAGGCGATCAGGCCCGTGCCGCCGGTGTTGTACTTGGCGAGTTTGATCGCCGCCTCGACGGCGTCGCTTCCGGTCGGGCCGCCGAAGACGACCCGGTTCTGCCCGCGGAGCCCCGGCGGGGCGATCTCGTCGAGCTTTTCGATCAGTTCGATCCGCTCCTCGGTCGGGAAGTCGATCGTGTGGACGAGTTTGTCCGTCTGTTCGTGGACGGCCTCCAGAACGTAGGGGTTCGAGTGACCGACGTTCAGAACGCCGATCCCGGCGAACATGTCGATGTACGTGTTGCCGTCGGCGTCGCGGAGCGTCGCCCCCTGACCCTCCTCGAAAGCCAGCGGGATATCGTTCGGGTAGGCGACGGCGCCGCTGTCGATCTCGGTCTGTCGCTTCCGGAGCCGTTCGGAGTTCGGTCCCGGAACGTCACCGATTGACGGTGCGTCCTCGAAGTGCAGTTCGTCGATGGGTGGTCCGGCCATACCGATGGTTTGGGAAGAGGCGTTAAAATAAGTTGTTGACAAAAACCACGTGTGTCGTAGTCAGAAACCGACTATTTCTCCCAAAATTTATGAGAGCACTCCGCGAGAAACCGCATGATCGATGAGTGAGCTGATACCCTTCCCGACCAGCGAGTACACGCGGCGTCTCGAGCGAACCCGCGAGCGAATGCGCGAGGCCGACCTCGATGCGTTGCTCGTGACCGATCCCGCGAACATGAACTACCTCACCGGTTACGAGTCGTGGTCCTTTTACGTCCCACAGGCCGCCTTCGTCACCCTCGATCACGACCCGGTGTGGATCGGCCGCGAGATGGACGCCAAATCCGCGGAGGTGACGACGTGGATGGACGACGGCGACGTCCTCTTTTATACCGACGACTACGTCCAGTCGCCGCAGGACAAACACCCGATGGATCGGATCGCGTCGGTGATCGCCGAGTACGGCTACGACGACCGCGCCCTCGGCGTCGAGATGGACGCGTATTATTACACCGCCCGCTCGCACCAGCGATTGACCGATCGGCTCCCGGACGCCGAGATCGAGGACGCGACCCTGCTGGTCAACTGGGTTCGGTTGAAGAAATCCGACGCCGAGATCGAGTATATGCGGGACGCCGCCCGTCTCGCGGAAACCGGGATGCGAGCCGCCGTCGAGACGATCGAGGAGGGCGTCCCCGAGTCGGACGCCGCAGCGGCGATCTACGAGGGACTCATCGGCGGCACCGAGGAGTTCGGCGGCGATTATCCCGCCATCGTCCCGCTGATGCCGTCGGGGGATTACACCGGCACGCCGCACCTGTCGTGGTCCGACCGAGCGTTCGAGGACGGCGACCCCGTCATCATCGAACTCGCCGGCTGTCGACACCGGTATCACTGTCCGATGGCCCGGACCGTGAGTGTCGGTTCCCCCTCCCCGGAGATGGCCGAAACCGCCGAGGTCGTGATCGAAGGGCTGGAGGCCGCCCTCGACGCGGTCGAACCGGGCGTGACGGCCGAGGAGATCGAGGCTGTCTGGAGCGACACGATCGCGAAACACGGGATCGAGAAGGACTCCAGACTCGGGTACGCGGCGGGGATCGGCTACCCGCCGGACTGGGGCGAACACACCGCCAGCCTCCGGCCGGGCGATACGACGGTGCTCGAGGAGAACATGACGTTCCACATGATCCCGGGGATCTGGTTCGACGATTTCGGCGTCGAGATCAGCGAGACGTTCCGCGTGACGAAGAACGGCGTCGAGACGCTCGCGGACTTCGATCGCGACCTGTTCGTGGTCTGAT
>CAZWZX010000113.1:0-8710 GCA_964638655.1 uncultured Natronomonas sp.
ATTCGTTGTCGGCCACACGTGCCCGGGGGTTAAAAACTGTCGCAGACCCGGCGTGTCGTCCCGAGATGTCTCAGCTTCGGAGCGCATCGACGGGTCGCTCGTTCGCCGCTTTCCAGGCCGGATACAGGCCACTGATGACGCTCACCAGGACGCCGAACCCGAACGCGGCGATCAAATAGAGAGCGTTCGTCCGATCGAGGAGCATCCAGGCTTCGACCGGCGTCACGGCGTAGAGTCCGAGGACCAAAAGCACCGTCACGATGACGCCCCCGAGCGCGCCCAAGACGCCGAGCAGTGTCGCTTCGAACA
Organism: uncultured Natronomonas sp.; assembly: GCA_964638655.1. Lineage (GTDB taxonomy): Archaea > Halobacteriota > Halobacteria > Halobacteriales > Haloarculaceae > Natronomonas. Next base: position 310 of record CAZWZX010000113.1, read on the forward strand.
GCATCGTCCGTAGCACGGCCCCCCGACTCACACCGACAGCTCGGAGTACGCCGATTTCCTCGCGGCGCTCGACGGTGCTCATGAGCATCACGTTGAGGATGCTCACGCCCGCGACGAAGAGCGAAATACCGCCCAGACCTATCAGAAACGCCGAGAGGAGCGAAAAGAACTCGTCGATCTCGTCGACGATCGACGAGAGTTCGAAGACGTCGACGCGCTCCTCGCGGTCGTTGATCGTCCGTTCGACCGCCGCCGCGTTCGCGGTCGCCGCCGCCCCGGTTTCGGTCCGGATCACGACCTGCTGGTACCCGGAGCCGCCCACCTCGTTTTCCGGGAGCATGACGGCGTCGTTCGGCGAGATCGGTGTAAAAGTCTCGACGCGCTCGAGCACGGCGATCACGCGGTAGGTCTCCCCGTCGACGTCGACGCCGTCGCCGACCCGGAGCTCGATCGACGCCGCGAGATCCGCGCCGACGATCGCGCCCTGTCTGTGCCGTTCGGGAAGCCGGCCGTCCGCCGCGGTGTAGATCGCCGTCGGGTCCTCGACCCCATAAACCGTCGCCGCGGCCGATTGGCCACCCCGGCTGACCAACCCGCCGTCGGTTTTGAGCGGCACGACCGCTCCCGCTTCGACGATCCGCTCGATCTCGGTCACGGTCCTGTCATCGATCGACTGGACGCCTGCGTCGGCGTTCGGCGTGACGATCACCTGTGTGCCGATATCGCCGAGCGCGTCGTTCGCCCCGACCGCGAGCAGGTTCCCGAAGATGCCGAGCGAGGCGATCGCGACGACGCCGACGAGGATGCCGAGCGCCGCGAGCGCGGATCGAAACCGGTTCCGCGAGAGGTTCCGGCGAGCGACGAAAAGTGCCGGGAGCCGACTCATACGATCATCCCATCGCGGAGCTCGATCGTCCGGTCGGCGTACTCGGCGACGGTCGGATCGTGGGTGACGGCGACGACGCTGACGCCCCGATCCGCGATTTCAGTCAACTCCTTGAGAACCCGTCTGCCCGTTTCGACGTCGAGGTTCCCCGTCGGCTCGTCGGCGAGCACGATCTCGGGGCGGTTGATGAGCGCCCGCGCGATGGCGACGCGCTGCTTTTGACCGCCGCTGAGTTCGTCCGGCGTGTGGTCGAGCCGGTCGCTCAACCCGACCCGTCCGAGTAACTCGGCCGCCCGATCGTGTTCCGGCTCGGCGTCGAAGATTGTCGGTACGGCGACGTTTTCGAGCGCCGAAAGCGTCGGAATGAGGTGGAAATCCTGAAACACGAACCCGATCGTCCGCTTTCTGATCCGCGTCCGCCTCGAGACCCCGGCGTCGGTCACGTCCTCGGCGTCGACGAGCACCGACCCCTGGTCGGGCGCATCGAGCAGCCCCACAACGTTCAGAAGGGTGGATTTCCCGCTCCCGCTCGGTCCCATGACCGCGATTACCTCGCCGCGGTCGACCGACAGCGAAACCGAATCCAGCGCCACGACCGTCTCACCGCCGTCGTACCGGCGCGTCACGTTGACGAGTTCAATCGCGGCCACGGGCGAAACGCCTCCAGCCCAAAACAACCACCGTTCCGACGAGCAACACTGAGCCGGTGACGCCGACGACAGTCGATAGCGGGACGCCCGGATCGTCCCCGGGATCGTCTTCCGTCCGGGCGTCGTACTCGAGTTCGACGCTTTCGTTGTACGGATCGCCGTCGGCGAGGTACGTCACGGTCACCGGAACCGTCGTCGCGTTGGCGTGATCGACGTCGGCGGTCAGGTCGAACCGGACGAACTCGCTCTCGGGGACGGTGCCGACGAAGTACTCCCGGGCCGGATAGGCCGGATCGACGTACGTCGTCTCCCCGATAGAGACGATCGCGCCGTTCGCTTCGCCGAGGCCGATGTTCGCGGCGTTACCGGTCACCGTCACGGTCCCGTCCTCGTACACCATGTCGACGTCGGTGAGAACGAGTTCGCCGCGGTTCGGTCGGTAATCGAGGGACGTTTCGCTCGTCGCTCGCTCGGTTCCGAGCGTGTACGCCGCCTCGAACTCGAACGTCGTCGGTTCGTCGAAGTCGCCGGCGTCGAACAGGACGCTCTCGCTTTCGCCCGGTGCGACGTCCGGGACCGCCGATCTGGCCAACGATTCGTTGTCTGCCGTGGGTGAGACGACCACGTCACGCGCGGTCGCCGTCCCGAAGTTCGCCACTTCGATGCGAACGAGCGGGGTCCGGAGCTCCTCCTCTTCGTCCCCGTCGTCGCCGAAGACGCCGCCCGTCCCGAGATCGACGTCCAACTGCTCGCCGTCCTCCAGTTCGGACGGATGGACCGCTCGTGCATCGATCTGTACGTCGTCCTCGATTCCGGCCACGTCGACGCCGCCGACGACGACCGAGACCGGTCGAGTGACGGTAACCGTCTCTCCCTCATCGTCCTCCTCGTCGGCTTCGTCGACGGCTTCGACGACGAGTTCTAGATCCTTGACGCCTGCCTCCTCGAAAGCAGTCGCGAGTTCGAGGGTCACGTCGTCCCCGACCGACAAAGAGCCGACGCCCTCGGCTTCCGCGTAGACGGTCTCGTTACCCCTGTCCTCGAGTGCGACCCGTTCCAGAGCGACTCCCGTCGCGCTCCCGACGGAGTTTTCGACGGTGAACTCGACGGTCGTGGTGTTCAGCGGATCCGGTTCCGTCGGTGACACCGTGACGTCGGCGACGACGAGACGGGCGTCCGGAACGTCGCCGACGGCCGGGGCGGCGACCGCGACTCCCGAAAGCAGTAGCGCAACCACGAGGAGGGGCAGGGACCGGTTCACGGCCCCGGATAGGTCCTCGGTGAATTTATCCCTGTTGTCGTCGGTATCGATCGCCCCGTTCCGGCGTCGGATGCAACCTACAGAGAAAACGAGAGTGAGCCCACGGTATCAGCCGTGGGAGGAGGTCAACCGTCCGCGGGTTCGCGCTCGATCCGGAACCCATCGAGGTCGACGGCGATCCGATCGACGACCGTCGTGAACGTCTCGTAGTGGTCGCCGCCGGGATCGATCTGCGTCCTGCTCTCGATGAGTCCGGCCTGCGTGAGGGCGTTGAGCCGCCGATAGACGGTCGGCAACGAGTACCCGGTCCGCTCGGCGATTTCGCGGGCGCTCCGCTCGGACCCGTTGAGCACTCGATAGCACTGCCGCGTCTTCTTGTCCCCGAGCGCGTCGAGCACGTCGTTCGCGGTCTCGTCGTCCGACCTTTCGAGTGCCCCCTCGACGACCTCGAGCAGTTCCGTCCTGTCGGCCGGTTTGACCACGTACTCGTCGAAGGGTAACTCGACGATCCCCTGATCCGGCTCGACCGCGGTGACCATCACGACCGGACAGTCGTGGTCGCCCTCCCGGAACCGTTCGAGCACCTCGTCGCCGGACATCCCCGGCATCCGGCGATCGAGCAGGACGACATCGACGTCCTCGTCGAACGCCTCGAGCGCCTGACGCCCGCCGTAGGCGGTTCTGGTCGTGTACGCTCCCTCGAACCACATCTCGTAGATCTCGACGAGCTCCGGTTCGTCGTCGACGAGCAGTACCGTCGCGTTCTCGTCAGGCATCGACATCCCCCGTTTCTCGGGGTGATCTGATAACCGTTGTGGAGTTTCCCACCGGATTCAGTCGCCGAACGGTCCCATACCGCCGAGACCGCCGCCACCGCCACCGCCGCCCTGCTGCATCTGTTTCATCATCCGCTGCATGTCGCCGTCGCCCATCCCCTGGAACTGCTTCATCATCCGGGACATCATCTTGTGCTGTTCGAGCAGCTCGCGAACCGTCTCCTCGTCCTTGCCGGATCCGCGAGCGATGCGCTCGATCTGACTCTGACCGATCGCCCGCGGGTTCTCGAGTTCGAGTTCGGTCATCGAGTCCATGATCACCTCGAAGTCCCGGAGCCGGTCTTGGGTCATGTCCATCGCGTCGTCCGGTAGCTGGTCTTTGATCCCGCCGCCGAGGCCGGGAATCATATCCAACACCTGATCGAGCGGACCCATCCGGTTCATCGCGTTCATCTGGTTGCGCATGTCCTTCAGGGTGAACTCCCCTTTCATCAGGTCCTCGGGGTCCCAGTCCTCCTCCTCTCCCGTTTCGGCCATCGCGCGCTCGACGCGCTCGGAGAGCTGTTTGAGATCGCCCATCCCCAACAGCCGGGAGATGAACCCCGACGCCTCGAAGCGCTCGATGTCGCCGACCTCCTCGCCGGTCCCGAGGAAGGCGATAGAGGAGCCGGTCTGATCGACCGCCGCCAGCGCGCCGCCGCCCTTCGCCGTCCCGTCGAGTTTCGTGATCATGACGCCGTCGATGCCGACCGAGCCGTGGAACCGCTCGGCCTGCTCTTTGGCCCCCTGTCCGATCGCGGCGTCGAGCACGAGCAGGTTTCGGTCGGGTTCGACGGCCGCTTCGATCTCCTCGAGCTCGTCGATCAACTCGCCCTCGAGCGCGTGTCGCCCGGCGGTGTCGACGATGTGGACGTCGGCGTCCTCGGTCGCTTCGAGTCCCTTTCGGGCGATGTCGACGGGGTCGTCGTTGTCCGGATCACCGTAGAAATCGACCTCCGCCCGCTCGCACATCTCCTTCGCCTGCTCGTAGGCGCCGGGGCGGAACGTGTCGGTCTGAATCACGGCGGGTCGGAGCCCCTTCTTGGAGAACCACCACGCCATCTTCGCGGCGCTGGTCGTCTTCCCCGAACCCTGTAGGCCGGCGAGCATGATCGTCTGCTCTTCGAGCGGGAGGTCGGTCGACTCGCCGACGAGCTCGACCATCTCCTCGTAGACGATCTTGAGAACGTGATCGCGGGCGGTCGTCCCGGCCGGCGGCTCCTCCTCGAGAGCGCGCCCTCTGATCGAATCCGACAGCTCCATCACGAGCGAGACGTCGACGTCGGCCGAAAGGAGCGAACGCTGGATCTCCTTGACGATCTCCTCGACGTCGTCCTCCGAGAGGGTCGTCTTGCCCTGTAGTTTGTCGAGCGTTCCCCGGAGGGAACTGCCCAGGTCGTCGAGTACCATTTGTCGGCCGTAGACGGTCCAGACTAAAGGCTTTGTTCGTCGCGGGGCGTCCCGACACCGCTTCTCCGTGCGAGGTCACGTCCCGGAACGGTTAGGTTTATCCGCTCGGACCGTCTCGCGACGTGTATGGCCAGTTTCGACAAAGCGGAGGATCGCATCCTCGACAAGATGATCTGCATGCGCTGTAACGCCCGGAACCCCAAACGCGCCGACAGCTGTCGGAAATGCGGGTACAAGAAGCTCCGCCCGAAGGCGAAAGAGCGTCGCGCGGCCTGAGGCGACGGTCGTTCCGCTGTTCGGAGTGATCCTTCGACGAATACCTTACTAGTTGGGTTCCATTTTGTCCCGCAGCGTCCGATCCGAACGTCGGTCCCCCGATAACCGCAGGTTCTTGTTTTTCGAGCGGGAACACACCCCGGTGGCGGTGACGAGAGTTACCCCCTCCGAGCCCCTTGTGACGAGGGCCCATTCCGAGCCACCCTTTCGAGACCGTGTATTCAACAGCCAGCCGGCTGTAAGACCGGTATGACGGACTGGGACGAGCGATTTCGATCGGGACAGTATCCACGGGATCCGGAGCCGTCGGCGATGTTACGACGGTACGCCGATTCGCTTCCGACCGGTAAGGCTCTCGATATCGCGGCCGGGACCGGGCGGAACGCGGTGTTTCTCGTCGACCGGGGCTACCGGGTAGACGCGCTCGACGGCTCGCGGGCGGGCCTCGAGATCACCCGTAAACGGGCGGCCGAACGGAACGCTGCGGACCGACTCGAGCTGATCCAGGCCGACATCCCGAGCTACGAGTTCCCGACCGACACGTACGATCTGGTGACGATCAGCTTCTATCGCGCCGTCGACCGGTTTCCGGATATCAAGGAGGCGCTCGCCGACGGCGGCGTGCTCTACGTCGAACACCATCTCCGAACGACCGAGCCCGTCGAAAGCGGCCCGAGCGGCGACCGTTACCGCTTTTCGGCCAACGAACTGCTTCGCTCGATGCTCGATCTGACCGTACTCGGATACCACGAGCGGACCGAAACGAGATCGGACGGCCGGACGGCCGCGATCGCGCGAGTCGTGGCCCGGAAGGGGACCGCTTCCCGACAGTCGTATCCGAAGATCTCGGACAACGCGGGCAAGAAATGAGATCTATCCGTCTCTCTCCCCGGATCAGTCGTCCGAGACCGCCGCGTCGGCCGTTCCTTCGGTCGCCGCCTTCCCGGTCTCCGTGAGTTCGTAGAGGTTCTGTCTCGCGTCGGCGAAGTAGACGTCCTCGGAGACGATCTCGATGTCCTCGAGCCGTTCGAGCGCGTATCGAACTGTTCGTGCCGAGAGCATCGATTCCTCGACGATATCTTTCTGTGTCATCCCGCCGTTGTACTCGAGGACCTTGTAAACGAGCTTTGCGCTCGGCGGAAGATCGGACAGTGTCTCCCCGTCAGAGTCGGCCATTGGTACCTAAAAAGAGGGATGCTGAGTGTATAAACGTTGAGGCAAACCTGGCAGGTATGTGCCGCGTCATCACTCCGAGGTGTGCGTTTCGGGTCTCATCGACGCTCCCGGAACGAACCGCTTTTGACGACGGATAGCACAGTGTACGTATGGCAACCGATACGGCCGAGCGCCGGACCGCGCACATCCGGGGCGTGACGGTCACGGCGATCGCGTGTCTCTCCGGTGTCGTCGCCGCCCTCGTTTCGACGATGGTCGCCACCGGCGCCGGCGACACCCTCGCGGTTTACGTTCTCGCGGGCGCCGTCATCGTACAGTTCCCGCTCTATCGGCTCCTCGAGATGGCGGGGATGGAACTGGACGTCGACGATTTCGGCGTGAAGGACTACCTCTACATCGCGTTCATGACGTTCTCGCTTTGGTTCGTCTGCTGGGCGATCCTGCTTACCACTGGGGCGAGCCTCTGATGGCCGACGACAGTATCGCCGTCGTCGATCTGGACCGCTGTCAGCCCGACCGGTGTAACTACGAGTGTGCGAACTTCTGTCCGCCCAACCGGACCGGTGAGGAGTGTATCGTCACTCGCGAGGAACGTCACGACGAGGGCGACTACTACGCGGGAGGAGCCGATCAGATCTCCATCTCCGAGGAGCTGTGTCTCGGCGAGACCTGCGGGATCTGCGTCGAGAAGTGCCCCTTCGACGCGATCGAGATCATCAATCTCCCGCAGGAACTCGACGAGGAACCGACGCATCGCTACGGCGAGAACAGCTTCGCGCTCTACGGGCTCCCAGCCCCACAGGAGGGCCGTGTGACGGGTATCCTCGGCCCCAACGGTATCGGAAAGACGACCGCCGTCCACGTGCTCGCCGCCGAGATAACGCCGAACCTCGGCCGATTCGAGGACGAACCGGACTGGGAGACGGTGCTCGAGGAGTACCGCGGTACGGAGCTCCAAGAGTACCTCGAGGACCTCCAGGAGGGCGACGTGACCGTCGCCCGAAAGCCACAGTACGTCGATCGCATTCCCGACACGTTCGACGGGAAGACGAGCGAACTGCTCGCCGGCGTCGACGAGCGCGGCGTCGCCGACGATCTCGTCGAGCGACTCGACATCGAAGCCGTCGTCGACCAGCCGATCGACACGCTCTCCGGCGGAGAGCTCCAGCGCGTCGCCCTCGCCGCGACGCTGGTCCGGGACGCCGACTTCTACTTTCTCGACGAGATCACGCCGTATCTCGACATCGGACAGCGCGTCACCGCCGCCCGACTCATTCAGGAACTCTCCGAGGACGATCGCTCGATGCTCGTCGTCGAACACGATCTGGCCGTGCTGGATCTGCTCGCCGACGCCCTCCACGTCGCCTACGGTGAGCCCGGCGTCTTCGGCGTCGTCACGCCGCCGAAATCGACGAAGGGCGGGATCAACCAGTATCTCACCGGCTATCTAGAAAACGAGAACATGCGGATCCGCCCGGAAGCGATCGAGTTCGAGGAACACGCCCCCCGAAGCGAGGGGTACGGCGAGACGCTCGTCGAGTATCCGGCGATGGAAAAATCCTACGGCGAGGGCGAGTTCGCTCTCGAGATCGACGCCGGCGAGATCCGGAACAACGAGGTGCTCGGTATCGTCGGCCCCAACGGGATCGGCAAATCGACGTTCGCGAAGCTGCTCGCCGGCCGCCTCGACCCCGACGAGGGGAGCTTCGACGCCCGGCTCGACATCTCGTATAAGCCGCAATACGTCGAGATCGACCAGCCGATGCGGGTCGACTCGTTCCTGCGATCGATCACCGACGATTTCGGCGGCTCCTACTGGAACACCGAGATCGCGGGCCCGCTCCAGCTCGATCGGATCATGGAACAACAGCTCACCGACCTCTCCGGCGGCGAGCGCCAGCGCGTCGCCATCGCGGCGTGTCTCTCG
>CAZWZX010000114.1:0-8637 GCA_964638655.1 uncultured Natronomonas sp.
TCACCTCGATCCCGAGGCGGCCGAGATACGCCGCGAGCACGCCGGTTCCGGTCCCCGCATCGAGAACCAGATCGCCCGAGGCGATCCCGGTGTGGCCGACGACCAGCCCGATATCGCGGGGCATCATCGGCGCGCCGGTCCGCTCGAGATGATCGAACAGATCCGGGCCGCGGAGCCGCCGCACCTCGAAGGGTTCGCCGAGATGGGTCTCGACGACCGACCCCAACTCGACGTCCTCGGGGAGATCGATGACGCCGAGGTCGGTCTCCTGTGTCGTCCCCGGTTCGAGCAGGAACTCGCGGCTGCCCCGAACGAGGAGCACGCGGCTGTCGGTCCGGCTCACTCCAGTTTCTGGACGGCGGCCGCGAGATCGCCGGTCTCCTCGAGCGCCTCCCGGGCCTTCTCTTCGGTGACGCCGGTTCGGGCGGCGACGATCTCGACGTCGTCCTCGGAAAAGCCGCTCTCGATGGCCGCGTCGTCGGCGTTCCCGTCGTCCCCGACGCTCCCGGCGCTTCCCTCGCCTCTCGGCCGGGTGTCCGGGTCACCGACGATCTGGTAGGTCTGTTGGCCCTGGGCGTCCATCCGCTGGACCTCGGCGTCGTGGAAGACGAGTTCCTCTTCGGCGGTGCGGATGATGACCTCCTCGGCGTCGATATCCTCGAGGTCGATCCCCATCTGGTTCATCATCTGTTTCATCTTGCGCGGGTTCAACCCGCCGCCTCCTCCGAACATACTCCAAGGACGGTTCGGCGGCGCAAAAAGACTGCTGGTCCGATCTGCCCGCCTCAGAAGAACTTGAACAGGTCGTCGCGTTTCTGCTCGTGGAGGTGGTGTCTGACGGCCTCGTTGAGCGGTTCGATCGAGCCTCGCTTCGCCGATATCGGCGCGATCGTCTCTTCGAACTGCTGCCACGGCGGATAGAGCCCGAGCCGTTCGGCGAGTTCGTCGAGCCGCTCGTCGCGGTCGTCGACTTTGTCCATCTTGTTGACGGCGACGACGGCCGGGATGTCGAGCTCCTGTAAGAATCCAAACATTTCGACGTCGTGGGGGATCTCACCCTCGCCGGAGTGTCGGTCGATAATGTCGACGACGGCCTTGCCGTCGACGACCAGTATCCCGACGAGGATCTTCTCGGCGTTCGCCTCGACGTATCTGACGACGTCGGTCTTGATCCGCTCGCGGACGTCGTCGGGGACGCCGGACATGAACCCGAAGCCGGGCAGGTCCGTGATGACGAAATCCTCCGGGCCCCAGTCGTAGTGGTTCGGCTTTTTCGTCACGCCGGGGCTGGAGCCGGTGTCGAAGCTGTGGCCCGTGATCTCGCGCATGAGCGTCGACTTGCCGACGTTCGACCGCCCGAGGAGGACGACCTCGGCGTCGCGGTCCGGGCGCGTCTCGAACATACACTCCGTTGACCGTTGGCGCCTAAAAGGCGACCGGTCGGCTCTTTTCGTTCAAGTAAACTTTCTGACGGTCATCTCGAGGGTGTCCAGATCGAGAACGGGGGCGAACCCGACGTCCGGATCGATGTTGACGCTCTTTTGGAACTCGGTTTGGGCCTGCCAGCAGCCGGAGTTGACCGCCAGCACGTTGCGGTATTTCCCCCAGCCCAGTTTGTGGACGTGCCCGGTATGGAAGACGTCGGGGACCTCGTCCATGACGAGGTAATCCTTCGACTCCGGCGCGAGGCGGGTGTGGCCGCCGAACTGCGGGGCGACGTGGCGCTTTTTCAACAGCTGGTACATCGCCCTGTGCGGCTCGTCGTAGTTGGCCTTCGCCTCGGGGAGTTCGGCTATCACCTCATCGAGGGAGACGCCGTGATACATGAGCACGGAGACGCCCTCGATCGTGACGACAGCGGGGTTCGAGACGATCCGGGCGTCGTGGGCCGTCATTATCTCCCGGAGCTCCTCGTCGAACCCCGGCTGCGGTTCGGCCAGCCGGACGGCGTCGTGGTTGCCCGGGATCATGACGATCTCGATGTCGCCCGGCACCTCCTTGAGATACTCCGAAAAGGCCCGATACTGATCGAAAATATCGACGACGTCTAACTCCTCGTCTTGGTCGGGATAGACGCCGACGCCCTCGACCATATCGCCCGCGATGAGCAGATACTCGATCCGTGCGGCCTCGGGCGTGTGCAGCCACGAGGCGAACTCGCTCCAGGCGTCGGCGACGAACTCCTGGCTGCCGACGTGGACGTCGCTTATCAGCGCCGCCTGGACGTGTCTGTCCGCCGTCGAGGGCTGGTACGTCCGCGGAACGTCCGGGAAGTACAACTCGTCGACGAAGAGGATGCCCCCGTCGTCGGAGATCGTCCCCTCGACGGCGATGACCTCGTCGTACAGTAACTCCTCGACTGACTCGGCGATCTCCTTGTCCTTCATCACGAGACAGGGGAAGGTGCCCGTCGTGTCCTCGAGTTCGATGAGCCAGTGCCCCGAGGCGGTCGATCGGATGTCCGAGACCATCCCGATCATCCCGGCGTCGCCGCCCCCGGGACTCGCCTGGATCGCGGACGCGTTGCGGTGGTTAACCCGCCCCCGAAGCGTCCCGGCCAGCCGCTCGTATCGGTCCCGGAACGTCGCGACGAAGTCGTCGTACTCGCCGGTTCCGGTCGAATAACCCGTCATGTCGTTGCCGATCTCGAGGGACCGAAGCGAAGGATCGACAGTTCTCGACGCGCCGTCCTGGGTGGCGTCCGACGCCGTTTCGTCCCCGAAAACGGCCGTCCCCGATTCGTTCCTGGTCGCTTCGTTTTCGGGCGTCGCGGCCGTCGCTCCTCCCTTCGAAGCGCTCGGGCTCTCGCGTCCTTCGCTCGCTTTAGACCCCTCCGTTTCGACTGGAGCGTCCTCCACATCAACGTCCGGTCCAGCGCGTCTGTCTCCAGTCGAAACGGAGGGGTATCCCGTCCCCTCATCGCCCCGTCCTCCGCCGGTCGGTCCGGGTGAGACCTCCGGGGCGTCCTGGGGTTTCCCGGCGGTTTTGTCCGTATCGCCACCGCCACCCGACGCCGCGTCACCGTCCGCGATCGGATCCCGTCGTCCGTGCGGTCCCGACCCGAGCACGTTCCGAACGTCCTCGGCCGTGAGTTTCAGACTTCCGTCGGGCGCGGCCTCGACGGCGACCGCGAGCGCCGCAGCGGTGTCCTCCGCGCCCGAAAGCAGCGTGATGGCTTCCCTGTCGGCCGCGTAGCCGTGGCTCGCGAGCTCGCGTGCGATCCGGGCCGACTCCTCCGATGGCACAGCCGTACGTCGCCACCGGTGGGCAAAAACGTAGCGGACCGGTGGTCCGGTTCGATTCGTCCGGTTCTCTCCGCCGCCGTTTCGAACCCAGAACGTTCACGTTCGGGGACCCGTTATGGGCGGACAATGACCGACAGGACGGACGACCGTTCCGCCGACGGCTCGTCCGACGACGAACCATTCAACTCCCCCGAGGGCTCCGACGACGGATCGATGGGGGAGCCCGCTCCGCCCTCCGAACGGATCCCCGGTTCCGATCCCGCCCGCGCGACACCGGACGATTACGGTGGCGGTGTCCTCGGCTGGCTCCGGTGGTTCCGATCGGTCGACTCGGGACCGATGCTCTACGTTCGGGACCTGCTGACGAGCGTGCTCATCGTGCTTTTCATCGGCGCGACGCTTTTCGCCGTCAGCGGCGTCTGGCCCCCGATGGTCGCCGTCGAATCCGGCAGTATGGAGCCGAACATGGTCGAAGGCGATCTCGTCTTCATCGTAGACAACGAACGGTTCGTCCCCGACGGGGCGGTCACCAACGACGGCGATCCGACCGGGGTCGTCCCCGCCGACGCCGCCGAGCGGGAGGACCGGACGAAGTTCGGCGCCCACGGCGACGTCATCGTCTTCAGGCCGAACGGCAACACCGGTAGCACGCCGGTGATTCACCGCGCGATGCTCTGGGTCGAGGACGGCGAGAACTGGTACGATCGTGGCGATCCCGACGCGCTCGGCGCCGCCGACGACTGTGCGGAGCTCGATCACTGTCCGGCCCCACACGCCGGGTTCATCACACAGGGCGACAACGAACGCTCGAACGCGAACTACGATCAGGTCACGCGGCTCTCCTCGCCGGTCCGACCCGAGTGGGTCGTCGGCACTGCCGAACTCCGGGTTCCGTATCTCGGACACGTCCGGCTGATCTTCTCGGGCGTGACCGTTGCCCCGACGGAGCCGACGCCATCGCTCGCTTCAGCGAGTGACGCGTCCGGCTTTTCGACTTCGGTGAACGCGACCGATAGCGCCGGACCTCCCTAGTTCGACCGCTCTGTGGCCTGTTCGAGCCAGTCTTCGGCCCGCGTTTCACTTATTCCGGCGGCCGTCGCGACCGTCTCGACGTTCACGTCGGCGAGTTCGTCGACGGTTTCGATCCCGGCCGCCGAGAGCCGTTCGGCGTACGTCGGCCCGATCCCGTCGATTTCCTCGGTTTCGACGTCCGTAGTCCCCGTCTCCGTCGGCTCAGCCTCCGGCTCCGTGTCGTCAGCCCCTTCTTCGATCTCGATCTCGACCTCCTCCGCGAGATCCGATTCCGCGCTCTCGTCCGTCTCTGTCTCGACGTCGATTCCCTCGATCACGATCTGGTCCGTCGCGTCCGCGACCGCCCCCTCGACCGCCTCGAGACGTTCGCGATCGTCGGTCGATTTCTCGATGAACCACTCGGCGACGCGGGGCCAGACGTCGCGGTGGGTCGATCCCGAGACGGACATCCCGATGTGTCCCGTCGGATACTCGATCGTCTCGACGTCATCGCTGCCGACGACGTCGTTAAACGGTTTGCTCGTCTCCGGCGGGATGAGATGGTCGTACTCGCCGATGATCTGAAGGATCGGTACCTCTATTTCGGTGATATCGACGTGTTCGCCGCCGAGATACATCTCGTTGTTGCAGAGTTTGTTCTCCTGATAGATGTCCTCGAGGAACTGGACGTACGTCTCGCCGGCCAGATCGATCCCCTCGTCGAGCCACTGCTCCATCCGGGCGAAGTTCTCGACGAACTCGTCGTTCTCGAGGTTGTCGTACAGCCGGACGTACTTCGAGACGTAGTTGGCGACCGGATCCATCAAAGCGAACCCGGCGTCGAGCATCTCCGAGGGGACGTTCCCGTAGACGTCGACGACGTCCCGGGGGTCGTAGTACTCGGCGTCGCCCCACAACTCGAGGACGCCGCCGGTGTCGTCGAAACAGAGCCCGGCCGCCATGAGCCCGAGCGTCCGGACTTTCCGTTGATGCAGGGCGGTGTACATCGCCGTCATCGTCCCGCCCATACAGTAGCCGAGGAGGTTGATCCGGTCGACGCCCGATCGCTCCCTGATGACGTCGACGCAGTTGTCGATGTACCGGTTGACGTAGTCGTCGATCGTGAGATGGCGATCGAGCCGCGAGGGCTCGTTCCAGTCGATGAGATAGACGTCGTGGCCGGCCTCCAAGAGTCGCCGGACGACGCTTCTGTCCGGCTGGAGATCGAGGATGAACGGTTTGTTGATCAACGCGAAGACGACGAGGATCGGCGTTCGGTGTTGTTCGTCGGTGAGCGGTTCGTAATGGAGCAACTCGAGTTTGTTCTCCTCGTAGACGACCTCGCTCGGCGTTTCGCCGACGTCGACGCGCTCGATCCGCTCGAGCTGTTCGTCCGCGACGGTACTCTTTTCGACGGTTCCCACCGCCGACTCAAGCAGTTCGCGCTGGAAGTTCAACGCGAGCGAGAAGGGGTCGTTGGCGCTCATTCCACTGCCTCGATGACCCGGTCGAGTTTCTCCTCGACGCGGTGTTGGCGCCGTTCGAGTTCGACGAGCCGCTCGGCGACCTCGTCGAGGTCCGATCGGGTCGGCATCCCCAACTCGGCGAGCGTCTCCTCGCCGACCTCGTCGGCCTGCTGCCGCATGTCCATCATCGCGTTGACGAGTTGGCCGTTCGCCGCCGCGAACGCCGAGGTCCCCATGACTTCCTTGAACGCTTCGTTGGCGCTCTGAAGCCAGATGTCGCGGAACTCGGTCAGCGCGATCTCCTCGCCTTCGGCGCCGTCGGCGGTCCGTTCGAACATCTCCTCGGCGGCGTCCATCCACACCTCGTAGGCCCCGCTGTACCCCTCGAGCCCGCTCGCAAGCACGTCCTCTTCGGGTACCGAGTCGTCCATCGCGTCGGCCCACGACTCCATGAACGCGGCGCTTGCCTCCATGTTCTGCTCCATAGACTGTGCGACCGCGTCGTTCATGTTCTCGACCAACTGCTCCCACTCGTCCTGTATCTCCTTGCTACCCTTACTCATGATATGTACTCCTCACGTCCGGACCATGAAAAAATCGGCACATTACTGTCCGACAGTTGATGAATGATCGAAGCTCGATCACATCTGCGCCACTCTTCGGGTCCGTCCCGCACGTCCCCTATTTATCTTCCGACTGGAACTCCAGCGCCTCGCGTTGGGCCGCCTCGACGCGCTCTTGCATCTCCGAGAGCTGGGTTCGGAACTGTTCGAGCTGGGTCTCGAACTGCTCGGCGAACTGTTCGGTCCCCGTCTCGAGTTCGTCGGCGAGTTCGTCGTTTCGCTCCTCGAGCTGCGCCTGAATCTCTTCGAACTGCGATTCTGCCTCCTCGAAGGCCTCGAGCGTCCGCGTTTCGATCTCTTCGTGGGTCTCCAGGAGTGCCTCGAGCTGTCCGGTGAGCGTCTCGAGCGACTCCGAGGCCAGCTCCTCGTAGGCCTCCGTCCCCTCCTCGAGTTCTTCGCTTACGGTCTCGAACGCTTCCCCGTGGCGAGCTTCGAGCGTGTCGAACTGCTCGTCGACTGTCCCCCTGATCTCCGCGACCGCGTCTTCGGCGCCGGGGACCGTCGATTCGACGGTGTCCAGATAGGTGTGAAGCGCCCGCCGCGTCATCTCGACGCCCTGCCTTTGGGCGTCCTCGGTCGTTCCGACGCCGCCCAGCAGGGTCTCACCGAGCTGTCGCTGGAACTCGACGCTCTCCTCGAGGGCTCTCTGTCCCGCCTCGATCGCGTTCCGCTGCAGTTCGAAGCCGGTACCGATCGGATCGGGTTCTTCACTCATCGTCGTCCCCCTTGCGTTTGACCGGCAGGACGACCGTCTGGACGATATCGCCCTCGCCGATGTCCAAAGCTTCCCGTTCGGCGTCCGGGATCGAGATCCGGCCGCCGCTCTGGATCCGCGTTTTGAACGTCGCCATCTGGCTCATTGCCCCGAGCTGATCGGTGATGTCCCCGAGATCGGGTGTCCCGGTTCCGGCCCCCGTAAAGAGGCTCTGGAGCGCTTCCTGCTGTTTCCGCGTCGCCTGCTCGGAGGTCTCCTGCATCGCCTTCAGCATGTTCGGCGGCCACATGAGCCCCTCTTGGCTCTCGTCCGTATCGGTCATTGTACAACCGTTAGTCGCTTAGAACACATAAAACTTCCGCACAATGCCATCTGATGTCTACTGTCCCCTCTGAATGGAATTTATCTCCCAGCGCAACATCACCTTTTAGTAGTGGAGGCTCATATCCGACGTAGGGATGAACGACAACACGTACTCGACGCCGTTCGAGATGTGGGCCGACACCTCATCGCGCGTGTTCAACAGCCTGCTCGAAGCCAACCAGGCTGCCAACAGGGCGGCCCTCTCGGCTCTCGGGACGGCATCGACGAACGGCGTCGACAGTGCGGCGGGGACCGACGGACGATCCGTCGAGACCCGACTCGCCGGCGGTGTCGACCTTCCGGAGTGGGACGTCGAACGGGACGTCGGCGAGGAACTCGACGTCGGCGATACGGTCCGGTTCGCCAAGACGATCTCACAGCGGGACGTCGAGCGCTTCGCGGCCGCTTCCGGCGATACGAACCCCATTCACCTCGACGAGGAGTGGGCCGAACGGACCCGGTTCAACGGCCGCATCGTCCACGGGATTCTCGTCACCGGCCTCATAAGTGCCGCCCTCGCCCGCCTCCCCGGTGGGATCGTCTACCTCTCACAGGATCTGGAGTTCCGTGCCCCGGTTCGGATCGACGATTACGTCACTGCAACGATCGAAGTGATCGAAGACCTCGGCGGCGAGCAGTACCGGCTCCGCACCACCGTCCGGAAGGACGACGATCAGGTAATCGACGGCGAGGCCGTCGTTCTCATCGACGAGGTCCCGGCCGAGGCGTAAAGCCCCGGTTCGTCCGGCGGCCGTACTGAGGTTTAAATCCGAGAACGCATTACTGACGGGTACGATGGCAGCCGCTGACGTCCCCGTCCCGGAGTTACAGCCCCGAGCCGCCTCCTGTGCCGAGCGGCTGCTCACGGCCGACCGCGTGTTGCTCGCTTCGCATATCGACGCCGACGGACTGACGAGCGCCGCCGTCGCCGCACTCGCGCTCGAACGGGCCGAGATCCCCTTCGAGACGGTGTTCGAAAAGCAGCTCGACGCCGCGTCGATCGCCGCCATCGCCGAACGCGGATACGACACGGTGCTTTTCACCGATTTCGGGAGCGGCCAACTCGACATCATCGCCGAACACGAGCGCGCCGGCGATTTCGTCCCCGTCATCGCCGATCACCACCAGCCCGCCGACGCCGAGACGGAGTACCACCTCAACCCGCTGCTCGAGGGAATCGACGGCGCCTCGGAGCTTTCGGGCGCCGGCGCGAG
>CAZWZX010000115.1:0-8448 GCA_964638655.1 uncultured Natronomonas sp.
CGAGCTCCCGACGGATGAGTTCGCCGCCGCGATCGCCGTCTAAAAAGGCCGTCACGGTCCGGGATTCGGTCAACTCGGCCACCGGGTCGGGAACGTTCGTTCCCTCGACGGCGACCGCGTTCTTGATGCCGTACTGCAACAGCGTGAGGACGTCGGCCCGACCCTCGACGACGATGATTGCGTCGGAGTTCCCGACGTGTGGGCCCGCCGGGAACCCCTCGTAGTCGGTGATGTCCTCGATGCGAACCGACTCTCGGACCTCCTCGACGAGATCCCGACTGGAGCGCATCGAGTCGGCGAACCCGTCGGTCAGCAATGTCTTGGCCCGTTCGACGACCTCCCTCCGTTTCGCCGCCCGGACGTCCTCGATCTCCCGGACCTCGATCGTCGATCGGCACGGACCGACGCGGTCGATGGTCTCGAGCGAAGCGGCGAGAATCGCCGTCTCGACGCGATCGAGGCTCGTCGCGATCGTGATCCGGCCGAAAGACTGGCCGTTCTGGGAGTCGATCTCGACGTCGATCCGGCCGACTTTCGATGCGTCCTGTAGCTCGCGGAGATCGAGTTCGTCGCCGAGTAGGCCCTCGGTCTGACCGAAGACGGCCCCGACGACGTCCGATCGCTCGACGATTCCGTCCGCCGTGATGTCTGCGTGAACGAGATATTTGGCTGTGTCTTGCATTGATGAACTGCCCGTCGCCGGGCGATGATGGTGATGGTGATCGTTCCATGAGCGACCCCATGGCGTTTTAAATACGGTCGTTCGAACGTATAAATGGTCCGGGACCGGAACAGGTTTCGTTCGCCCGAGCGGACCGCAAAGGCGCCGATCGGCATTTTCAGTCGGTATTATCGGACGTTTGTTTTCGACTGATCGGAAAAAGGAAAACGTTCGGAGTCGATCACGGTGCCCGACACACCCAGCGGTTCAGGCGGTCACCGCAAGGATGAAATCACTCAACAGTACCATCAGTACGCCCGCGGCGACGACACCGAGCAAAAAGAGTACCGTGATCAGCAGTATCGTCCGTCCCATCTCCGCGTCGTCGCTCGCGTTTTGTACGTTCATGACGTGTATGGACAGGGTCTGACAATTTATATCTGTGTATGAACCGGAGCTCGTAGGGAGATCCGTGGATCATCGCCGCCCGCTCCGGACGAGTCCGACCGGCAGGTTGACGCCGTCCGATCACAGTCTCGCGGCCGTATCGAAGACAATATCTCTTCAATATCTTTTTGTGTGCATTGACCGATACTGTTTAGTGATTCGAATAGATATACTCTTCAACACATGACTTCGACGGTGGAAAGTTATGGATGGGCCGCATTGATGGGCCTCCTGATCACGTTCGCGATCCCGTGGTTCCTGTGGGGTGACAGCCGGGCCGCGTTCGGGCTGCCGCTTTGGCTGTGGTGGCATATCGGTTGGATGGTCGTCGCCGCGGTCGTCTTCTGGCTTTTCACGCGGCGGGCGTGGGGGATCTGGATCGTCGACGGTGAGACGCCATGAGCACGGCGCTCCAGCTCGGTATCGTCGTCGGCTACCTACTCGTTGCCCTCGGTGTGGGTCTAGCAGCATACCGGGTCACCGAACGCGCCGCCGAGGACTTCTATCTGGCCAGCCGAACGTTCGGGACCGTCGTGTTGCTCTTTACCGTCTTCGCGACGCTCCTGTCCGCGTTCACCTTCTTCGGCGGGCCGGACACCGCCTACGGGTTCGGCCCCGAGTGGATCCTCGTGATGGGGCTCATGGACGGGCTCATCTTCGCCGTCCTGTGGTACGTCCTCGGGTACAAACAGTGGCTTCTCGGGCAGCGACACGGCTACGTCACGCTGGGTGAGCTGCTCGGCGATAGGTTCGGATCCGGTCGAATCCGCGCGCTCGTCGCCCTCGTCTCGCTGCTGTGGCTGTTCCCCTACGTCATGCTCCAGCAGATCGGCGCCGGCGGGGCGCTTTCCGCGCTGACCGACGGCGCCGTCCCGTTCGCCGCCGGCGCGACGCTCATCACGGTCTTCATGATCGTCTACGTGGTGCTCGCCGGAATGCGGGGCATCGCCTGGACGGATACGTTGCAGGGCGCGTTCATGCTGCTCATGGTCTGGGCGGCGCTGCTGTGGGTCCTCCTCGCGGTCGATGGCGGCATCGGAACTATCAACGCCGGCCTCGAGGCGACGAACCCCGAGTTCCTCGCCCTGGGAAGTGACTTTTATACGCCCGGAACGATGCTCACGTTCGCGGTCTCGATCGCGTTCGGCGTCGCGATGTTCCCGCAGGTCAACCAGCGCTTCTTCGCGGCCGCCTCCGAGGGCGTCCTGAAACGCTCCTTCGCGCTGTGGCCCGTGCTCGTACTCCTGCTTTTCGTCCCCGCGTTCCTCCTCGGGACGTGGGCCCGCGGGCTCGGGCTGGAGGCGGATATCGGCGCCGGTGAGAGTATCCTCCCGGTCGTCCTCGCGGAGTTCACGCCGGTATGGTTCGCCGCCCTCGTCATCGCCGGCGCGATCGCCGCGATGATGTCCTCCTCGGACTCGATGCTCCTCTCGGGATCGTCGTATTTCACCCGCGACGTCTACCGGAACCTGATCGACGACGGGATCTCCGAACGGCGGGAGGACCGCCTCGGTCGGATCGGGGTCGCCGTCTTCGCGCTCGGCGCCCTGGCCGCGAGCATCTGGGCCGAGGCCGAGGCCTTCGGTGCGACCACCGTCGGATCGATCCTCGTCGAGATCGGCGACCTCGCGTTCGGTGGGTTCGCACAGCTCGCCCTCCCCGTCATCGTCGCACTCTACTGGCGACGGACGACCGGTGCGGGACTGGCCGCCGGGATCGTCCTCCCGCAGGCGGTCTATCTCGTCTTCAATTTTCTCCCCGAACTCGCGGTCGGATCGACCGTGCTGTTCTCCGATACCTACCTCGGGTGGGGGATCTCGATCTACTGTATGCTGCTCGGGCTGTTCGTGACGATCGCCGTCTCGGCGCTGACGACCCCGAACCCGGAGGCGAACGTCGACGGTCATTTCGGGCTACGTGCGGACTGACGGGTCGAACTGACGGCGGGGAGCGGTTGCACAGTCCGAACGGGGCGATCATTCAAGTAGATCGCGTGTTTCGGGGAAGACATGTCCGACTCGTCGGGAACGATCACCGTCCTCCATATCGACGACGAGCCGGGGTTCGCAGAGCTGACGTCGACCTTTCTCGAACGCGAAAGCGAGCGCTTCACCGTCGAAACGACGACCGATCCCGCCGGGGCGCTGGCCACTCTCGACACGTCCGAAATCGACTGTGTCGTCTCCGATTACGACATGCCCGGGATGAACGGGCTCGAACTGCTCGAGACCGTGCGCGAGCGATACCCCGATCTCCCCTTTATCCTCTTTACCGGCAAGGGGAGCGAGGCGGTCGCCAGCGACGCGATCTCGGCGGGCGTCACCGACTACCTACAGAAGGGGTCGAGATCCGGCCAGTACGAACTGCTCGCGAACCGGATCGAAAACGCCGTCGAGGCGACCAGAGCGCGTCGCGAACGCCGACGTAATCTCGACGCCATCGAGACCGCACAGGAGGGGATCGCGATCCTCGACGACGGGCGGTTCGTGTACGTGAACGAGGCCTACGCCGATCTGTACGGCTACGATCCTGACGGGATGCTCGGCGAACACTGGAAGCTGATCTACCCCGACGGGGACGTGCGGAGAGCGCGCGAGGAGATCCTCCCGGAGGTCAGAGAGACCGGCTACTGGCACGGGACGACGACCGGGCTCAGAGCCGACGGCAGCACGTTCGTCGAGGACCACGTCCTCGCCACGAGCGACCGGGACGAGTTGATCTGTACGGTTCGCGATATAACCGAGCGAAAGACCCGTCAAACCCGCCTGAAGGAGACGTTGACGAAGTTCGAGGCGCTGTTCGAGAACTCGCCGGACATGATCGCCACCCACGACGCCGACGGGCGGATCCTCGATGTCAACCGGCGGCTGGCCGACTCGCTCGGATACTCAAACGAAGAGCTAGTCGGGACGAACGTCTGGGATATCGACCCCACGGTCGAGCCGGCGGAGGCGAGCGCGTTCTGGGCGGAACTCCCGCCGGACGACGTCCGGACCTTCGAGGGGAAGTACCGACGGCGGGACGGTTCGACGTTCCCGGTCGAGATCCACCTCGTCCGGATCGAGATCGACGGCGCCGACCGGTTCCTCTCGATCAGCCACGACATCACCGACCGGCGGGATCGCGAGACACAGCTCCAACGGCAGAACGACCGACTGAGCCAGTTCGCAAGCGTCGTCTCCCACGATCTGCGCAACCCACTGAACGTCGCCTCGGGCCGGCTGGAGTTGGCCCGCGAAGACCGCGACGGCGAGCATCTCGACGCGATCGGCGACGCACACGATCGAATGCGGACGCTGATCGACGACCTGCTCGAACTCGCCCGGGAGGGCGAGGCGGTGACCGATCGCGAACCGGTCGATCTCCCGACGATCGTCGAGGACTGCTGGGCGACCGTCGAGACGGCCGGCGTCTCGCTCGCGATCGAGGCCGATCGGACGGTCTCGGCGGACAGAAGCCGGTTGAAGCAGGTGTTCGAGAACCTGATCCACAACGCCGTAGAACACAGTTCTACGAGCCCTCGATCGCAGGCTCCCGAGGAATCCGCGGAACGCGACGATCGGACGATCACCGTCGGGACGCTCCCGGACGGGTTTTACGTGGCGGACGACGGCCCCGGGATCCCCGAATCCGACCGAGAGGCTGTCTTCGAGGTGGGTTACTCGACGGGTGCAGACGGGACCGGGTTCGGACTGAGCATCGTCGAACGGGTCGTCGAGGCCCACGGCTGGGAGATCGCCGTCACCGAGTCCGACGCGGGCGGCGCCCGCTTCGAGATCACCGGCGTCGAGTTCGTGACGCCAACGGAGACCGCCGCCAGCGGCGGTTCCGACGAACGTTGAAATCGAGGGTTCGGACGCCGTCCCCGGAGCGATAGCGACCGGCGAAGACGGATCTCCGGCGAAGCCGGACGAGAGGGCGAACGGTGCTACCGACTGACGCCGAGAGGTGACCCGATCGCCCGGGCACTCACAGCAGTCCGATCACGACCGCCATCGCGTCGGGATCGCCGTACCGGACGCCGACGTAGCCGAGCGCCGCCTGACTCGCGTTGAACAGCCCGTGCATCAGCGCGACGACGACGAGGTTGCCGGTGTACTCGTAGGCCAACGCGAGAACGAAGCCGACGAAAAAGAGCACCGAGACGCCGAGCAACCCGCCGGTGAGAGTCCCGAAGCCGCCGATGTGGATGAGCGCGAAAAGCGCCGTCGCGAGCGTCACCCCGACGGCGACGCCGAACGTCTCCCTGAGTCGGGTCTGGATGACGCCCCGGAAGAGCAGTTCCTCGGCCGGCCCGACGATGAGCAGCGAAAACGTGCCCAAAAGCAGGAAAATGAGCGGATCCTGCTGTGCGATGTCGAAGATCGCCTGTGGCTCCCGTTCGATCCCGAGCCGTTGGCCGACGACGAAGGAGCCGATCGAGCCGACGAGCCACAGGATGATCATGCCCACGAAGCCGACCCCGAGGACGATCCATCCCTCCAGCGTCGGCATCCGGACGCCGATATCGGCCAGCGAGAGCCCGCGATACCGGAGATACAGCAGCGAAACGCCGGTGAAAAAGACTAGCTGGAGGACGATAACCGACAGGAGGAAGCCTCGACGCGGGGTGAGTTCGACGCCGCTGGCGTTCAAAACTCTGGCGACCGCGAACGCGGCGACGTTGCCGCCGCCGTAGGCCAAAACGGCCAGTCCGACGGCGGTAAAGACCGCCAGCGCGGGCGCGGGGATCTTGGTCCGGAGGGACATGCCCAACCGTAGGGCCGGAGGCGTCAATAGTCCTGTTGTTCGGGTCCGGTCCGACCGACGGGACCGACCGGGCTATCGATCCTCGTCGTGGAGGCTCTCGAGGATCTCCGGATCGGTTCGGAACTTGAGGACGTTCGTCACCATCGAGTTCCGGAGGTTATCGATCACCCCGCCGTGTCGCTTGTAGAACTCGTGGATCCACTTCGATTGGGCCTCCCGGTTCGGGAACATCATCACCGACTTCCACTGGTACTCGCCGTCGGAGAGGAAGTAAAACAGCGTGTTCGGGGAGTTCCGGATGTACTCCATGGCGGGGCGCCACCCGGATTCGAAGTTCTCGGGGTTGAATTTGAACTCGAAGAGCGCGAACATGAAGTACTCCTCGTTGGGGATGACCGCCTCGCGGAAGACGCCCTCCTCTCGCATACCGCGGATCGATTCCGAGACCGTCACGTGTGAGACGTCGATGCCGTATTTCTCCTCGAGGATGGCGGCGAGATCCCGCGAGGAGAGCTGTGGATCCCGCGAGAGCTCCCGGAGCACCAGTACGTCCCGCTCTTTGAAATCCCAGTCCGGCGCTTCAGAGGCGTCCATACGGTGTCGTCGCCGTCGTTCGTACTGTTAGTTTCGATAACGGATACGGTGACGGGTCAGTCTTTCCCGACACATTCGAGGAAATCCCCGTTCTCGGTCGGTTCGACTGTCGAGCTTCCCCGTATGTCTCCGAATCCACACTCTTCGGGATCGAATGCGTCTTCGTCTCTGATAAAGAGCTGCTCCAGTTCCGGGAACCGGACCGCAACGGCTGGTTGGTCGAAATCGGCACCAATATCGTTTACGTGGTTTGGACTTGGTTCGAGCCGCGTCGAGGTGTGATCGAGTTCGTCGTTCCAGACGTCCGCTTCGAGACGAGTCGCCGGCCCGTCGACGTGGACGCGGATCGTCCCGCCGCCGGAGCCGGGGCCGCCACCTTCGCTCTCGTTGTCATCGATCGGTGGTCCCTGGCCCTGTACGTCCGTATTGGTGCCACCGTTGAATTCGACCGTTTCGACTGTCTGTTTTTCGATTTCGACGTCCAGCGATCGGGTGACGGTAGCTAAGACCGATCCATCGTCCACATTCTCGACCGTGATCTCGAAATCGATATCGTTGACGGTTACCATTCCGCCCCTCTCCGTACCTCGATGTTTGGCCTCGTCAACGTCTACGTCTACGTCGACCGGTTTCAAACCGCCGCCTTCGATCTCATTGCCGTTTCCGTTTCGCCCGAAATGAAACGAAACGACTCCGTTTCCGGAAGCTTCGGAGAGTTTCACCTCAATGGGGACGGCGAACCGATTGCCGATCTCGATCGCATCGGTGTGAATCGAATCTCCCTCGGAGACCTCTATTTCGGGCGAAATAACGTCATTATCGGAACCGTTCGTATTGTCCATCAACTGCACGTACGCCTCGTCGTCGCCGACGACTTCCACCGTGACCTCCCGTTCGGCCTGCGTCGAGCTAAACGCCCTGGTCCCGAAGAGGAGTCCGAGGGCACTTGTCGCGCCCGCAGCGCCGAACAGGAAGTCGCGTCGCCTCATTCCTCGATCTCGTAGGTGCTGGAACCGATCCGGTTCTTCGCGGATCGGTAGGTGTGCACCACCGCCGAGAGGGCGAACACGCCGACGAGGATCGCCGACAGCGCGAGTCCCGATAGCTCGGCGAAGGGGAAGGCCCCGAACCACGTCGCGGCGACGAGCGCCGCCCCCACCGCCGACAGCCCCAGATAGTACTCGCTCCAGGGGATGTCACGCGCGGGGACGCGCTCGAGGTAGTACTCCACCTCCTGGGCTTCGTCGGTCAGCTCGATCTCGCCGCGGTTGTTGTGGTACTCCAAGATCCCGGCCTTGTCCATCCGGGGGAGGTGCGACTGGCGCAAGGCGGTGTAGACGCGCTTGCGCTCGTTGCTCTGTAGGTCGGCGACCGTGGTGTCGTTCTCCCAGGCCGCGACGTACTCCGTGAGATCGCGGAGGTCGGCGTGGCCGTCCTCCTGTTTCAGATAGTGGAGAGCACACCGACGCCGACCGTTACTCAGGACGGCGAAGACCTCGTCGCGAGGGATCTCCCCGCCCTCCGCGTCGGCGTTCGAGTCGGGCGTTCGGTCCCCCGTCGGCGACGGTTTACTGACACTCATATTCCCCACCGGTACGTACCAGCCGCTTTGGTATCGTGTTCGCTGACATCCAACCCACCTTGGGTGAGAACACGAGAGACATACACTAAAAACCTTGGGACGCTTTAGGCAGTCTGAACCGGCACGGTTTTCTAAACGCTCTTTTCAGACCTTGTAGGGCCGTTTTAGCTGCTGAAACAGGTGGTGGTACTGTCTCGTTGTTCGTCCGAGTAGGGGATTTATACACCATAATATCGGATTACTGACCATGTTCAGGGGGTGTCTGAGACCGTTTCAGACCCTGCCTTCCTTCGTAGTGTTTGTTTTTCGATAGTAATCAGGGGTTATCAGGTCCAACCTCTGGCGGTGTATATAAATGGGGGTATAGGTACTGGAGGAAAGTGAGTGCTGACCCACGGTGGCCCGGTCGGTTCGG
>CAZWZX010000116.1:0-8351 GCA_964638655.1 uncultured Natronomonas sp.
TCGTCCTCGAGCAGCCGGAAGGCGTCCTCGGGCGCGAAACCGCGGCCGATCGCCTTGACGATGTCCGGCCCCTTCAGCCCGAGGATCGGATCGCCGACCGACTCGACGCGGACCGAGCCGGTCTCGGAGTCGATATCCAGCCGCACCTCCGCCTTCGACTCGATCTCGCGCATCGTCTCACCTCCCTCGCCGATGAGCACGCCGATCCGGTCTTTGGGGACAGTAACGTGTTTCATACGCCCGTTTCGTGACGCGGGCTTTTAAGAGTTCGTTGACGGGTTCGGCGGCGATCGCTCAAAGCGAGCGTTCGTACTCGTACTCCGGGTGCCGCTCGCCCGCGATCTCCGCGTCCGTTTCACGACCCCGCTCGAACCCGACCGCCTCGAAAAAGCCGGTTCCGACCGCGTTCTCCGAGAGGACGCCGCAGGCGATCCGGTCGACGTCCTGTCTCTGTGCCCACTTGATCACCCGATCGAGCAACGCCGATCCGATCCCCTCGCCCCACCGGTCCGGGTGGACGTAGATCGTGTGCAACTCGACCTCGTCGGCCCATGTCTGCTCTGCGCTCGCAAAACCGACGACGCCGTCGTCTTCGGCGACGTAGAAGGCGACCTCCTCCAGCTCAACGGCCGCCCCGATGAGCTTCGGCTCGTAATACTCCGCGATCGCCTCGGCAATCGTCGCCGGGTCGAGAAAGCCGCCGTAGGCGGCGTACCACGCGTCTTCGGCAACCTCGATGATATCCTCGACGTCCTCGGCCGTCGCCGCGCGGATATCGCTCGTCATACCGAGGCGTCGATCCCGTGGAACTGTACCGTGTCGCTATCCGTTTCGACGACCGCGACGGTCCGGTTTTCCTCGGGAACCGTCGGGAAATGCGCGCCCGGGTTGATCACGACGGTATCGCCGACCGACCGCTCCTCGCGGACGTGCCAGTGGCCGTGAACGACGTAATCGTACTCGCCCGAAGCCGCGAGCGACTCGATCACCGGCTTATGTTCGCCGTGGAGGACGGCGAAGGACCGACCATCGAGCGTCAACTCGGCGAACCGGCCGTGGAGTGTGCCACCGTCGATCGCGTCGAACGCCCCGAGCAGCCCCTCGCGTTCGCCGTCGTTGTTCCCGCGAACGGCGTGTATCTCGATCCCGTCGCGGCCGAGATGTGGGATCAGCGGCGGCGCGATGAAATCGCCGCAGTGGATGACCGCCCCGACGCCGGCGGACTCGAAGTGATCCATCGCGGCCTCGGCGGCCGGAACGTTGTCGTGGGTATCCGAGAGGATTCCGACGTGCATACCGCCGGTACGGAGCCCACCGAAAAGAAGCCTCGGGGACGACAATCCCTATTGTCTCGGCGTCCCTCGTCCCCGTATGACCGAACGGAACGTTCTCGGCGGGGAACTGAAACCGTGCAGTAACGATCCCGTCACCGGGTTCGAACGGGACGGCTGTTGCAACACTCACCCGCGTGACCGTGGTCGACACGAACTCTGTGCGGTGATGACGGCCGACTTCCTCCAGTTCAGTAAAGACCGGGGCAACGATCTCACGACACCGCGACCGGAGTTTCAGTTTCCCGGGCTCGATCCCGGGGATCGGTGGTGTCTCTGTCTGGGTCGATGGGTCGAGGCGCTCGAGGCGACGCGTGCGGAGCGATTGCCCGAGACGACGGTTCCCTCGGTCGTTCTCGAGGCGACGAACGAGGCCGTCCTCGACACCGTCGAACTGGAAACGCTGCGAGCGCACGCCTACGACGTCGAGTGAGAGTCGAGAGGGTGGGTGAGAAAAAACCGATCGATCAGAACGCGATGAGTTCCCCGTCCGCGAGGAAGAAAAGCACGTAGTAGAAGACGAGCGCGAGCGCGAGGACCCACTGGCCGAGCGAGACGTCGCGGGCGTCACCGACCGCGACCTTCAAAAGCGGGTAGCTGAGGATTCCGGCGGCGAGTCCGTTCGCGATCGACGCCGTTAGCGGCATCACGGTGATGGTGAGTCCGGCCGAGATCGCCCAGACGGGGTCCTGCCAGTCGATGTCGGCGACGCCCTGCAACATGATGATCCCGACGACGACCAACGCGATGTACGTCGCATACAGCGGCAACAGACTGACGAGCGGAACGACTGCGAGTGCGGCCAAAAAGAACAGCCCGACGACGAGCGCCGTGAACCCGGTCCGGCCGCCCTCCTCGATCCCGGTCGAGGATTCGATGTAGGTGGTGACCGTCGAGGTCCCCATCATCGAGCCGGCGGTCGTGCCGACGGCGTCGGCCATGAGCGGCTTGTCGATGTCGGGCAGATCGCCGTTCTCGTCGAGGAAGCCGGCGATCTGGGAGACGCCGATGAGCGTCCCGGCCGTATCGAAAAAGTCCACGACGAAGAACGTGAAGACGACCAGAAGGAAGACGAGCGGATCCTCCGTGATCTGGCCGAGCCCCTGAACGAACCCCTCGACGAGCGGGAGGAAATTGTACTGAACGTCGAACAGGAACCCGAGAAAGCCCTGTTCTCTGATGACTTCGATCGTTCCCGGTGGCGCGAACGATTCCTCCTGTCCGGGGACCAAAAGGGCGACGAGCCACCCGACGACGGCCGTCGAGAGGATGCCGATGATGATCGACCCCGTGACGCCACGGGCGTACAGGAGGAGCGTCAACGCGAGTCCGGCGACCGCGACGATCGCCGTGGGCTCGAGCAGGAAGTTCCCGAGCTGGACGAGCGTCCCGCCCGGGTACTCCACGATCACGTTCATCTCCTGCAGTCCGAGGAACAGAAGGAAGACACCGATACCGGCCCCGACCGCGAACTTGACCGGTTCGGGAAACAGTTCGATTACGTACCGTCGGGCCCCGACAGCGGTCAACGCGATGAAAAGCAACCCCTCGACGAAGACGGCCGCGAGAGCGACCTGCCAGGGGACGCCGAGTCCCAGAACGACCGTAAAAGCGAAGAAGGCGTTCAGCCCCATCCCGGGCGCCAGCCCGAAGGGTCGCTTCGCGTAAAAGGCCATGACGACGATGGCGATCACCGAAGCGAGGATCGTCACCACCGCGAGCATCTGCAGCACCTCGGCTTCCCCCATCCCGGCCGGCGGGTCGGTCATGATCGCCGGCATGAGTATCGAGGGGTTTACCACGATGATGTACGCCATCGCGAGGAACGTCGTCGCCCCCGCCAGCGTCTCGGTTTGCAGATCCGTGTTGTGCTCCTCGAAGTCGAAGTACTCCGCCAGCGAATCACCTACACCCATGTTTCACGTTCTGGGGTACCACAGAATGCGGGTATAAAATTTTCCCTCGAAGATCGTGAATGATTGTACAGATTCCTGTATAGAATGTGCTCCTATCAGTCTCGCGAGAGCAGCGCCCCGACCGGCGCGTCGGTGTGGGATCGAGCGCGCTCGATCCCTTCGTTTCCGACCGCGATGAGGACGAACACGCCGGTTACGTCCGCCTCGGCGGCCGCAGCGATCTCGAGGAGGAGTTCCTGCGTTTCGCCGGACCGGATGAGATCGTCGACGACGAGGACGGATTCACCGGACGAGATCGCGTTCGTCGGGAGATAATAATCGATCTCGATGCCCGAGGAGAGCCGCCGTCTGGCTTCGATGAACTCCTCGACGGCGGTCTCTCGGGATTTTTTCGCGTACACACAGCGGGCCCCGAAGTAACGGGCCATCGCCGCCGCGAGCGTGATCCCGTCCGTCGCCGCCGTCAGAACGACGTCGGGCGGCTCGATCTCGAGCGTTTCGGCGGCGACGGGCGGGACGAGAGCGAGCAGCGACTGAGCGAAGACGAGCTGCGAGTTGTCGACGTACCCCTCGTCGTCGACGGCGATCCTGGCGTCGAGTTCGTCGGCCAGAAGCTTCCGTCCGACGTTCTCGATAACGTCTCGGGCCCGACGCTCGCTCGGCAGCACGTGCCCGTTGACGTAGCGGTTCAGATCGCCGGCCGGCAGCCCAGTTTCGCCTTCGAGTTCGTCGTACGTGCGCGTCCGCTTCAGCGTCCGCAACACGTCGACGGCTCGCAACTGGAGGGCGGCCTTCTCCGAGCGGTTCATACGTTTCAGTGGCTTACGGCACGTTTATGAATACTTCGGTGCCGCTGTCGTATAGAATAGACAGGTCCCTGTGTATTCGCTCGCTTTCGACGCCGGAAAAACTCAGACGCTGTCGGTGATGTGGCCTTCCTCGCGGAGCTGATCGGCCTCCTGTTTTTCGTACCGCCAGACGACGTCGGCCTTCTCGTCCTGCCAGTCCCAGGGTTCGACCAACACGACGTCGTCCTCGCGGATCCAGATCCGCTTTTGCATCCGTCCGGGGATCCTGGCGGTCCGCTCGGTGCCGTCCATACACCGTACCCGGACCCGGTTCGCCCCGAGCATGTTCGTCACGACGGCGAACACCTCGTCGCCGTCGGGCATCCGAAGGTTTTTGCGTCCTTCGTTGTCGCTCATACGCGTGGCTTGGACAGGAACCGTGTTAAGGCTTTATTGACAGAAAACGGCGATGCGAAAACCGCCTCCGGGTCGTCCGCATGAACAATTAAACCGAGTCGGGTCGAGTGTCGGAACACTATGTCGATGCGAGCCGTCGTTTTCGAGGAGGCGGGGACGGTGATGGACGTCCGAGAGATCGACCGACCGGAGCCCGATCCCGAGGGGGTCGTCGTGGAGACGGAAGCCTGCGGGATCTGCCGTTCGGACTGGCACGCCTGGCAGGGCGATTGGGAGTGGGTCGGCGTCTCGCCGACGCCGGGTCTCGTCTTCGGACACGAACCGGTGGGGACGATCACCGAGATCGGCGAGGAGATCGAGACACTGAGCGTCGGTGATCGGGTCTGTGTCCCGTTCAACCTCAGCGACGGTACCTGCCGTCACTGCAAACGGGGCCGGGCGAACATCTGTGAGAAGGTCGTCCCGCTCGGTTTCGTTTCGTTTCAGCCCGGCGCCTTCGCCGAGGCCTTTCCCGTCCGGAACGCCGACCACAACGTCGTCACGCTCCCCGACGGCGTCGACCCTGTCGACGTCGCCGGGCTCGGCTGTCGGTTCGCGACCGCCTTTCACGGGCTCGTCCACCGCGTCGACGTCACGCCCGGCGATTGGGTCGCCGTCCACGGCTGTGGCGGCGTGGGCCTCTCGGCCGTCCACATCGCCGACGCGCTCGGCGCCAACGTCGTCGCGATCGACCTGACCGATGACAAACTCGAGAAGGCCCGGGAGCTCGGCGCCGACGAAACGGTCAACGTCACCGACGTCGAGGACGTACCGAGCGCGGTGAAGGGACACACCCCCTCGAACCGCGGCGTCGAGGTCAGCGTCGACGCGCTCGGCGTCGCCGAGACCTGCCGGAACTCGGTCAACTCGCTGTCCAAGGGCGGGCAGAACCTCCAGATCGGGCTGACGACGAGCCAGGAGAAAGGCGAGGTGTCGCTGCCGGTCGATACGATCGTCATGGAGGAACGGGAGTTCGTCGGCTCGTTCGGCATGCCGCCCCACGAGTACGAGGAGATCTTCTCGATGATGGAGCGCGGCAAGATCGACCCCGGGAAGATCGTCTCCGAAACCGTCTCGCTCGAGGAAGTGCCGGAGGTCATCGCCTCGATGGGCGAGTACGACACCGTCGGGATCCCGGTCTGTAACGAGTTTTGAGCGGGCGTTTGGCCTGCGTGTCGTCGGGAAGCCACCGGTTTTAATTCCCGGAGGCGGCTTCGGTCGGTATGGACACGCAGACTGCTCGAAAAGCGCTCGGCGACAGCGGCCTCGTCGGCGTCGCGTTCGTGCTCGTCGGATCGCTGGTGTTGGCTCGCGAAAACCGTCGCCTCGCGGCCGGAACGCTCGCCGTGTTCGTCGGAAGCGCGCTCCTCGTCCACGGGTTCGTCGACTCGTTTCTCGAATCGATGGGGATGGAGTTCGACGATCTGTACTGAACGGGGGATCCGGCAGTTCGCGACGTCGTTCGCCGGTTGTAGGATCCGTTTCGTCCCCGTCGCGTTCGGTGGGTCATGGCGCTTCCCGCCGTCGTCTCGTTGAGATCTCGCCGTCGTGGTCCGTCAATTTTCCCCGATCCTGATTCGGAACCGTCCGGGTTCGTCGCGTCTTTTCGTCACCCATCGGCACGTTCTCCCTCGACCGGGACCTGTCGCTACCTCGATCGGACACGGCTGTGGGCCGGCGATCCCGGATCGGACGCGTTCACGGCGGAAATGGGTAGGGGAGTTCGTCCACCGACCGACGGCGGGTGGGGGAAAAAGCCGTATATACCGGCTTGACGGTCGGTGGACACGTTCCCGTAACGTCCCCGTACGCATATGTATGTGGTACTTTATCACGGTAAGTTCACATTACCGGGGTGTCGAGGACGCGGTGGCGTGTCCGCTCGTCTCCGTTCGGGAATGGCGAAGTTCCGCCGTCCGCTGTGTGTGTACGCACGTCACCGGTCGCCCCGAGACTTCTGTACCGTCGCTCTCCGAACGGCGAGAGCCGGTGAAGCCGTCGCTTCGTCGTTTTCACCGTCCGACATTCCGGTCGTCAGCTTCGGCCTCCGGTGTCCATCAACTTCCCACCGGGCGGGAACACTGTAAAATGTCGGTTACCGTTATCTGTGCGGTAACCCCGTTCGACGAGACGACGACTGTGATCTCGCTCGGTGTCGATCTAAACGGGACGACGAACTCGGTGCTTCGGACCCCGGCGGGACTGTTCGTCCTCCAAAGGGGGTTTGCGGACACGATCTCGCTGTCGCCGTCGACGCTCTCGATCCGGAGTTGCCCCCCGAAACTGTTCGTGACTTCGATCCGGACCGGCGTGGTGTTGTTTTGGTTCCATCCCGTGGCGTTCTGGGCGCTCCCGTCGGGGACGTAACACGCCTCGGCGCTGAACATCGCGTTCCCGTCGTCGACGACCTCGATCTCGACGTTCCGATCCAACTCCATCGCTGAGAACCCGCCGCTCGCGAGGGCGGCAAGCGCCAGCGCGAGCACTAACGATCCGGCGGCGAGGCGTTTCGACGTCATGAGTCGGAGTGGATAAACCGCCCGTCGGTTCCGCTTCGATCCGGCCGCACGTCGATCGCGCGCCACAGCGCCGCGACCGCAAACACCGCGAGAACGGTGACACTGACCGTCGCGAACGACACGGCGTCGAAGGGGTACATCCCCACCAGGTTCGCGCCCATCAGCCCGACCGCGCCGACCGACAGCGAAAGGGTGCCCCGGCGTCGTCCGGTCTCACCGTGTGGAGCCGTTTCGAGATACAGCTCGACCTTCCCGGCCGCGTCGGCGGGCTCGATCCGGTTCGTCCCCGGATCGAACTCGATAACGCCGACCTCGTCGAGTTTCGGCAGGTGGGTCTGTCGGAGAGCGTTGTAGACGCGCTTGCGCTGTGCCGGCGAGATCTCGGCCCTGCTGATGCCGGCCTCCCGGGCGGTGACTTGCTCGACGAGATCCGACAGCTCGATCGGGCTATCACCCCCGTTTTGCCGCACGTAGCGGAGGACACACTGCCGTCGTTCGTTGCGCAGGATCTCGTAGATCTCCGGCCGCGAGAGCGTTTCGTTGTCGCCCTCCACTTTCTCTGTCGGCGTCGATGGTCGGTTCGTGATCATGCTCTCTGAAACCGCGATGCACTCGACATCGTCGGTCCCGTTTCGGAGGAACACCCCACGGGATAAATGTAATCACAGCTTGCACGGTCGATCGGGGAGCTGAAGGACCTACCTGACATGATTCAGGGTCATCCTGTAGGTCGGTGAGCGTCGATCGACGGCGCTTCGATACGGCGGTCCCATATATATGGTACCACACCGGCGATGGACGCGGCATCGAGCTATCGAGCGGGCGCGACCTCATCGGTCGTACCGGCCCGTCTCGAAGGTCGGTCACAGTTCGTGCGGGCACGATCGTCATCGCCGATCAGGGACGCTGTCCTCGTCGACCGACCATGAATCCGAAGTAACTCACCGGGTCGGTGTCCCTGACGCGCTTGTGTTCGGCGACGAGATGGCCGTCATCGCCGACGTTCACCCGATGATTGTGCCCGCTTGTTGCCTTTCAAGCCGTCCTTGTAGCTGAGTCCCGGGGTTTCGGGAGTCTCCTGAACATCGAACGCTCGGGTTGTTCTCCCGACACCGGCTGCAACCGTCGGTTACCGATCGTGAAGGGATCGTCTGAAGGTTTTCACGCTCTCCCCGCCGTCATCGAAGGAGACTCAATACGACATGGGATACGTCCCATGGCTTATCCAAGCGTTCCCGGCCCGGATGTCCGGGTTGTGGGGGCGTGGAACAAAGGTGAGAGAAGCTATGGAACGACGCAAATTCGTAATCGGACTGGGAGCATTGGCAGCTGGAAGCAGCG
>CAZWZX010000117.1:0-8263 GCA_964638655.1 uncultured Natronomonas sp.
GGCGTCGAGTTCGAGGACGCCACCGATCTCGAGGGGGCGATGGTTTCGGAGGTCTCCGAACGGGTCAACGAAACCCACGGACTCGACAGCGAGAACCTCGTGACCATCGGGCCGGCCGGCGAGAACCTCGTCCGGTACGCGTCGACGATGACGTACGACTCCCGGGCGTTCGGCCGCGGCGGGACCGGCGCGGTGCTCGGCTCGAAGAACGTCAAGACGATCTCCTTCGACGGCGACGTCGACCTGGGCGTCGAGATCCCCGCTGATGCCAGCGCCGATCTCCACCGCGATGCGGCCACGGAGGACCACATCATGAAACGGCAGGGGACGACGAGCGGCGTCGACACGAAAAACGAGCTGTTCTCGCTGCCGACGCAGTATTTCGAGAAGATGTCCTTCGAGGGCGTCGAGGGGATCAACGGCGACGCCGTCGAGTCGAAAAAGTACAAGAAGGGAACCTGTTCGGCCTGTGCGTTCGCCTGTAAACTCCCCACGCGGGACGAGGAGACCGGCCTCGAGACCGAAGGCCCAGAATACGAGACGGTGTTCTCCTTCGGGAGCAACCTCATGGAGGACGACATCGTCGCGGTCATGAAATCCAACGAGCTATGCGACGAACTCGGCCTCGATACGATCAGCGCCGGCGTTTCGATCGGCGCGTATCTAAAGGCCGAAGACGAGTTCGGCAACACCGAGTTGGTCCACGAACTGATCGAGAAGATCGCCGACCGCGAGGGCATCGGCGACACCCTCGCCGAGGGGGTCGATCGCTTCGCCGACGAGTTCGGCGTCACGAACTGGACCTCCAAGGGGCTGGAGTTCCCGGGCCACGACGGGCGCGTCCTTCACGGGCGCGGGCTCGGTTATGCGACCGCCAACCGGGGGGCCGACCACATGTACTCGAAGATCCACAACCTCGAGTACGACGGGATCGTGAACCCCAAAGGGCTCGAGGGGAAACCGAAGCTGATCGTCGAACTCGAGAACCTGAAAGCGGTCAACGACAGCGCCGTCATCTGTAAGTTCTCGAAGGCGCACATGACCGAGGAACACTACGAGCAGCTGTTCTCATGTTCGTACGACGAACTGCTCGAGGCCGGCGGCCGGATCGTCGAACTCGAACGCCACTTCAACAACCAGCGCGGCTTCGACCGGAGCGACGATACGCTCCCGTTCGAACTCGACGGTCTCGAGGCCGCTCTCGACGAGTACTACGAACTCCGCGGCTGGAACGACGACGGGACGATCCCCCCGACGCAGTCGCCCTCGGCGGCCGACTGATCGGTCTCGACCTCCGATTTCGGTTCGAACGCCAGTCTCGACTGAATACGAACGCCGAGGATACCGCCGTGAAATGCACGAAACATTAAATATCGAGGTCAAAGGTAAACGTGTTTTGGACGATGGTCCTCAAAATACAGCACAAACACGCCGATCGGTCACTCCGGAACTACGTAAAACTTATGTGACGTTGCTACCTGCACGCTCATATGCCTGATCTTAACAGACGCAAGGCTCTCACCGCTATCGGCAGTGCCGCGGTCGCGGGGTTGGCAGGTTGTGCCGGAAACGGAAACGGGGACGATTATCCGGCCCGGGATATCCGTCACATCGTTCCGTACGGCCCCGGCGGCGGCGTCGACGCCTACGCGCAGGGCTACACGCCGGCCGTCTCCGAGGAACTGGACGTGAACATCGAGATCGACTACATCGAGGGCGCCGCGGGGCTCCGCGGGCTCGGCGAACTCGCGGGCGCGGACCCGGACGGTTACACCATCGGGATGGCGTCGCCGCCGGCCGAGACCCTGCCGGCGCTGCTCGAAGACCCCGACTTCGACATGACCGAGCTCACCGGCATCGCACGGGTCGGGTTCAGCTCGCTCACCGGGATCGTCAACGCCGACTACGGGATCGAGTCCTACTCGGAGCTCGTCGACGCCTACCAGAGCGGCGAGTTCACCCAGTGTGCCGGGCTCGGCGAAGGCGGTATGCAGCACGCGGCCGCGCTGACCGCCCGTGACATGCACGGCCTCGATTTCGAATCTTACGTCGCCTACGGCGGAACCGGCGCCGTCGAGGAGGCCGTCATCAGCGACGAGGTCCCCTTCGGGTTCGGTACCGACGCCGGGTTCCAGTCGGCCGTCGACGCGGGGAACGCATACCCGGTCGCGATCGCCAGCTCCGACCCGAGCGGCGTGTTCCCCGACTGGCCGACGGTGGTCGACGAGGGCTTCGAGAACATCGACTTCATCGGCGTGTTGAACCGTCTGTGGGTCGGCCCGCCGGACATGCCCGACGACGTCCAGCAGACCCTCGAGAGCGCCTTCGAGGCGGCCTACAACAGCGACCAGGTCCAAGAGTGGTCCGAGGACACGGGGAACGCCATCATCTTCGAGGACGGCCAGGCGGTCGAAGACGCCATCCAGAACTCGATAGAGCAGATCCCCGAAGCGGTCGACATGGACGAACTGGCCGGAAACTAGGCGGTCAGCCCCCACCATTGTCATTTCTATGCTAGAAAAATACCGAAGCAAACTCGATTCGGAACGGATACTGCTGCTCACGTTCGTCGGGATCGCCGTGTACATGTTCGCCGAATCGTTCACTTTCAACCCCGACGCCGCCAACTTCCCGCAGATAATGGCCGGCAGCGTCGTCGTCCTGGGTCTGCTGCTCCTGTTCCGAAGCTACCTCCCGGAGAGTGTCCGGGAATATCTCCTCCAAGAGCAGACCATCGATCCCGGCGCGATGGGTGACGAGGACGTCGCCGACGAACTCGAAGAGTCCGGCGAGGACACGGAGATCAAAGCCGAGACGCTGGATCGGCCGCTTCATCCGTCCGTCTTCACCGCTCTCGCGACGACGATCTACCTTCTGGGCGGGTATCTCTTCGGTTTCTTCTGGATGACGCCGGTTCTCACCGTCGGCTATCTCTGGTGGTTCAAACAGAGCCTCCCGAAGATCGCCATCGTCACCGTG
Organism: uncultured Natronomonas sp.; assembly: GCA_964638655.1. GTDB lineage: Archaea > Halobacteriota > Halobacteria > Halobacteriales > Haloarculaceae > Natronomonas. The sequence goes on from CAZWZX010000117.1 coordinate 2,980, forward strand.
ATCGCGATGGGAGCCGTCTTCGGCTTCGTCGAGTTTTTGAACATGCCGTTCCTCGGCGGTGAGTTGATCTAATGCCCACCCAAGCGTTCGGCCTGGCCCTCGAGATCCTGTTCAGCTGGCCGACCATGGGGTTCGTCATCGGCGGCGTTCTGCTCGGCATCTTCATCGGATCGCTCCCCGGTCTCGGCCCCGATCTCGGGATGGCCGTCATGCTGCCGTTGACGCTTCCGCTATCCGGCGTCGACGCCATCATCCTCCTCGTCGGCGTCTACAGCGGGGCGCTGTACGGCGGGAGCATCTCCGCGATTTTGATCAACGTCCCCGGTACCGCCGCCTCCGCCGCGACGACGTTCGACGGCTACCCGATGGCGCAAAAGGGGCAGGCGCTGGTCGCGCTCACCACCTCGGCCAGCGCGTCCTCGATCGGCGGCTTTTTCACCATCATCGCGCTGTTCGTCCTCTCGCCCGTCCTCATCGCGATCGTGCTCGCGTTCGGCACCCCCGAGTACTTCCTGATGGCGGTTCTCGGCCTCGCGATGATCGCCGTGATCGCCCGCGGGTCGATGTTGAAAGGACTGCTCATGGGCGCGTTCGGCTTTCTGCTCGCGACTATCGGCGTCGCGCCGATGGTGTTCCAACAGCGATACACCTTCGGGAGCGTCGCCCTCTATGACGGTATCGACTTCGTCGCGGTGCTCATCGGCCTCTTCGCCATCGCCGAGATGTTCAAGCTCGCGAACCAGGAGGGCGGGATCTCCGGCGGAGCCGAACTCACCGGGAACATCCTCGACGGCGTCCGGAACGTGTTCAACCACAAGCTCCTGATGCTCAAATCCGCCTTCATCGGGATGGGGATCGGGTCGATCCCCGGCGCCGGCGCGACCGTGTCGAACTTCCTCTCGTACGCCGAGGCCGTCCGGAGCATTCCGGAGCCGGACGTCCCGTTCGGCGAGGGGAGCGCCGAGGGGCTCATCGCCTCCGAGGCGTCGAACAACGGGACCGTCGGCGGATCGCTGATCCCGACCATGTCCTTCGGGATCCCGGGGAGCGCCTCGACCGCGGTCCTCCTCGGCGGCCTGTTGATGCACGGGCTCCGCCCCGGTCCACAGCTTTTCGCCGAGCAACTCGAGATCACCTACAGCGTCTTCCTGGCTCTCATGGTCGGAAACGTCATCATCCTGGCCGTCGGGCTCGGGTTCGTCTCCTACGCCAGCTACCTGACGCGGATCGACACGGAACTGATCGTCCCGGTCGTTCTCGTTCTCGCCATGACCGGCAGCTTCGCGCTGCGACGGAACTGGCTCGATCCGGTGACGATCCTCGTCCTCGGGGTCATCGGCTTCTATATGTTCAAACACGACTACTCGGTCATCGCGTTCGTTCTGGGCGTGATACTCGGCCCGATCGCCGAGGAGAACTTCCACCGGAGCCTCGTGCTCTCTGACGGCTCCTACGCGATCTTCGTCACCCAACCGCTCTCTTTGCTTTTGGTTATCCTGATCGTCCTCATCCTGTTCGGTCCGGCGCTCTCGGGTCTGATCAAAAGCCGGCTCTGAGACTGCGGTCCGTTTTTCGCCCGTTTCGGCGCCACGTCGACCCTTCCCGGCAGGCATATATGTCCGTCGCGAGCACTCGACGGTAGCAATGTCCACGCGACGCTCGGCAACGGAGAAGCTCCTGAGCCGACACACCGACGACGAACTCCGTCCGGGCGATCCGATCGATATCGACGTCGATCAGGTCCTGTTGCAGGACGTTCTCGGCCCCTTGGCCTGGATCGAGTTCGAGGCGCTGGAGTACGACGAAGTCGTCCCCGACATCGTCGCACAGTACGCCGACCATCAGGTGTACCAGATCGACAGCCGGGACAGCGACACTCACCGGTATCTGCGCACCGTCTCACAGCGTCACGGCGCGTTCTACTCCAAATCCGGTAACGGGATCTGTCATCAGGTCCACCGCGAGCGGTTCGTGACGCCGGGGGCGACCGTCCTCGGCACCGATTCGCACACGACGACGATGGGCGGGTTCGGCGCGCTCGGGATCGGTGCCGGCGGGCTGGACGTCGCCGTGACGATGGGCGGGGCTCCCTACACCGTCGAGATGCCCGAGATCGCCGAGGTGCGTCTCACGGGCGAGCTCGGCGAGTGGGTCTCCGCGAAGGACGTCATCCTCGAGCTCCTCCGGCGGCTCTCGGTGAAGGGGGGAGTCGGGACGGCCTTCGAGTTCACCGGCCCGGGGGTCGGGACGCTCTCGGTGCCCGAGCGGTGTACCATCACGAACATGGCGACCGAACTCGGGGCGACGACCGGCCTGTTTCCGAGCGACGAGCGGACCGAAGACCACCTGAAACGGCTCGGTCGGCCGGACGCCTACGAACCGCTTTCGCCCGATCCGGACGCGGCGTACGCCGAAACTATCGAGCTCGATCTCTCGGAGGTCGAACCGCTCGTCGCGACCCCCTCGATGCCCGACGCCGTGGGTCCGGTCTCGGATGTCGCCGGAACCGCCGTCGATCAGGTCGTCGTCGGGTCGTGCACGAACGGGTCGTACTTCGATCTCGCGACGGTCGCGGAGACGGTATCGGGCCGAACCGTCGCGCCGACGACGGAGTTCGTCATCACGCCGGCGTCGAAGCGGGCGGCCCGACTGCTCGCCGAGAGCGGCGGACTCGCCGAACTCTACGCCGCCGGCGTGAACGTCTCGGAGAGCACCTGCGGTCCCTGTATCGGTCAGGGCCACGTCCCGGCGACCGACAGCGTCAGCCTCCGGGCGTTCAACCGGAACTTCAGCGGTCGGTCCGGGATCGCCGACGATTCGGTGTATCTCTGCTCGCCGGAAGTCGCCGCGGTGAGCGCGCTGGCCGGCGAACTGGTCGATCCCCGCGAGACGTCGTACGCACCGCCCGACGTGACGCTGCCGGCCGATATGACCAGACCGGATACCGACATCGTCGCCCCCGACCCGACGGTCGCGATCGAGCGCGGGACGACGATCGGAACCGTCCCGCTCCGGGAGCCACACCCAGAGACGGTTTCGGGTCCGGTGCTCATCGCCGTCGGCGACGACGTCACGACCGACCACATCATGCCGGCGAGCGCCGAGATCATGTCCCAGTGGTCCGACCCCCAAGCGGCGGCCGAGTACACGCTGAGCCGGATCGATCCGGCGTTCCCGGCCCGGGCCGAGGCGGCCGGCTGTGGGTGGGTCGTCGCCGGGGAGAACTACGGACAGGGATCCAGCCGGGAGAACGCGGCGCTGGAACTCGCCGTCCTCGGCGTCGACGGCGTCATCGCCGAGAGCTTCGCCCGGATCCACCGTTCGAACCTCGTCAACTTCGGCGTCCTCCCGCTCACGTTCGCCGACGCGTCGGTCGCCGACCGGATCGACGAGGGAGATACGCTGACCGTAGCCGGCGTCGCTGAAGGGATCCAAAGCGGGCGCCGAACGTACACCGTCGAGGTCAACCGCGAGTGGAGCTTCGAAGCGACGCTCGGAGTGTCCGACCGCGAACGGACGATTCTCGAGGCCGGCGGGCTGCTCAATCACGTGAAGCAGTCCGACGATTGAGTGTCAGATATACGTTATCTTTCGATCGATATTTAAGAGTGGCTGTCGGTGTGTCTCGATATGCAACTCGGTGTCGGTCTCCCGTCGTTCGCCAGTGAAACGCACGCTATCCCGCCGGAGCGGTTCCGCCGTTACGTCCGCCTCGCCGAGGAACACGGCTTCGCCGGCGGCTGGCTCATCGAACACCTCGTCGAACCGCCGTCGTACGCCTCCTCGCTCCTCGACCCGCTGACGACGCTTTCGGTCACCGCGGGTGAGACCGAGACGCTTCCCGTCGGGACCAGCGTCATGCTGTTGCCGCTCCGGAACCCCGTTTTGGCAGCCAAACGGGCGCTCACGCTGCAGCATCTCACCAGCCGACAGCTCACGCTCGGGATGGGAACCGGATACGTCGAGGGGGAGTTCGACGCCGTCGGAGTCCCGATGGAGGAACGCTCCGGCAGATATCTCGAGGGGATCGAACTCATGCGCCGGCTCTTCTACGAGGACGAAGTGACCTTCGACGGCGAGTTCTTCTCCGTGGATGGGCTGTCGCTCGAGCCGAAACTCGGCCAGCCGCCACGCATTTTGGCCGGCGGCGGCGGGGTCGACACCGACGACGGTCGACGCGTCCTCCGAACCGTCAAACGACGGCTCGAGCACGCCGACGGCTGGATCGCGGCCCCGCGATCGACGGAGATCCTCGAGAAGGACTGGGAGCGCTTTTCGGCGTATCTCGACTCGAAAGGAACCGATCCCGCCTCGATGGACACGGTCGCGCTGCAGTATATCCACCTCGTCACCGACGAGAATCCCGAGGCCGCCAAACAGGCGCAGCTACAGGTGTACGACAACGTCGTCGGCGACGAGCGATCCGTCGAGCACGCGACACAGAACTGGCTGACGGGGACGATAGACGAAATCAGAGGAACGCTCGCCGAGTACGACCGTCTCGGCTTCGACGAGGTGATCCTCCACCCGATGGCGACACAGCCGGCCGAACTCGAACGACAGCTCCGACTGTACGAGCGACACTTGCTCCCCGAACACGAGTGATCCCTCCGTCGCCGGGCGTTCGTTCGGTTCGGCCGACACCACGAATTAAGTACCAACCGTGTGTTCGGTTGGCATGGACTTCGACGGCAAAGCTGCGCTCGTGACCGGCGCGAGCCGGAACATCGGACAGGCGGTCGCGACGGAACTGGCGGCGCTGGGTGCGGACGTCGGCGTCTCCGCGAAGGACAACCGCGAGGGCTGTCTCGAGACGGCCGCCCGGATCGAAGAAGCCGGCGGCGCGGTCGTCAACCTCCTCGGCGCGATGGTGTATCTCGGCCGCTCCGGACACGTTCACTCCTACGGCTCGAAGATGGGGATCGAGGGGTTGGTCCGCCAACTCGCCACCGAGTTCGGTCCAGACGGGATCCGGGTCAACGGGCTCTCGCCGGGGCTGATCGACACCGGCCGCGAACTCACCGACGAGTGGGAGCGGACCCGAAAGCGGGTGATCGAAGCGACCCCGCTCGGTCGGACCGGGACGGTCGAGGAGATGGCCGACACCTGCTGTTTTCTCGCTTCAGACCGGGCGTCGTTCGTCACCGGGCAAGTGCTCCACGCTAACGGCGGGACGTACCCGATCCCGAACGTCGTTCCGCCGGAATAGAAGACCGTCTTCGACCTCTGTTATCGTTCGTCGATCGGCGGGACGGTTCGGTCGCGTTCGCCGACGTAGCGCGCC
>CAZWZX010000118.1:0-8200 GCA_964638655.1 uncultured Natronomonas sp.
GTCTCGCTGTACGCCCGTTTCATCTCCTCGTGGCTCACTTGCCCCGTTTTTACCGCTCGCCACATGTGTATCCCGGTTCGTTCGTAATGCTGGTTCTCGAGTCCCCGGTCGCGCTTATATCCGCGGAGATCGATACGTTCGCGGAGTCCGTCGGCCATCTCGCCGAGATACGGTCGATGGGGCTGCATAAAATGGATAATGAGACGTTTCTTCGGATACCGTTCGTTCGCCTCGAGCGCGGCGGCGACCACCGCCTCCGGACGGACCGTGCCGATATCGTCATCCCACCGATGCAAAACGGTCTCGATCGCATGAAAGGTGTCGGCATCGAGCTTTCTCGCGTGTGGATTAGCCGTCACGTAAACCGTGTCGTGGAACTCCCGACCGACGAAGTTCCCCTCCATGAATTCCCAGCTGTTTGCACCTCGGGAGACGGCGCTCTGTAGTTCCCCGCCGATCGTGTTCTGTGACCGGAAGTAATCGAGACGGCAGGCATCGAGAATAACGAGCGTGTCCCAGTCCTCGGCCATCACGTCGATTCCCGAGCCGTATTGATCGACGAACTGTCGGTTGTGAACCGCATGAAAGGGTTTACTCCCGAGTCGGTGGAGTTCCCGAAACACTAATCGGGGATTTCGGAGCGCGGCTTTTAGATTATCCCACGAATAATGGCCCGACATTATCAGCCAAAAACGCCCACCCGGTATTATATTACTCGGAATGCACACCTGTCGAATCCCCCGAGCGTCGGGCAGCTAATCGGTCCGAAAGACGGGATCAACTGGATTTATAAAACCGGCGGAGAATCACACGGTGGCCACGAAACCATGCGCCCAGGCCAAACCTCCATCGTCGTTTTCCTCTCGAAGCTCCTCGGCTCCGCCCTCGGCTTTCTCGCCACGATCTTCTTCGCCCGGGTCCTCGGCGCGGAGATCCTCGGCTATTACGCGCTCGTCATGGCGATCGTCTCGTGGCTCGTCTTGGCCGGCAAAGTAGGGGTCACGACGGCGATGACAAAGCGGATCAGCGAAGACGAAGAGCCCGCCGCCTACTTTGCCGCGGGCGTCGTTCTCGTCGGCTCGTTCGGGATCCTCGCTGCCGTCGGCGTCTTTCTTTTGGGGGAGTACGTCAATTCCTACGTCGGCCAGACCGTCGCGGGCTTCGTCGCCGTCATCGTCCTCGTGAAGCTCTTTTATACGATAATCAAAGCCGCCCTCAAGGGCGAGCGAAAGGTCCACATCTCGGGGATCCTCCAGCCGATCCAGATCGGCAGCTACAGTCTGATTCAGATCGCCCTCGTCATCGCGGGGTTCGGCCTCGCCGGCATGCTCGTCGGCTACATCGCCGGTGGAGTTCTCATCGGTCTCATCGGCCTGTGGTATCTCTCCGTCGGCTTCGAGCGTCCCCGAACCGGACATTTCAAGAGCCTCGTCGATTTCGCCAAATACGCCTGGCTCGGCGGCCTCCAGTCGCGGTCGTTCAACGACGTCGACATCGTCGTGTTGGGGTTTTTCGTCTCGCCGGCGCTCGTCGGCGTCTACGCCGTCGCCTGGAGTATCGCGAAGTTCCTGACGCTGTTCGGCAACGCCGTCTCGACGACGCTGTTTCCGGAGTTGAGCAAGGCCGACGCCGATGGCGACCGCGACGCCGTCCGCGGGTTCGTTTCGGACGCGTTGACCTACGGCGGGCTCTTCGTCATCCCCGGGCTCTTCGGCGGCGCGCTGCTCGGCGAACAGCTGCTCAGGATCTACGGTCCGGAGTTCACCCAGGGGGCGACCGTCTTCGTTTTGTTGGTCGCCGCAAGCCTGCTGTACGGGTATCAAAAGCAGCTGTTGAACGCCCTCAACGCGATCGATCGCCCGGATCTGTCCTTTCGGATCAACGGGGCCTTCATCGTCACGAACGTCCTCTTGAACGTCGCGCTCATCGCGACGCTCGGGTTCGTCGGGGCGGCGCTCGCGACGGCGCTCTCGGCGGGCGTCGGACTGGCGCTGTCGTTCGGCGCGCTCCGATCGATCCTCTCGTTTCCGGTGCCGCTCGGCGAGATCGCCCGGCAGTTCCTCGCCGCCGGCGTGATGTCGGTCGCCGTCTACGCCGGCGGAATGGCGTTCGCCGCCGTCGAGGTCACCCACAACGTCGCGATCGTGCTCTCGCTCGTCGGCGTCGGGGCGGGCGTGTACTTTCTCACCCTGTTGGGCCTCTCGGCGACGTTCCGGGCGACCGTCCGGGCGAACAGTCCGATCCGGCTCCCGTTTTTGATGGAGTGAGTGAACGCCGGAACGCCGCAGTCGGTACACTCAACAACGCGCCGGGGGAAGTGGCGGTATGCCGACTGCACTCGTGACGGGCGTCGCGGGCTTTATCGGATCGAGTCTCGCCGACGCGCTGTTGGATCGCGGCTATACGGTCCGGGGCGTCGATAACTTCGAAACCGGCAGAGAATCGATGCTGGAAACGATCGAGAACGAGTCGTTCAGCTTTCATGAGGGCGACATCCGCGACCGAGAGCTGATAGAGGAGGTGAGCTCGGGCGTCGATTACGTCTTCCATCAGGCCGCCGTGCCGTCGGTGCCTCGCAGTGTCGACGATCCGGTGACCACGACCGACGCCAACTGCACGGGGACGGCGACGGTACTGGACGTGGCGCGGAAGGCCGACGTCGATACCGTCGTGGTCGCCTCCTCGTCGTCGGTGTACGGCTCGAGCGAGGAGCTGCCGAAGGTCGAAACGATGGTCGAGCGGCCCGAATCGCCCTACGCGCTCTCGAAACACTACACCGAGAAGCTGGCGCTGCAGTGCAGCGACCTCTACGACATCGATACGGTCGCGTTGCGGTATTTCAACATCTTCGGCCCGCGGCAGGATCCGGAGGGGGAGTACGCGGCCGTCATCCCGAAGTTCATCGATCTAATGCTCGACGGCGAGCGACCGGTGGTTTACGGCGACGGCGAGCAATCGCGGGACTTCACGTACATCGAGAACGCCGTCCAGGCGAACGTCCTGGCCGCCGAGGGCGACGTGACGGGCGAGGCGTTCAACGTCGGGACCGGGGGACGAGTGACCGTGAACGGGCTGGTCGAGACGCTGAACGGGTTGTTGGAGACCGATCTCGATCCGATCCACAACGATCCGCGTCCCGGCGACGTTCGACACTCGCATGCGGATATCTCGAAAGCGGAGGAGCTGTTGGGGTACGAGCCGTCGGTCGGGTTCGAGGAGGGCCTAAAACGGACGGTGGCCGCGTTGGAATGACATCCTCCTCGGCGTAAACGCCGAGGTTTCCACACGCTTGGGGTCGGGCGTTCCGACACCAACGGTGGCAACATTCCCCTCGCGAGTACTCCGGTTTGCACGCAAGCCGTCAGTCCCTTGCGGGAGTGGTGGGCTTGGGTATCTGCTTGGCCCGTGCGGGCGGTGCCATCCACCTGACTGGGACTTACGTCCGAGTCTGACTCGGGCAGGCTCGCGTTTTTGATGACGGGTGAACGCCAAACCACACCCACTTTTCCCGAGTTGCTGTCTTTGTGTTCGACCCTGACGGGCATAAAATCGTGGAAAGCAGAGTGAAAGTGAACGCGATTCACGCCCGCCGTGAACGGCGGGATTCTCTCGCTGTATCAAGACAGGATCAAAAGCCCGCCCACGACTGCAAGCCCGCCCAGTCCGACACAGACGACCCAAAAGGGAACCCGCTCGACGAACCGCATCAGCGCATCGATCGTCACATACCCAACGACCGCACTCGTCACGAGCGCGACAGCGGCAGCCAACGGCGAAATCCCGGGCAGCCCACCGCCACTCAAAACGACCAGCACGGCCGCCCCGAAGCTCGCCGGGATCGACAACAGAAACGACAGCCGAAGCGAGGCCGGCCCCTCGTAGCCCCGAAGCAACATGACACTCACCGTCGTCCCCGACCGAGAGATCCCGGGCAGAATACTGAACCCCTGCAACCCGCCGACCAGCAGCGTATCGAACAGCGTCGGCGTCTCCTTGAGCTCGAGGTCGACGGCCTCACTGGCTCGCTGCAGCAGGCCGGTCACGACCAACAGCGCGCCGATCAGCGCGATGAACAGCCCGCCGGCGAGCCCCGAGACGGCCTCCCGGAGCGTGAGATACAGGGGGATACCGACGATCCCCGTCGCGGCGCTGGCGAGCACGATGAACGTCGTATCGGCGTTCCGCGGGCTGTAGGCCGCCCGTGGCCGCCAGCCGGGGGCGGACCGAAGCGCGGTCTCGATGTCCTCCCGATAATACACCGACGCCGAGACGATCGTCCCCAGTTGAACGAACAGGGCGAGATCGACCGCGACGACCGGGTCGATATCCGACACGAGCGTGACGACGATGGAGACGTTGCCCTGACTGGAGATCGGCAGCCACTCGACGATCCCCTGGACGAGCCCGACGAGGACGGCGAACAGCAGTTCGGCGCGGTTCACGTGGGCATACGTCTCCGGGTCACATAGAAAACGGTAGCGGTTCGCCGAAATCCCCACCGGGGAAATCCCACGCCTTCAGCCACGGGAGAGGATCGGGAAATCTCGTTGACTGCATCCGGCAGTTCGTCCTCGCCAGCCCAGCCGATGAGGCGGTCTCCAGCCGCTCTCTCGAGGGCAGCCAGATGGGACGCGGCCATCCCGTTGTGAACCGCCTCGGGGTCAAGCCCCGAGGCTTCCCGTGGTAGATGCCGCGGCCGAGCGAATCCTGATCGAAACCATCCGCTCTACTCGACGGTCACGTCGGCGCCCCCATACACCTCGCGTTCGGTGACGGTGATCGTCTCATCGCCGACCTCGTATTCGCCCGGATAGGCGACGCGGATCCTGACTGCGCCGTCATCGGTCGCCGTGCCCGTCCGTTCGTACGCGAACGATTCGTTCGCGACGGTCACGTCGGTGCCGGCGGTCACATTTGTGCCGGGCTCGGCGGTCGTATTGATGACAGCCCCTTCGACGAGGGCGAACGCTCGGACGTCCTCAGCCGTATACAGGAGTTGGTAGTGAGCGACCGATTCGTTGCCGGCGCCGAACTCGTCGAATAGTTTGCTGTGGGTCGCTTCCGGCGGGATCTCTTCGTCGATATCGAGCAACACGACGTAGCCGACACGACCGGCGAGTCGCTCGTACTCCGCGTCCGGATCCCCGGAAGCGATGAACGGCTCGTGGTTACTCATCGCGTACCCGTAGCTTTGAGACTCACCGCTGACGAAGTAGTTGTACATCCGGTTGTCGCCCCACCGGCTCAGGACGAACTCGGGGTGTTCGGCCTCGAGCGAATCGGCGTGCCCGTCGATGGTCATCGCCGCCGTGAACTGCTCCTCGGAGTGTTGGGTCTGGCCGAGCAGCGTCGGGACGAAGATCAGGTTGAAAAGCAGGATGAACGCGACCGTCCCGACGAGATAGGCGCCGGCTCGCCCCGTCGTCGGCAACTCGAGCGGCGGGCCTTCGAGCCCGCGGCGATCGAAGATCGCGGGCTCGCGAACGAGATCCACGCGGCTCAACGCGTAGACGATGCCGACGCCGCCGAGGCCCGCACAGAGGATCGCCAACTGGGCGGCGAACCGGGCCTGGATCGCGGCGAGAGCGAGCCAAAACCACGTGAAACAGACGACGACGAGCCACGCCGGCTGGTACTCCCGGGAGACGTAGTAGGTGGCGAGTCCGAGCGCGATCACCGCGAAGTAGAACCCGACACCGATCTGAAAGAGCGGGCCGAGCACCACGGCGTGTTCGGTGGTGAGAAGCGACGTCGCCTCGGTGGCGGTGTCCCGATCGAACAGGGCGCTCGATCGCTGTTGGAGGCGGGCGACGTCCTCGGGTCGCAACTGCCAAAACAGCGCGGTGCCGACGGCGCCGATGACCCCCTCCGCAGCGAGGAGCCCCTTCGGCGACCGATCGAGGCGGAGCCAAAGCGTCGCGAGCGCCGCGACCGCGAGCCCGCCGCCGGCGAGTGCGGCCGGGACGGTGACGGCGATGGGTTCGTGCCAGCCCCACCGCAGATGCATGGCGATCGCGAGGAGGCTCCCGACGCCGACGCCGACGAGGGCCGGCGCGTTCGCGAGCAACGGGTTGAGCTTCGCCCGACAGTCGGCGACGACTCGGAGCGCGAAATACAGCGCGACCGGGACGAAAGAGAGCGGCGAGCCGCCCCACGTATGGGCCATCGCGGCGACGCTGACCGCCAACAGTATCGCCACGGCCCAGGCGCGCGGGTTGCGAGCGTGGGCCCGTTCAGGCCTCCTGTGACCGGTTCGGCGGTGACGTGAGAGATCGACCGCCAGCCACACCAACGCGAAGACGATCAGCCCCAGCCACAGATACTGATACGGACGGTGTTCGAGAAAGCCCAAGGCGGTGTACACGACGAGGACCGGCGTCATCGCGAACAGCACGACCGCCGTCAGGGCGATACGGTGATCGGCGGTCAGCGTCACCACGAGCCCGTAGATTACGACCGCGAGGAGGACGGAGGCGACGATCGGCTGGAGGGCGGCGACGGTGCCGGCCGCGTCGGCCGTCCCGCCCAGAAGCTCCGTGAACCACCAGTTCAGCCAGTGGCTCAGCGGGCGGATCCGTGTCTGTTCGCCGACCGTCGCGAACATCCCGAGATCGGCGGGGCCGGTCCCGTGCTCGAGCAACCGTTCCTGCCAGTACCGATAGAAGTACGGGTCGTTGGCCGGCGAGACGACGTGGCCGTCCCTGAACACCAGCGAGTAGTACATCGAGCGGATCGCGACGACCAACGCGAGCACTCCCGTGAACGCCCCGGCGAGGCGGGCGTCGATGGCGGGGATCGAGACGTCGAGGGACGGTGAGTCGACGCTTGATGTGGATGCTGTCGCGGAGTCGGGGTCACCTGCGAGGACTGCCTCGACGGTCGCTCGGTCGGCGAAGCGGTAGGAGCCGTCCGCCGTTTTTTCGACGAACTCCCGGGAGACGAGCTCACCGAAGCGGCCGGAATCGAGCGGCGTATCGTCGAACGTCCACGGACCGGCCGCCCGTTCGTGCTCGAGGAGCGTCCGGAGGGCGCCCTCGTGATCGGGGTACTCGTCCAGAAACGAGCGCGTCGCCGCCTCGACACGCTCGGCGTCAGTCATTACCTGTAGCCGTCGGACGAGAGGCGTTTATCAGTTTCGCCTGCCCTCGGGTTTCAAACGATCTTTGAAGTGAAGTCCTCTTCCTTGAGGGTAATACGATGAAGGAGTCAGCAAGTGAACTACCCCATTCTACCGCTCGCCTGACGGCTCGCGGTTGAGGGTGGAACTTCCCGTTTCTACGACGTCGTCAGACCGCGTCTGACAGCCTGTCGAGGTCCCCTCGACAAACGCGTTTTGCGCCCACAGTCAAGGGCTGGCACAACGGAGGAGATATCACGCAGTGCAGGCGTCAACGAATTCTGATACGACTCGATTGAATTTCTCCGGTTCTTCGAGGAACGGACAATGCCCGCTTTCCGCGAAACGTTTGAGATCGGCGTCCGGCGTCCGTTCTGCAACGTACTCGACCCCCGCGGGATCCAACAGCGTGTCGTCTTCGCCGACACAGACGAGCGTCGGGATATCGATGTCGCCAAGCACGTCTCGGTAGTCGCGAACCGATTGATCGAAGAGAATCGCGCTTTGGATCGCAGGTGGGACACGGGCGATTTCGTCGAACACGAGTCGCCGCACGTCGGTCGGTGGTTCGGTAGCGAACATCTGGTCGATGAGTACCTCAATCAGTTCGTGGTGATCCGTCTGTGCAAGCTCCATTAGATCGACCAGTTCCTCGAAGTCGAAGACGCCGTGCTCGTAGTCGTCTCGCTCGAGATCTAACGGTTGTTGCTCGACAGAGACGAACCCGGATAGCCGGTCAGTGCCGAATCGGTCGATGTACTCCCAGGCGACCAACGATCCCATCGACCATCCGACGAGTACGATCTGTTCGAAACTTCGGCTCTCGAGGAAAGCCTCGAGATCAGCGGCATAGGTCGGGAGCGTGTGGCCAGTCTCTGATTTCGCAGACCGGCCATGCCCCCGGAAATCGAGGACAACTGGTCGGTGGTCCTCGGCGAGGGGGCCCTGCTGTTCGACAAAGAATCGACTTCCCATCATCACGCCGTGTAAAAAGACGATCGGCGTTCCGTCCCCGGACACTTCATAGTACAGTTGCGTTCAGTTGACCGTTTCTGTCGGCATACTTGATCGTTATCAACGAAC
>CAZWZX010000119.1:0-8141 GCA_964638655.1 uncultured Natronomonas sp.
CGTCGATCGGCATCGATCCGGAAGCGGGGTATGGCGACGTCGTCGGACCCGTCACGCTCGTGATGTTGTCGTTCGTGTTGGCCGTGATCGCCCTCACCGGTTTCACCGCCCGGGCCCCCGAGAAACCGATCAGCGGTTCGGAACGGGCCGTGTCGGAATGACCGACACACCTCGTCCGCCGACAGATGATAAAAATAGATTTTTATTAGCAACTTTTATTAATAGTGTTTCTTATATTGTTATCAGATGAGACGAGATCGAGCGCTCGCCGGCTCCTTCGGAGGTATTCGGAGAGATCACCTCCGGTTCGGACACACCGTACTGCCGATCGGACTGTTGGTCGGGATCGGGACAGCCGGGACGATCGACGGCGGAGTGGCGATACAGGCGACCGTCGCCGCGACGGTAGCGATCGTGCTGGCCGCCGGGATCGACGCCGGACTGAAACGGCTGGCCTCGCGGTATCCGTTCGGTGTCGCCCCGAGCGGGACGATCGATCGGGAGGTCGACCCGACCGGACCGTTCGCCGCCGACGGGTCGGGTGATCGCGAGTGACCGGGGAACACGACGTCGCTGTCGTCGGCGCCGGTGCGGCCGCCGTCGTCTTCGCCGCGGCGATCGCCTGGCTCGGGCGGGCGGTGATTCCGTCGTGACCTTCGAGTGGGTCGTCGTCGGGGCGGGGATCCACGGCACGTATCTCGCTCGCGAGCTCCTCGAGTCGGGCGTCGATAACGACGATCTCGCGTTGCTCGATCGGAACGGGGCGTTCCTCGGCGCGTTCGAGCGAAAAGCCCGGGGCTGCGGGATGGATGCACTGCGGTCGACGTTCGTCCAGCACGTCGGTCCGGACCCGTTCGGCCTCGAGGCGTTCGCGGAGGGACGCGACCGCGAGGACGAACTGCGTCCGACTCCGAACCACCCGCCCCGGCCATCACTCGAGCTGTTCCTCGATCACACCGAGGCCGTGATCGATCGGTTCGGCCTCGGGGAGTTGCTCCGTGAACGGACGGTGAGGGGGATCGAGGACGGAACCGAGGGGTACACGGTAGAAACGGACGCCGGGACCGTCTCCGCCCGCAACGTCGTCCTCGCGGTCGGTCCGGGCGACCGGTACCGACGGCCCGGTTGGGCGTCGAACGTTCGGGGGATCGAACACGTCTGGGACACGGACGAACGGCCCGAGAGCCGGATCGAGTCGGGCGAGCGAGCCGTGGTGATCGGCGGAGGCGTCACGGCCGGACAGTTCGCCGCCTCGATCGCCGACGTCGCCGGCGAGACGCTGCTCTGTGTGCGGGACCCGATCCAGGAGTCGACTACCGAAGCCGATCCGCGGTGGATCAACTGGCGACACATCGAACGGCAGCTCCACTCGCTGCCGCCGGGATCGAAGGCCCGATACGAGCGCGTTCAGGGGGCCCGAAACGACGGGACGATGCCGGCGTATCTCGCCCGAGAGGTACGAACGGCGGCGAACGTCCGGGTCCGGCGTGGCGAGGTGATCACGGCGAGCGCTGGCGGGGATGGCCTCTCGTTACTTTTCGAGGACGGGGGCGTCGAGCGCGCGGACAGAGTCGTGCTTGCGACGGGGTTTCGGCCGGTTTACGACCGACCGCTCGTCGGCTCGGTCGCGGATTCGCTCGGGCTCGAACGGGGGTATCGCGGCGTCCCGGTGCTCGAGGACGCGACGTTGGCGTGGCGTCGACACGACGGTCGGTCTTCGAGGCTGTTCGTCACCGGCGGACTGGCCGCGTGTACCGCCGGTCCCCTGGCCGGCAACATCCACGGCGCCCGCCGGGCCGCCGAACGGATCGTCGGGAAAACCACCTCACGGACGCCCGAGCTGGCGTAAGCCGCGTTACTCCTCGGCTCGGAGCTCGT
Source organism: uncultured Natronomonas sp. (assembly GCA_964638655.1). Taxonomy (GTDB): domain Archaea; phylum Halobacteriota; class Halobacteria; order Halobacteriales; family Haloarculaceae; genus Natronomonas. The sequence continues at coordinate 1,879 of CAZWZX010000119.1, forward strand.
CGAGTTCGGCCAGGATCTCGTCGATCTCGGGGCGATCGAACGTCGAGGAGCCCCGATGGACGTAGGCGATCTCCGGCTCCGGGCCGCGCCGGTCGACGATCACCACCTCGGGCATTCGACCGAAGAAATCCGAGAACCGACCGAGGAGACCGAACCGGACGGGCTGGTCGTAGGCGTCGGCCGCCTCCGTGTCCGGGTCCGCCAACAGCGGGTAGGGGAGGTGATACGACTCCTGCCAGGACTCGACGCGCTCTAGGGGCTCCGGGACGATCGAGACGATCTCCGCGTCGCGCTCGTGAAACGCCTCGACGTGTTCGGCAAGCTCTTGGACCTGTTTTCGGCAATTGGTACAGTAATGATCGCGCTGGAAGAACAGGACCGCAAAGGAGACGTGCTCGGGGAGCGCCGAAAGGGAGAACGGGTCGGGGCCGACGGCGGCGTTCGGCAGCGAGAAGTCGGGTACCTGTTGAGGCATACGGCCGTATAAACCGGCCACGATGAAAACGGTACGGTCGATCCGGAACGGTCAGGCAGTGCGACCGATCACTCCGCGAACTTCCCTGGCGATTTCGACCAGTCCCAGGAGAGATACCGCAGCCCCGGCGTCGCGTCTTCGGGGATAGCCCCGTATCGCCGGAGGAACGCCCGGATTCCCGACCGACCGCCGAAGTCCCCGCGGAACCACAGGAACACCCTCGGGAGACGGACCGTCCCGCGCTCGGGGTCGTAGGCGACGATCGAGTCGAGATACCCCCGAGTCGCGATATCGAGCTGTTGGTCGATCAGATCGGGCTCGTAGGCCCGGATCGCCGGACAGCTCGCGGCGCCGCAGTTCAGCGCGAAGTGGATCCGCGGGTCCGGGTCGGCGAGCCGGTAGCGTCGCTCGAAGCCCGTGACGTACAACTTCGGCAGATACCCCAGCCCGTACTTCGATCGACCGCCGCGCAGGATACCGTTCTCGATCCGGTCGAGTCCCAATGCGGTGCCGGAAACGGTGATCGCGGGTGCCGAGAAGAATCGGACGAACCGGAGGGGGCTCTCGTAGAGTCCGGGACGCTCCTCGAGGAGATACTGTGTGGCCGCATTGTAACAGTTGAGCCAGAACGCGAGCGCCGTCCGCCGGTCGTTGCGAACCCGATCGAACGCCCCGTCGGCTGCGTCGGCGAGCGCCGTCCGGTAGCGATCGGTCGGATCGCCGCGTCTGTGGGCGACGAGCAGTTCCGCGGCGAGTGCCGTCGGCGATCTGTCGGCCGAGGGCGGCGGGGACTGCTCCGGCGGGCGTGCCATACGGGAGATCGTCGCTCCGACTGAAAAAGGGTTGTGCGCTCTGGTGAGGTGGCTACCGGACGGTCCTCAGCCTCGCGACCCGTACACATCCGCGGTACGTTTATCAGATGCTGTTCCTCCCACGGGGTATGGACGAAAGCGGCGCGCTCGCGGCGACGACCAGCCTCTGTCCCGAGTGTCTTCGAGAGGTTCCCGGACAGTACGAAGAGCGAAACGGCGGCGTGTTCCTCGCACGCGAATGTCCCGACCACGGCAGTGCAGACCGGCAGGTCTGGGGATCGTTCGATCACTGGGAGTGGGCCACCGACTTCGGCCCGGACCCGGAGTACGACGGCGAGGGGCTGGCCGTCGAGGACGATCACGCCTGTCTGGCGGTCGTCGAGGTCACCGGGGACTGCAACCTCTCGTGTTCGTACTGTTTTGCGAGCTCCGGACCCGGCGGCGCTCACCGGTCGAGCGAGGAGATCGAGGCGCTTCTGAACACCGTCGCCGACGCGGGCAGGCGCCCGATCCAGTTCTCCGGCGGGGAGCCGACGGTCAGAGACGACCTCCCGGAACTCGTCGAGCAGGCCCGCGATCGGGGGATCGATCACGTCGAGGTGAACACGAACGGGATCCGGCTGGCGACGGAGACGGGCTACGCGAAGCAACTCGCCGATGCCGGCGTTACCGCGATATACCTGCAGTTCGACGGTCTGACGAGCGAAACGTACGAGGGGATCCGTGAAGTCGATATCCTCGCGGAGAAACACGCGGCCATCGAGGCCTGTCGGGAAGCCGAACTCCCGGTCGTGCTCGTGCCGACCGTCGTCCCGGGAGTCAACGACGACGAGATGGGCGATATCGTCCGGTTCGCGATCGAAAACAGGGACATAGTCCGTTCGGTCAACTTCCAGCCGGTGGCACATTTCGGCCGGTACGAAACGAACGGCGGCCGGTTCGAGATCGACGAGGCGACGCGATTGCTGGCCGAACAGATCGAAACGCTGGACGCTCGCGATATGCTGCCGGCACCCTGTTGTTCAGCGTACTGTCAGATCGGGACGGCGTTCGTCCCGACGGACCCGGGGGCGGCCGACAACGGCGTCGAAACCGAGACTTTCGTCCCGCTCACGAAATACATCGACGAGGAACTGTGGGACACCCTCTCTGGGATGGTCGACGAGGGCGATTACATGGAGCTACTCGCCGGCACCGCGGCCGGCGAGAAGTGGGCCTGCAAGACGGTCGGCTGCTGTGGCGTCGACGTCCCGGGCGGCGTCGAGGGGCTGTTCGACGAGGTCGTCCCGGTGTCGTTCACCGGATTCATGGACGCCGACGCGGCCGATCTGAACCGGCTGAGCAACTGCTGTATCTCGGTGCCGACGACCGACGGTCAGCTGGCACCCTTCTGTGGCTACAACATGACGACCGAGGACGGGGAGTACGCTCTCCGGAACCGGAACGGGTGGGGCGGACGGCGGACCGTCGACGGATCGGGCTCCGGCGATGGCTCGGTGGCCGGCGACGGGGCAGCGACCGACGGCGGCTCGACGCGAAACGGCTGTGGGGGCGGACAGTGAACGGAATTCTCGACGCTGCTTTGAGCAACCCCTGGGGAACGCTCGATCGGTTCCTCGACGGGCCGCTTCATCCAGGCGGGACCGAGGCGACCGAACGGTTGCTGGATCGCGCCGAGGTGGAACGCGGAACCCGCCTGTTGGACGTCGGCTGTGGCGGCGGCGAGGCGCTGACGGTGGCCCGCGAGCGCGGCGCCGACGTCGTCGGGATCGACCGTGCGCCGAAGACCGATCGGGCGATCCGGGGGGACGCGACGGCGCTGCCGTTCCGGGACGGGAGCGTCGACGCCCTGCTCGCCGAATGTGTCCTCTGTCTCACCGACCTCCCGGCCGCGCTCTCCGAAGCCCACCGCGTGCTGGACGACGGCGGACGAGTGGCGCTCTCGGACGTCGTCGTCGAGGGCGAACGTCCCTCGGTCCCGGAACGGGTCGCCGAGGCGCTCTGTCTGACGGGGGCGCAGAGTCCCGATCAGTTGCAGGAGAGTCTGGCGGCCGCCGGCTTCGAGGTTCGGGCGATGTACGACCACCACGACGACCTCCTCGAGATGCGCGATCGCGTCACCGAACGCGTCGATTACGAGGGGTTACTCGGGCTGATAGGCGAACGGGGAGAACGGACGCTGGCGGCGATCGAGACGCTCGAAACCGCCGTCGAGGACGGCGACGTGAGCTACGTCTCGGTCGTCGCGGGCGTGGGCCCCGGCGGGAAGTAGCATCTTCGGCAGCCACAGCCCATCGACAACCGGATGGTTTATGTTTTTAGGCATGCCTAAAGAGACTATGGCCGTCGACACGAAATCACACGTGGACGCTCCGAAAGCCGGGGAACACACGCACGGACGGGAAGTGATCGCCTGTGAGAGCGCTCCCGAACGGATCGTTCTCATCGAATCCGGAAACAGCGACGGGTGGATCGCAAGCGATCTCAGCGTCGAAATCGGTCGATAACGGTGAAAAGATGACCGAAACGACGCCGGACTCCGAACCGGACGAGGAGAGAGCGACCATCCGTTCCGGGCGGGATTTCGAACAGCAGTACCGACTCGACGCGGCCGAGGCCGGCGAATTTCTGATCGATCTCGGCGAGCAGCTGCGGGACGGCGAGGAGCTCACGCTCGTCGACGACGAGTGGGAGCTACCGTTCGCCTTCGGCGAACCGGTCGAACTCGAGATAGACTTCGACGGGGTCGGGGAGCCGGAGCTAGAGATCGAACTCGAGCTTCCGGGTCAAACCGACGAAAAAGCGCCGGACGTAGAGTAGGGTTTTTCGAGCCGATCAGTTCGTCGCCGACTCCAGGACGAGCGTGTCGTCCTCGAGGTAGTGTTCGATATGGTGGGTGTGTTCTTCGAGCGTCTCGAGTTGGCCGCGGAGCATCTCGGCCGTCGCGTGATCGCCGAGCCCCTCGGCGAGTTCGATGTGCTGTCGGTAGCTCTCGATCATGTCGCCCATCATCTCCAGATCGTTCTCGAGCGACGTGCGGATGTCGTAGACGTCCTCGTCCTCCGATTCGACGGTCGCGTGCTCGGAAAGCGCCGTCATGCTCGCATGCGGAACGCCGCCGAGCGCCTGAAGCCGCTCGGCGAGCGCGTCGGCCGCGTCCTCGACGTCCTCGTAGACCTCCTGGAGGAACCGGTGGACCTCGAGGAACTCCGCGCCCTCGACGTTCCAGTGGTGTTTGTGGAGCTGATGATAGAGGACGTACGCGTCGGCGAGATCGGTGTTCAGCGCGTCGACGATCTGTTCGGCCTTCTCGGTTTCGAGTCGCAACGCGTTCTCCGCGACGGTGCCGGCCTTCTGGTTGATACTCTTCTGAGTGCTCATCTCTACCTACACTTGGGTCTCTGCGGGCTTAAAACTTTTTAATATCTGAATATTTTTTGTCGTTTCCGAAACGGTCCTTCGACTCGAAACAGGCCGGACGAGCGTCGCGGCGTCCGCTCGAGTGAAAGATAACGGACATTTTCGGTGAGGAAGCGGCGAGTGAACCGGTTCGGGCGGGGCTCGAACGCCCATCTTGATACAGCGAGAGAATCCCGCCGTTTACGGCGGACGTGAATCGCGTCACTCGACTACGCAACCCACGAGCGACAGCCCTCTGAATACCCCACAGCAACACCAACTTTTAACATACATAATAACGTACTAAAAAACAGATGCGAGTTGACATCGCCATCGAACGTGGCAGCGACCTCCACGAACGAGTCAAACAATACTCCCGCGAAAACGGCCTGCGAATGGACTTCGCATACGCCGAACTCGTCGAACAAGGACTCGACGCTGTGGAAGAATGAGCGAGGAGTGCAAGACGCTCGAAGCGTACCTTGCTCCACCCACTCAACACAAACAGCGCAAGCTCCGCGACGAATACGAACGATACGACACTCTCCTACGTGAGAGTTTCAACGAGGAGTGCGACACGATGACTGCCGTCAACGAGATTGTCACTGGTGAGGATCTCAACAGGCACTCGAAAAACGCACTCAAACAATACATTCCAAACCTTCTCGACGAGGACACGTATGATGCAAAGCAACTCGCAGACACCCACCCGATCCGCTACGCCAACACCGCAGCCGTCTTCGACCACGATGACGGCCGCTACCACGAAATCTGCTGGGAAGTCCCGCTTCCCGGTCGCGGGACGAACTTCTGGATACCACTCCAGTTGAACCCCGAGCAGGAAGACTGGTGGAGTTCTCTGATTGACGACGAAGACGAGAGCGTATGGGCAGGCGAACTCCGCCTGCAACGCGATGGCAACCGGTGGGTGTTGCACGTCACGGCGAACTACGAAGTCGAACCAGCCCACTCGTGTTCGTGCGAAAGCGACGATGTGACACCCGTCGGATTTGACGTGGGTGAATCCAAACTCTTGGTGGGCTGTGCCCTCCGAGACGACACCCCAGTTGATCCGTTGTTCGTAGATGGTGGTCGGGTCCGACACCTCCGACAAAAACAAGCCAGTGCTGAAGATCGGTTGAAACCACGATATGCGTCAAACCTCTTGGACGACCTCGTGTGGGGCCGGTGGCAAGACGCCATCGAAGACGAAATCGAGAAGGCTTCTGCACGGGCCGTCGAATACGCCTCCCAGTTCGAGAACCCGGTCATCGTCCTCGAACACCTCGACGGAATTACGGACGAAGATATTGGGAAGTACTGGAATCGACGCCTCGGCAAGTGGCTGTTCTCCCGCTTACAGTCACGCATCGAAGACAAGGCGGCGGAACACGGGATTCCTGTGGAATACGTGCATCCGCACCACACGTCGAAAACGTGCCACGGCTGTCAACACGTGGGATACAGGCCGCATCAGGGCACATTCCGGTGTACGAACGAGGCGTGCTGGATGTCTGAGTATCAAGCGGATCTGAACGCAGCAACGAACATAGCCAATCGGCTAAATCCGTGGGGAG
>CAZWZX010000120.1:0-6082 GCA_964638655.1 uncultured Natronomonas sp.
GGAGCGGCTGGTGCGGGAGCGGGCCGACGACCACGACTACCTCTTCGTCGAGGGACAGGGGTCGATCGTCCATCCCGCCTACTCGGCCGTCACCTGCGGCATCCTCCACGGCGCCCAGCCGGATCGCCTCGTGCTCTGTCACGAGGCGGGCCGCGAGCGGATCCACGGGTACGAGTCGTTCCCGATCACGGAGCCGGCACGGATCACGGAGCTGTACGCCGATCTCGCCGAACCGGTCGCGCCGACGGAACTTCTGGGCGGAGCGTTGAACACGCACGGGCTCGGTAGCGATGCGGCCGCCGAGGCGATCGAATCGTTCGAGTCGGCCATCGACGTGCCGGCCGTCGATCCGGTCCGGAACGGCGCCGATCGGCTGGTGGACGAACTATGAGAACACGTTTCGACACCGTTTCGCTCGCTTTGGACGTTCCCTTCGAGATCGCCCGCGGAACGAAGACGGAGACCGAAAACGTCGTCGTCGAGATCGAACACGGGGGGAAAACCGGATACGGCGCGGCGGCCCCCGCCAGACATTACGGCGAGACGCCCCGGACCGTCGAAGCGCTCCTTCCGGAACTGCTCGAAGCCGTCGAAGCGGTCGGCGACCCCCACGCCAGACAGGTCATCAACGACCGGATGGCCGCCGTTGCCCGCCAGAACCCCGCCGCCAGGGCCGCCGTCGACATCGCGCTGTGGGATCTCGCCGGGAAGCTGCTCGACGAGCCGGTCTATCGGCTGTTCGGCTGCACCGGAGATCCGGAGGGCTGTCCGCCGACCTCCTTTACGATCGGGATCGACGACACGGCGACGATGGCCGATCGGGCCCGCGGGGCGGTCGAGGACGGCTACCCGGTGTTGAAACTCAAACTCGGCACCGACCGCGATCTCGAGATCGTCGAAGCGGTCCGGGAGGCCGTTCCTCAGGCGACGATCAGGGTCGACGCCAACGAGGCGTGGACGGCGAAGGAAGCAGTCGGGATGTGTCGGGCGCTGGAACCGTACGACGTCGAGTTCGTCGAACAGCCCGTCGCGGCCGAACACCCCGAGGCGCTCCGGTACGTCTACGAGCGATCGCCGCTCCCGATCGCCGCCGACGAGTCCTGCCGCGTCCCCGAGGACGTCCCGGCGATCGCCGATCGCTGCGATATCGCGAACCTGAAACTGATGAAGACCGGCGGGCTGACGCCGGCGATCGAGTTGATCGACGCCGCCCGGGCCAACGGGCTCGACGTGATGTGTGGCTGTATGATCGAGACGAACGTCTCGATCTCGGGGGCGGCTCACCTGTTGCCGTTGCTCGATTACGCCGACCTCGACGGCTCGCTGCTGCTCGAATCGGATCCCTACGCCGGCGTTTCGGTCTCGGGTGGGCAGTTCGATCTCGGAGGCGTCGAACGGGGAACGGGCGCTCGCCCCCGGTGAGTTCCTCGGGTATATGCACTATTCCGGCGGCATCAGAAACAGCGAGGTTGCGACGAAAAGTGCCGCCACACCGCCCCCGACGCCGATCCCCGCGACTGTCGACAGCGCCGACCACCAGCCTGCGGCTGCTCCGCCGGCGATCGAGGCCGGCATCGCGGCCAACAGGCCGTCGTACCGCGTCGGGGACGGCGTCCGTGATCCGGACACGGACCATCATCCGGCCCGAAGGCAATTAAATGTCATTACTCATCGGCGGAGTTTTCCAGTCTCGATTCACCTACCTCTCTCACTCGGATCGATACCCGAGCAACGTTCCCGCGAGCGTTCTCGCGCCGGCTTCCATCGCCTCCGGTTCGACGAACTCCTCGGGGTTGTGACTCAAACCGCGGTCACAGGCGGTGAAAACCATCCCTGCCGGCTTGCCGATCTCCACGAAGTTCATCGCGTCGTGGCCGCCGCCGCTTGCCATTCGTCGGTGCTCCGTTTCGGTCGCCTCCGCCGCGGCGGCCAACTCCTCCACGAGATCACCGTCGAGGACGACCGGATCGATCCGCTCCATCACTCCGATCTCGAGATCGAGCTCCCGCCGATCGGCGATCGATCGCAGTCGCTCTCGGATCCGTTCGTCGACTTCGGTCCGGTAGGCCGCGTCGACGCTCCGGACGTCGATCGGGAACGTGGCCTCGCCGCTTATTTTGTTCGCCGAGGCGTCGGGGACGTCGATGTATCCGACCGTCGCCACGACGTCCCCCGCTTCGCTGGCGTCCGTGCCGATCGTCTCGACCGCGTCGACCATATCGGCCGCGCCGGCGACCGCGTCCCGGCGCTGTTTCATCGGCGTGGCTCCCGAATGGTTGGGAAGACCCCTCACAGTCACTCGGTCGCGGAGGATACCCCTGATTTCGGTGACGATCCCGACCGGAACATCGGCCGTATCGAGGATCGGCCCCTGTTCGATGTGGAGTTCGACGAACCCGGCCACCCGATCCGTCACGATCGTCGGCGTCCCGAGTTCCGGCGGCTGGAACCCGAGCGTTCCCATCGCTTCCGCCAGCGAGACGCCGTCCGCGTCGGTCGCCTCGAGGTGTGGCTGTTCGAGCAATCCGAGCGCCCCCCGACTGCCGATCAGTCCCACGTTGAAACGGGCCGTCTCTTCGGCCCGAAACACTGCAAGCGTGGGTGTGATCGCCGGCTCTTCGTCGGATTCTTCGATCGCCTGCATGGCTTCCAGCGCCGCCACAACCCCCAACCGGCCGTCGTACCGGCCGCCGTTTCTGACCGTATCCAGGTGACTCCCCATATATAACGAGCGCTCGGCGTCGGGGTCCGGTGTCGCGAACGCGTTTCCCATCCGGTCGGTTCGAACGTCGTACGTCTCGGGGATCTCCCCCAGGAGATACTCGAACGCCTCGTTTTCCCGCTCGCTGTAGGCCGGACACGTGACGCCACCGTCGTCGGTCTCCCCGATCGTCCCGAGCTCCGTGATCCGGCGTTGCATCCGATCGACGTCGACGGTTCCATCGAACATACCGATCACAGTGGGGAGCTCGGTACATAAACGCTCGTCGTCAGACGCTCCCGGCAGCGAACCAACTAAACTCTCACACCCACTGGTGGACTGTATGGAAACGTCTCACCGGATCTTCGTCGGCGACTCGCGGGATATGTCTCAGCTCGGGGACGACGAGATAGAGCTCGTCGTCACGTCGCCGCCCTACCCGATGATCGAGATGTGGGACGAGCTGTTCACGGAGTTGAACCCTGACGTCGGAGCCGCTCTGGACTCCGGTGACGGTCAGGAAGCGTTCGATCTCATGAACGCCGAACTGGAGCACGTCTGGGACGAAATAAAACGAGTCCTCGTGGACGGTGGGATCGCCTGTATCAACGTCGGAGACGCAACGAGGAAAGTGGACGACAGTTTCCGGGTCTATCCGAACCACGCCCGGATAACGGATTATCTCGAGGGGTTGAACTTCGAGCCGCTTCCGGATATACTCTGGCGTAAACCCGCTAACTCGGCGGCGAAGTTCATGGGTTCGGGAATGCTCCCGCCGAACGCGTACGCGACGCTGGAACACGAATATCTCCTCGTATTCAGAAACGGGACGGAGAGTCGCGAATTCGCGTCCGGTTCCGAGAAACGATACGAATCGGCGTATTTCTGGGAGGAGCGAAACGAGTGGTTCTCCGACGTCTGGACGGATATTAAAGGGACGTTCCAGCCCCTGGACAACGGCGAGTTGCGAGAACGCTCCGCGGCGTACCCGTTCGAGATCCCGTACCGACTCATCAGTATGTACAGCGTGTACGGGGATACGGTTCTCGACCCCTTTTGGGGGACTGGCACCACCTCCCTGGCGGCGATGGTCTCCGGTCGGAACTCTGTCGGGTTCGAGCTTCGAGAGGAGTTCATCGACCTGTTCGGATCGAAGACGGCGGAGATCGAACGCCTGTCTCGAGAAACCGTCTCACAGCGAATCGAGCGACACGAGGAGTTCGTCGAAAAGCGGCTGGCGGACGGGAGGGGGTTCAAATACGAGTCGGACGTGTACGGCTTCCCAGTCACGACGAAACAGGAAAAAAAGCTTCAGTTATACACCGTCGACTCCATCGAAGACGCCGGAAACGAGTATCTGGTGTCTCACGCCCCGTACGCAAAGCCGGAGTCGATCCCTGCGAACGACCGGAACTGACAGGCAACACCCGATAGTCGGGTCGAAAATACCCCTCGCTCTTACTTGCCCCAGAACGGATCCCGCTTCCGGTGGCTGTCGAGGTACATCCGGAGCGCCTCGAGTTCGTCGGCCGGGATCTCGTCGGCGAGCTCCTGCTCTAAGATCTTGGCGTGTTTCTCGGGGATCTCCGTCCACAGCTCGTCTCCCTCGTCGATCTGGCGGCCGACGGTCGGGCCGTCGATCGAGGCGGCGACGGACTCGCCGGCCCGGGCCGAATCGATGTCCTCGCCCGCGTCCTGTATCGATTTCAGCTCGCCGACGCGTTCGGGCTCGTTGCCGTTCCACTTCACGACCCGCGAGTTCCGCTTCAGCGTCCCCGAGAGCACCTCGACACCGACGACGGCGGGGTTGGACTGCCTGAACGTGTGATCCTCCAAGATCCGGAACCGACACGGCCGCTGGATCTTGTCGAGGATCTGCTCCTGTTGGGCGTCCTCGATGGCCGCGACGTGATCCTCGTACTCCTCGACGAGCTGATAGATGACGTCGTCGGCGAAGAGGTCGACGTCGCTTTCCTCGATCTCGCGGTCGGCGTCGTCGAGAACGTCGACGTTGAACGCGAGGATCGCCGCGTGCGTCGGCTCGTAGGCGGTCGAGGCGACGGCGACGTCGCGGGGGGCGACGTCGCCGACCTCCGCGCGGACGATCGGAATTTCGGCCTCCTCGAGCGTGCTGGCGATGGCCTCGAGCGAGCCGAGGGTGTCCGCCTTGACGACGATCCCCTGCTCTTCGGTGACGACCTCGATGTCGGCGAGTTCGGCCCGAACCTCGGCGACGATCTCCTCGACGTTCCGATCGCGGACGACGCGGACCGGCGCGCCCGCCATCGCGTCGTCGAGATCCGGCGCGGCGATCTTGACGCCCGCCGCCGCCCGCACCGAATCGACCTGTTCGAACTGCTTTTCGGTTCGGATCTCCGCGAGCGGACGTGGTTGCAACAGCGCCCGGACGTCGGTGATGATCGGCTGGTTCTTCCCGCCGACGACGATCGTATCGTCGGCCCGGATCGTCCCGTCGTAGAGGACGATATCGAGCGTCGTCCCGAAGCCACGCTCGTCTTTGACCTCCAGGACCGTCCCGACGCCGGGGCCGTCGACGTCGATCGACATTTCGGCTTTGAGATACCGCTGTGAGAGCCCCATAAGCACGGTCAGAAGGTCCGGGATCCCCTCACCGGTTTCGGCGGAGACGGGGACGACGCCGATGTTCTCCCGGAAGTTCTGGACGCGCCAGTACATGTCGGCCGAAAAGCCCTGCTCGGAGAGCTGGCCGATGATCTCGTAGAGCTGCTCGTTGAGACGGGATTCGGCCCGATCGCTCTGCTTTTCGAGCGTCTCCTGAACCGGACTGTTCGGGTTCGGGTTCCAGCCGGGGACGGTGTCGATCTTGTTCGCGGCGACGATGAAGGGCGTCTGGGTCCGTTTGAGGATGTCCAGCGCCTCGTAGGTCTGTGGCTGAAAGCCGTCGTTGACGTCGACGACGAGGATGGCGATGTCGGCGAGCGCCCCGCCCCGGGAGCGGAGCGTAGAAAACGAGTGATGGCCGGGCGTGTCGATGAACAAAAGTCCCGGCAGATCGAAGTCGGTCGGATCGACGAGCGCGCCGGCGATGTCGGAGATCGTATCGAGCGGGACCGCCGTCGCCCCGATGTGCTGGGTGATCGCGCCGGCCTCGCCGGCCGTTACCGCCGAGCCGCGGACCTCGTCCAGCAGGCTCGTCTTCCCGTGATCGACGTGACCGAGAACGGCGACGATCGGCGTCCGCAACTTCGCTTTGTCCCCGGCGTCGGTGGTGTCGGATTCGGACATAGAAAAGCCTCTTGCGTGTAAGTGGCCGCCGCGGTCATATAACCGTTTCAATCTCGTTTGGCCTCCGATCAACCGATCGATATCTCCGGGCCTCCGATCAACCGATCGATATCT
>CAZWZX010000120.1:6182-8129 GCA_964638655.1 uncultured Natronomonas sp.
CTCCGATCAACCGATCGATATCTCCGGGCCTCCGATCAACCGATCGATATCTCCGGGCCTCCGATCAACCGATCGATATCTCCGTTCGATGTGTGGGCCTTGCGGCCGAGCGGACGCACGCCCCCTCTCGGCGAATCCGACGGTCAGCTCGTCGGTGACCCGAACGTTCATACCGGATAAACGTCAACCGGGAGGTATGCCAGACATACTCGCCGAGAACCTCTCGGAGAAGGAAGTCATGGGAGCCGACGGAGCCAACCTCGGAACACTCTACAACATCACGATGGACATCAAAACCGGATCCCTACAGCATCTCCTCTTGGATCCTGGCCAGCGCGCGGGCGACCTCGAGTTCGACCGCGACGAGCAGGGCAACTACCGCGTCCCGGTCAGCCGTGTCCAGGCGGTCAAGGATACGATCGTCGTCGACCGCTGAGTTCGATGCAGGTTCTCGATTCATCGGCGTTCATCAACGAGTACACGACGAGTGACTCGATCGCGACGATCCCGCTGGTCCGCGAGGAACTCGAAGACGAGGCCGGCTATCGGTTCGACGCCTTGGAGGGGTCGGGGATGCGGATCCACATCCCTGACCCCGGAACCGTCGAGCGCGTCCAGCGTGCCGCCCGCGAGACCGGCGACGCGGAGACGCTCTCGCGGACCGACGTCCGACTGCTTGCGACGGCCTTCGAGCTCGATGCGACGCTCGTCACCGACGATTACGCCATGCAGAACGTCGCGGAAAAGCTCGATATCACGGTCGAAGTCATCGCACAGGAGGGGATCGACGAACGTCGCGAGTGGCAGTTCCAGTGTCAGGGCTGCGGTCGCGTCTTCGATGAGAATCGCGAACGCTGTGAGATATGCGGGAGCGACCTCGAGCGAAAACGCCCGTAACTGTCCCCGAAGTCCCGCCCTAGCGGATCGCCCGGTCGTCGATCTCCTCGAACCCTGCCTCGACGAGCTGTTCGAGGACCTCCTCCTCGGTCAGCCCGTAGCGGGTCGCCAGACGCTCGATCCGTCCGGCCATCCGCTCGTCACACTCGAGGCAGTACCGGGGCATGCCGGGACTATGCCACTAGTTCTCATAAATTTATGTCAGACGAACGGCAGACGAAACCCGGACGGACAGGCTTAATCGGAACTCGGTCGAACAGTGTCCAATGATCGAATTGTCTGACCGCGCCTCGAGTTCGCCGGTCGTGGTCGTTGCCGCGATGGCGGTACTGGGGACTGTCGGCCTCCTAGTCGGCTTTCTCGTCGGACTGATCGCGTTCACGCTCGTCGGAACGCCGCTTTCGCTGTCGGCCGAATCGCTTCCGGGTCAGCTCGTCTTCTCGCTCGGCACCTATCTCGGCGTCGCCGCCGTCGGCGCGCTGTATCTGATCCGACACGAACTCCCGCTTTCGTACGTTCGACTCAACGTGCCCTCCCCACGGGACCTCCTGTTGACGATCGGGACGGTGGTGGCGTTGATCGCCCTCGCGCTCGCGTTGCCGGTCGTGATCGACCGGATCGGACTCCCGTTCGCCGACCACGGTATCGCCGACAGCATCGCCGCCGATCCCTCGATGGCGCTGCTTTTCATTCCACTGTCGCTTCTCGTCGTCGGCCCGGCGGAGGAGTTCCTCTATCGGGGCGTCATCCAGACGCGGCTCGCCGACGTCTTCGATACCGGTTCGGCCGTCGGCATCGCCGCCGTCGTCTTCGCGGTCGTTCACATCCTCGCGTACTTCGATCCCGGCAACGTCGCCGGGACGCTCGTCACCGTCTTCGTCATCCTCCTCCCGCTCGGGGCGATACTCGGCGCGGTGTACGAGTACACGGGAAACCTCTTCGTGCCGATGCTCGCCCACGGGCTGTACAACGCGATCACGTTCGGGCTCGCGTACCTCGATGCGATCGGAACACTCTGAGACCCCCCGCCGTAATCCGATCGGTTCGCTA
>CAZWZX010000121.1:0-8014 GCA_964638655.1 uncultured Natronomonas sp.
TGTTCGTCGGACAGCGCGGAACGACGAGCGCCGCCGCCGCCGTCATCGTCTCGCTTTCGCCGGTACTGACGACCGCCTTCGCGCGCCTGTTCTTGCCCAGCGAGCGTCTCACGCTCGTCGGCGTCGTCGGGATGACGCTCGGCCTCGTTGGGGTCGTGGTCCTCGCACGTCCCCAACCGGCCAACCTCGTCGGATCGCGGTTCGAGGCGTTCGTCTTCGCCGCCGCGCTGTGTTTCGCGCTCGGAAGCGTCCTGACGAGGCGGTTCGATACGGGTCTGCCGATCGAGACGCTCGAGGCGTGGTCGATGATCGGCGGCGCGATACTCATGCACGGTCTCAGCGTCGGCCTCGGCGAGTCCGTCTCCGGAACGCCGCCGGTCGCCGAAAGCGCCGCACTCCTCTATCTCGCCGTCGTCTCCAGCGCGTTCGGCTTTCTGATCTATTTCGACCTGCTCGAACGGCTCGGAGCGATCGAGATCAATCTCGTCTCCTACGTCGCGCCGGTGTTCGCGGCGCTCGCCGGGTTCGTTTTCCTCGGCGAACGCATCGACCTACCGACTCTCGGCGGGTTCGTGATCATCCTAATCGGGTTCGTACTGATCAAGCGACGGGCGGTACGGAGCGAAATGCGGCAACGGTTCGGCTGGTCGAAGAGGTGAGCGAAACCGCGTCCGGTACTCACTCGTCCGCGTAGCCGTGACCGACGATCAGCGCCACGACGTTCACGGCGACCAGCGAAACGAGAAGCAGATATTCGACGGTGCTCGAGAGGCCGCTCGCGAGCAACGCGAGCGCACAGAACGGCAGCAGTACGGCCGACCAGAAAGCGCCAGCTCTGATGGATGCGGGAAGCGAGCCGGCGATCGAGACGCCCCGTTCGTTCGTCGGTGTGGAGGGTGTCATGTTGTGCAACTTTACGGGCAGTATCCACATATAACTATCAGAGGGTTCGGCCGGTTTCACCACGTTTTATTTCTTCGGTCCGCGGAATCGGACGATTTATCGCGGCCTCAGATCGGTCGAAACGTTTTATTCCGGCGTTTAATCCGATTGTGACCGTATCGGGACACTGCGTCGATCGAGTCAGCCGAGTGGCGCGATACGGACGGCGTGTGGACCCGACGGGGTTTGGATCGTCGCTCGATCCGCGAGGGCCTCTCGAACCCGCTCTCGCCACTCTTCGACGGTCGATTCGTGATACGCCCGGTGGCGCTCCGGCGAGTAGGCGACATCCGGATCCGCCCGGAGCTCGTCCTCTGTTTCGTCGGGATCCGGGAACGGCGGTACCGTCTCGAGGAACTGATCCGGGGGGACGTGTATCGGGGACGGGTCGTCGTATCGACTCTCGGCACCGTCGAGGTGCAGTCTGGCCCGCATCCGGCCGCTGAACGGCGGCGTCACACGCAACACTGCGCCGGCGTCGCGGCGTTCGTTCGCCTCCAGTGCCGCGACGACGTCTCCGACCGTCACCGCGAGCACACGTACGTCGGCAAAGTCGTCCGATCCCACGTTCGAGAGAGCGATCGCAGGCGGCATCAGCGTATCGGCTTCGGCGAGAGATCGATTCGGGCGGGCGCCTCGGCGGATTCGTTGTCGGTCGGGGCGACGGTGCGGATCAATCTGTGCGACCGGACGGATTCTGGAAACTGGACGGGATCAGTACGACGAAGCACTGGCAGCGAGGCGAATCATCCGCGACCGTTGGGAATCGGAGGGGCCTGCGGCGATATATAACTTCTCCGGGCTCGAACGCGGGTTCCCGGTCGAGGCTGGCGATATCGAAGCGCTCGACGATGAGACAGCCCCCGCGCTCTATGAGGAGCGGTTCACCGAGCTTGCGCTGGAGCATTTCGGCGGCGAAGACGGGACACACGACGCGTTCTTGGCCAACCGGACGACCGCGGCGACGACGAGTTCGTTTCTAACGCTCGTCGATCCCGGTGGGACCGTCGTCGAGATCGCTCCGAACCACAGCCACGCAAGCGTCGTCCGAGCGGCCGACGTCGCCGACGCGGAGTTCGTGGATACGACCGATTATGACGAGTTCCTCGCGGCGTTCGAATCGGCCGGGTCGGTCGAGTTGGTCGCACTTTCCCGGATGGACGTCACTTACGAGATCCTCGATGCCGAAACTGTCCGGTCGGTCGTCGAGACGGCACACGATCACGACCTCCCCGTCTACATGGACGACGCTGGCGGTGCACGCGTCGCCCCCGCACTTTTCGATCGCCCCCGGAGCCTCGAACTCGGTGTCGACGTCGTTTCGACCGGCCTCGACAAGTACGGCGTTTACGGTCCCCGTTTCGGCGTCATGGGCGGTCGGAGCGATCTCGTCCCACGAATTCGCTCGCAGGCGTGGAAGCTTGGCCTCGAGGCCCGGCCGACTTCGATGGTCGCGGCCGTCCGTTCGCTCGAGCGGTACGATCCGAAACGCGTCCGGGAGCTTCACGGGGCGACTGTGGAACTCGGCGCCGAACTCGAGGCTCGCGACGAGGTGGACATCGAACGGACGGACTCAATCGTCAAGCTGACCGGCGAGGAGATCCTCCGGACTGCGATGGATCGCGCCGGAATCACCGAAACATCACTGGTACCCATCGAGGCGACCGGCGCGCTTTCGATGCTCCTGCTCCGCGATCGCGGGATCATCACGGTTCATTTCGTCGGGATCCCCTCCGGAACGCCGGATCTCCTGTTGAAGTTCCTTCCTCCCGAGGAGGTCGAGCGGTTCGGCGGTGTCAGCGCGCTCGCCGACGCGATCGATGGAGCGATCACCGAACTGTCGGAGATCGTCAACGAGCCGAAGTCGGTTCGGTCGCTACTGTTGGACTGATCGAGGGCGGTTCCCGACGGAGCGGTATAGCCCGATCGAAAACGGTCCATCGCCGCGGCGTCACTGCCGAACGCTACGTGCTTTTCGGGGAAGCCCCGCCGTCGTCGGTTGATCGTCGGTCGTCATCGGTTCCACCCGGATCGGGTCGGATGTCGTCGGCGCGGGATTCGTGAATCTCGAACCCCGCAGTCGTGACGAAGCGGTCGTCCGGCTCGCGAGTCCGGTAGTCTCGTTCGAAGAGATATGCGAAGAAGCCGAAAAAAGGGATCAAAAGCGAAATGCCGGTCCATTTCTGTCGGTTCATCTCATACCGTTCGGAATCAATATAAACGTATCTCGCCGCCGCGAGATGCAAAAGGAGGCTGATCCCGGCGATAGCGAACGTGACGAGTAGCACTGGCGGTGGCTACGGGCTCGGCCGTATAAATCTTGGCGGCTAACGATCGAAAAGGCGGCAGGAACCGAGCCAGTGAATCGCCGTGAGGGCCGGTCACGGGTCGTCGCCTCGGGACGCGGCAGCTCAGATGGACTGTCGATCGTCGAAGGCGCTCCCGGCGGCGATCAAAAAGCCAATGATAGCGGTGATAACGGCGACGGTTCCGATGGCGAACGCGCCGATACGGAAGAGTTCGTCACCGAGCCGGTTGGCGGTAAGCGTCAAGAACACCGCAGTTACGAAGCCGATCAACACTAACGTCCGCCCGAGCCGGCCGATGTCGATACCCGGTTCGTTAGACACGGCCGAGTACCTCCGAGAGCACGCCGTTGTATTCGTCGTCGGTCGCGGCGTTACCGAGCGAATGGATCGACTGACAGATCCACAGCCCGGCGGTGAAGTTGATGAACGCGACCATGGAAATCACTCCGATCTCCCCGTCGACGAACAGTCCCGAAACGACCGCACCGACGAATCCGATCCCCATAAGCGCGTGTGTGACGATCGAACGTGAGCCGAAATCGGCGAGTCGCATCGAGAGGTTTGATCCGACACTCATACACATACTTGAACCGGCGGCCCTAATATCCTTTGTATACAGTAACTCGTTCGCACAGCAGCGGCTCAGGTTCACGGAAGGCGTCGATCGGTACGACCGATAACAGCCCGTGTATTGAGAGAGCGACGCCTATACTCGGACCTAACGTAACGTACTATCGAAGACAGGGTAGAAGGGGTATGAACCCATTTAAGTATGCCCGGGGAGGGCTCCGAACCCTCGATCTCCGCATGTCCCAGGAACGAGACGCAGGCAGCGTCTCAGGACATGACGGCTACCGCCTCGTACCCTATGAGTGCGGCGCTATGTCCAGCTAAGCCACCCGGGCTCACTTTCCGGTAGCCCGCTCTCGCCCTTCAACTTTCCTATCTCCGTCGGTGGGTTCGGGCCGTCAGTGTCCCGCACGACCCCCCATTTTTATGCTGTCTTGCGGGTACATGGCAGATATGAACGCACTCCCGGAGCTGCTCTCGGAATCCGTCGGCGATAGGGCGGTCATCGAGACCGTCACCATCGGCGGAGGGGACGCCGTCACCGTGACGCCCGAGACGACCCACGTCTACCGGTCAGACGGGCTGTTGAGCGACGAGTCGGTCGAGACTTTCGATCACGACGCCGAGCGGCTGTCCGTGCGGACGAAACGGCGAAAGAGCGAGATCCGCCTCGCGACGATAGACGGTGAGAGAGGCTTCACGGTTCCCGAGAAGATCGCCGACACGATCGTCGAAGCGGTCGTCGAGGGAGTTCTCCGAACGACGGGGGTCATCGAGGACGAAGAGACGCTCATCGCGCTGTTTCGGTTCAGCGAGCTCACGCTCGTCGTCACGAACGAGCGTCTCTTCGAACACGTGGGAAGTGCCGTCTGGGACGAGGATTTCGAAACCGTCGATTACGCCGAGCTGACGGGGCTCGATTTCGAGAAGGGAAGCGTCGCGACGCAGGTCGTCCTCGAGACCGCGGACAGACGACGTCGGGTGAAGGTTCCGAACGAGCACGCCGGCAGCGTGCGCCGGGCGATTCAAGAGAGCGTGTTCGGGTTTCACGACGTCGCTTCGCTCGAGGAGCTTCGCTCGCGACTGGCCGTAGCCGAACCGGAATCGGGTGACGGCGAACGTGGGAAGGCGGCCTCGGACGGGGCGAACGGGGACACGGAACCGAACGGTTTCGTCTCGATGGATCGAGAACCTACAGCCGATGCGGACGGCTCGGTCGCAAAGAGCGCGAGCGTCGGATCCGAAGGGAGTGAGGTCCCAAAGGTCGAAAACCCCGATCCGGAGGGAGGGTCGCCCGCGAACGCTCCGACTGCCCCGGAGATAGGCGAACTCACGGAGCAGGTGAACTCGCTCTCAAGACAGATCGAAAAGCAGACCGAACTGATCGAGTCCCAAAGGGAGTTGATCGACCAGCTCGTCGATGAACTCCGACGCGGGCGGTGAGTCCGTTCACTCCCGCCCGGTCACCTTCCGGATACACGAAGATCCGAAGGGACCGTGCTCGCCGGCTTCGAGCTTCATGAAGTAGCCGGTCGAGATCGACGCCCCACAGCGGCGGCACTCGAAGGAGCCCTCACGCGAGACGACCCCGCTCTCGAAGCTGAGGAACCGCCCGTCGGTCGGACGGACCGTATCGCCGTCACGGGTGATGTGGCCGCGCCTTTCGGCCTCTTCGAGGATCGCCCGCGTGGTCTCCGGATGCGTGCTGATCGTCTCGATCCGGTCGATGACCGCCGGGAGCGAAAGCTCCGCGTGCTCGAGTCTGGCCAACAACTGCACGCCGAGTTCGACCGGATCGTCCTCGCGGCCCACACCGGTCGGTACGGCACCGTGTGATAAGAACGTTTAGGGACGGAGAGCGGGCACCACAAAAGGTTTGCCTCCCCGGACAGTTCGTTCGCCCGTGCACCGTGCGACCGCCCGCCAGCTCGCCGGCATCGCGATCGTCGCCTCGATTGCGGTGACGGCAGCGTATCTGAGCTCCCCGAAAGCGGTCTTCGAATCCGTCGGGACACTCACGGCGCGCCCGGTCGCTCTTTCGGCTGCACTGGCCGGACTGTACCTCGTCCGGCCGCTTCTCGCATGGCCGATCAGTGCGCTTTCGATCCTGCTCGGGTATCTGTTCGGTCCCGCTGCGCTCCCGATCGCTCTCGTCGGTGCGGTCGCGACGACGCTCCCGGCGTATCTGCTCGCACGGCATATCGGCCACGATGTCGGGTTTCTCGCCCGTGTCGGTGACGCCGGGGCGTCGATCCGTCGGACCACAGGGGATCTCAGAGGGATAATCGCCGTCCGACTCGCGCCGCTGCCGACCGATCCCGTCTCCTATGCCGCCGGCCTCGCCGGCGTGCCGCTTCGGCCGTACGCCCTCGGCACCGCGATCGGGGAAGCACCGTGGGTCCTGACAGCAACCCTCGTCGGGGCATCGATGGGGCAGCTGACGACGACGGGCGTCTCGGCGAGTCCGCTGTTTTTGGTGACCGCTCTCGCACTTGCGGCGCTTTTGGCGGTCTCCCGGCCGGCATACAGGCGACTCTCGAACGACTCGGGGTTCAAAACGTGAACGGATCGCTGCAGTCGACGACGACGCCGTGTTGCGGACAGACGTACTTGCAATGACGCTTGTACATGGGCGTTTCACACATCGGGCACGGCCTGCCCGCAGCGTCGACATCCATACTGAATCTCACAGCGGCCGGAAGAAAAAGACTGCGAGTGCGGCTATCCTATCTCAACACTCGGACCAACCACAGCTCTCACACGTCTTACAGCCCTCGGAGTAGTACAGCGTCATGCTGCCGCATTCGGGGCATTCGGGGGATTCGCCGGAGTCGATGAGCGACTGGGTGTCGTCGTTCGGCGAGGCGGCCGAACCGGTGTCGGCGACCGCGCCGCCGTCCGTCTCCGGTGGCGCCTCACGGGCGGTCTCAGTCCCGGATCCGTCGGGGCCTTCGTCCGCGATTTCGGTGAGGTTCTGCTGTTGTGGGTAGGCCTTATCGACCTCGCCGTCGAGGTATCTGCGCATCGCCGTTCCGATCGCGTCCGGGATCGAGTTGATCTGCTCGCCCTTGTCCCAGGCGACTTTCGGCGATCGGATCCCCTGTAGCTCGTCGGCGATCTCCTCGGGGTCGACGCCGGACCGGAGCGCCGTCGAGATGGTCTTTGCGAGCGCTTCGGTGAAAGAGGCGGTGAAACCGCCGGAGTTGCCGATGTTCGCGAAGAGTTCGAACGGCCTGCCGTTTTCGGGGTTCTCGTTGATATTGACGTAGAGCTTCCCGTAACCGGTGTCGATCCGCTGGGTTACGCCGTGGAGCACGTCCGGCCTGGGCTGTTTCTTGCCAAGCGACGGGGTCGAGTCGAACAACTCGTCGAGGTCGGCTTCGAGCGCCGCGCGGACCTCCTCGTTGTCGAGGAACCCCTCGAGGCCGCCGAAGATCTCTTCGATGTTCTCGGTTATCGCCGCCGCGGCTTCGGACTCGTCCATGTCCGCGAACTCGGCGTTCTGCGCCCGCGTCGTGAGCACCTGTTTCGATCGGGTGCCGTCGCGATAGTAGGTGACGCCCTTGCCACCGTGATCGTAGATGTACTCGAAGACCTCCTTTGCGTCCTCGAGCGTCGAGTCGTTCGGCGCGTTGACCGTCTTCGAGATCGCCGAATCCACACCCTCCTGACAGGCGACCTGCACGCCGGCGTGCTCTTTCGCCGAGAGGGCCCCGGTCGTCACGAACAGTTCGCCGATGGCGTCGGGCATCGTCGAGAGCCCGTCGATACCGTCGAACTCGTTTCGTGCCATCTGGTCTTGGGCCTCCTTTTTGACCGCCTCGACGTCGAGGTCGTTTTCCTCCAACACCCGGAGGAAGTAATCGTCGAACTCGACGAGCATCTCGTCGCCCTGGACGTCGTCGGAGACGTTCTTGTAGTAGGCGACGTTGTAGATCGGCTCACAGCCGCCGGTGGTGTTGCCCACCATCGAGGTCGTTCCGGTCGGGGCGATCGTCGTCGTGTTGTGGTTCCGCATCGCGAAGCCGTCGGTCCACTCGTCGGCGTCCAGCCCGGTCTGCTTTTCGAACCACTCGCGGTAGTCGGTCGGGTTCGCGTACTTGCTCTTTTCGAACTCCTCGAAGACGCCGCGTTCCTCGGCGAGTTCGTGGGAGGCCCACTTCGAGCCGTGGTTGATGTGTCGCATCACCTGA
>CAZWZX010000122.1:0-7898 GCA_964638655.1 uncultured Natronomonas sp.
CCGGCGCACCATCGCCGCCCCTTTCGCACCGCCCTCCGACCGGGCGGGGACGCCGACCGGGCGATCGACCAGGTCCGCGTGGAGCTGACCCCACAGCTCCGAGCGCGTCCCGCCGCCGCTGGCCACGACCGGCGTTACGTCGGCTGGTAAATGGGAGAGACAGTCCCGGACGGCGAACGTGAGCCCCTCGTAGATCGCGCGCACCAGATGTTCCGTGTCGTGTTCGGGCGTGAGCCCGAGGAACTGCGCTCTGGCCGTCGGGTCGACGAACGGCCCCCGCTCGCCGGACGTGCTGAGATACGGGTGATAGACGACGCCGTCGCTCCCGATCGGGGCCTCGCTTGCGATCCCCTCCAGATCGGAGATGGAACCGACGTCGGCGATCGTCTCGACGGCCCACTCGAGGCTGGGGGTCCCGGCGTTCGATCCGATCGCGTAGGTCCACAGCCCGTCGGTTCCGAGCGCCATTTGGATCCCCGACGCCTCCGCTTTCGGTCCGTCGACGACGACCTGATGCGTGAGGGAGGTGTCGAGCGTCACCGCCCCCGTCCCCGGCGTGACCGCGCCGCCGCCGAACGCCGACGCCGGAACGTCGAACGGTCCGGAGACGACGGGCAACCCCTCCGGGAGATCGGTCGCTTCGGCGGCCGACGGCGTGACGGTCCCGACGATCTCGGTCGGGGCGGACAGCCGCGGGAGGACGGATTCGGTACCGGCGAGTCCGACGGTTTCGAACACCGACGGATCGTATTCCCCCGTCGAGCGGTCGAGATAGGGGACGGTCGCTTCGCTGTGATCTATCGTCCGCTCGCCGGTGAGAACGAACGCGAGCCAGTCCTTACACGAGAGGATCGTGTCGATCCGATCGAAGTCGGCGGGCCGCTCGCGCTCGAGCCACGTCAAAAGCGGGAGGCTCATCCCCGGATACGGTGCCGAGCCGCACTGTTCGACGATGGCATCCAACTCGCCGCCCGCCTCCCACTCATCTAGAACTCCGGCCGCCCGACTGTCGGACCAGAGGATGGCGTTCCCGGCCGGCTCGCCCTCGGCGGTGATCGGCCACAGTCCGTCGCCTTGGCCGGTGATACCGACCCCGGCCGGCGCGACGTCATCGGAAAGCGAGCCGAGGACGTCGCCGATCGTCGCGGTAGCGCGCTCCCGGACGGTTTCCATCCGCTGTTCGACGTGTCCCGGTTTCGGACGGAGCGGCGCGATCGACCGCGTGCTCTTGGCCAGTTCCGCACCGCTCTCGGAGAAGGCGACCGTCTTGATGTTCGTCGTACCGGCGTCGACGGCGAGGAAGGCGTGAGATCCTGACATGGGAGAGTCGGTCGGGTTTCGACCGGGATTACAGCGAACAGCCGGTCTCTTCGCAGGGTCTGATCGCGTCCTCGCCCGAGACCTCCTCGAGCAGTTCAACCTCCGTCCCCTCGCCGTCGGCGACGATCTCGCCGGTCCAGACCGGGTTGACGGCCTGGTGATCGCAGGCCCGATACGCCGTCTCACCGAGGACGGTCTCCATCTCCAGCCCCGGGAGCGTCTCTTTGAACTGTTCGATGTCGTCGGTCCCCGCCGCCTGAATGCCGCGGGCGGTCGTCCGAACGAGCTCGTATCCGACCCGCGCGAAGTTACCCGGTCTCCCCTCGAACTCGTCCGCGTACGCCTCGACGAACTGTTCGTTGTCGCCGGTCTCCAGCCGATGGCTGTACAGCGTCGAGGAGTACGTCCCGACCGCCGTCTGACCGAGCGCCTGTCGACTCACCTGTGCGAAAAGCGCCGTTCCGATGACCGCGACCTCGTCGGTCAGCCCCGCGTTCGAAGCCTGATTGATGAAGTTGATGAGATCGCCACCCGTCTCCGGAACCACGAGCACGTCCGCCTCCGAGTTCGAGATCTGGCTGATCTGTGAGCCGTAATCCTCCGTCCCGAAGTCGGGCATCGTCTCGCCGACGATATCGACGTCCAGCCCCTGGGTTTCGATCCGCCGTTCGATCTGTTCGAACGCCGAGACGCCGTAGGCCTCGTCGGTGCTGTGTAGCCACCAGTTCGTCCCCAACTCGCGGGCGGCGAAGCCGGTCAGCCCGGCCATCTGCTGGGCGGCGTTCGTCTCGTACCGGAAGGTGTTTTCGTTGCACTCCTCGCCGGTGATCTCGATCGCGGCCGCCCCCGACATGTAGATCGCGTCCCGTCCGCTGACGTAATCCGAGATCGCAAGCGAAACCGAACTCTCGAGCCCGCCGAGTACGTAATCGACGCCCTCCTCTTCGACGACCCGTTCGGCCCGGCTCCGTCCCGTCGGGGGATCCGTCTGCGTGTCCTCGTAGATCGGGTCGATCTCGAACTCGAACTCGTCGCTCTCGTTGACGAACCGCACGCCGAGTTCGGCGCCCCGCCGCTGGGCCTGCCCGAGCGGTCCCGAGGGACCGCTTTCGGGGACGAGAACCCCCACCGAGACCGTATCGAGAGCTTCCGCGGCCGACTCGTCGTCATCCGAAGAGTCGTCGCCCGACGGATCGTCGGCTTCGTCGGCGTCCTGGACACAGCCCGACAGGCCGATCGAGGCTACGCCCGCCCCGCCCGCAAGCGACCGCAAAAGCTGTCGCCGCTTTGGCCCGGAGCCGGCCGGTTCGGGGGACGGTCGTCCACACGATCTACGCGATGGCTGATCCGCTGACATACGCTACTGTGACCATGATGAACACTAAAAGATGCTGATGTCGGCATTCGTCCGTCGGTGTGCGAAACGGGACGGTCGAGGGGCCGAACCTCACCCGTGGAGGACGGACTTGACGTCTTCCAGCGACGCTTGCTCGGCGACGAGAGCGAGTCGGTCGCCCGCCCGCAGTTCCGTCCGCGGCATCGGGATCGTCATCGGCTCCCGGCTTCGGCCGTGGGCGTACACCCGAGCGCCGGCGGGCAGATCGAGTTCGACCACCCGTCGCCCGATGACGGGCGAACCGTCCGGCACTTTGAGGCTCGTCGCGGTGAGATGTTCGGTCAGATCGCCGAGGACGTTCAGATCGCCGCCGAGCAGCGCCGTTTTGGCCCCGGCGGCGCCCATCCGTTCGGGATAGACGACCTCGTCGACGTCGGCGGCGTATTTGTGGTAGATCTCCTCGCGGTAGTCCTCGTCGATCCGGAGAACGGTCCGACAGTCGTGGCCCTTGCCGATCATACAGGCGGTGAAGTTGGCGTTCAGATCGCTCGTCAACGCCGCTATGGCGTCGGCCCCCTCGATACCGGCCTCCTTGAGCACCCCTTCGTCTTCGCCTTCCCCTTCGACCACGTCGTGGCCGTCGCTCCGGGCGGACCCGACGCGCTCGGCGTCGTGATCGACGATCGTGACGTCGTGACCCTCCGTCGAAACGATGGTAGCGGTACGAGCCCCGACGCGGCCGTAGCCGACGATAACGAACTGCATGCCTGCCGATAGGCCACGCCGAGACAAAAAGGTGTGCCGTCCCCCGGTGTCCCGTTAGGCCCGTCCGGTGACGCGGGTCTGCTCGTGCTCCGGGAAGATCTCCGCGACCGCTTTTTCGCCCCACCGTGTTCGGATCCGCTCGCGGAGTTCGGTCTCGTAGTCGCCCTTCTGGACCGTCTCGCTTGGCCCCGATTCGACTGTCAGATGCGTCTCGACGAGCCGATCGATCGCGCCTCGGCCGAACCCCGAAAGCGGGGCGACGTAATCGACGCCGTGGCGGTCCTCGAGGCTCTGCGCGACGGCCCGGGAGATCGTCGGTACCCGATCGTCGCGTCGCGTTCCGTCGGCGATCACGTCGTACTCTTCGGCCACGACCTCCAGCGCCGCCTCGTGGGCCTGCTGGATGCCGGCCCTCGGGAAGCCGTCCTCGTACATCCGTTCGGCCGCCTCATCGGCGACTGCCCCGTCGAGCTCGATATCGACGAAGGGAAACCCGAGCGCCTCGGCCGCGTCGCGGGCGTGCTTCCAGTCGTCCGTGACCCCGAAATGCGCCGTCACGAGCGTCACGTCGTAGAACTCCTCGAGCAGCAGCGCCGAAAGCGAGGAGTCCTTGCCGGCGCTGAACAGCAGTCCGCACTCCATTACCGACGCTGGATATCGAAGCTCTTCGATTCGGGTTTCATCTCCTGAAGCAGTTCTTTCATCTTGTCCTCGTCGATCTTCCCCTGCAGCCGTCCGCTCTGTGCGAGCGCGACGATCTGCTGTTCGACCTGCTCGCCGAACTCGGGTTTCGACATCTGGACCGTGTTGAGTCGCTTTCTGGCGCCGTCCGTCAGCGCCTGTCTGAGGACCGCCTTCTTTTGGGCTTCGGCCTGCTGACGCTGTGCCTCGGCGGCCTCGGAGTTACCCTCCCCCTGCTGTTCTTTGAGCTGTTCGAGCTTCTCCTCTCGGAGTTCCTGTAGTTTCTCTTCGTTCGGATCGCCGCTCATATCTGGTTGTTATCGCTCGGAACACAAAAACCGTTACCACTCCGGGACGACCGCGACCGGAGGTAGCCGTGGTCGGCTCCCCGGTCAGCGCGTGACGGGAGCATCGACGCTGCCGATCGACTCGACCTCCGCACGGACCCGATCGCCGGGCTCGATCACGCCGGCGCCCGGGGTGCCGGTGCTGAACAGATCTCCGGGAGCCAACGTCGCGACGTCCGAGTGAAACGAGACGATCTCGCGCGGCGAAAACAGCGTGTTCCGGATCTCGTTGTCGGCGACGATCGTCCCGTTAACGATCGTCCGAACGGTCAGCTCGGACAGTTCGAACCCCGCCTCGGGGACCGCGATCGCCGGGCCGACGACGAGGAACGTATCGAAGCTCTTGGCGCGGGTCAGAAAGCGCGGGTTCCGCTGGAGGACGTCCTCGGCGGTCATGTCGATGACCGGGAGATAGCCCGCGATGACGTCTTCGACGTCCGATTCGACGTTCTTACAGCGACGGCCGACAAGTACCGCCAACTCCGCTTCGGCCGTGACCCGTTCGCTCCGCGATCGGGGCGGGAGCCGGATCGGACCGCCGGGTCCACTCAGAGCGCTCGAGGGTTTCATGAAGCTCGCCGGCTCTTCGGGGCGATCCTCGTCGAGATCCCCCGCGTGCTCCTCGTAGTTCAGGCCGATCCCCCAGAGCTTGCCGAACGACGAAAGCGGCGGCCCGAAGGCGATCGATTCGGCCGGGACGCGTTCGGCCGTCGCCGCTCCGACCTCCGGAAGCGTCCCCGACGCCGCTGAGCCGAGCGCCCCACGGACGGACTCGAGGGCCGGATCGGCGGCCGAGAGGGGGACGAACCCCGCGTCATCCCCGAGAAGCGGGCGTCCCTCGATCGTTCGTGCGAGGTACTTCACGGCTCTCACACACCCCTCATTCCTTTCGCTCCGTCCAAAAGTCGAACGAGCGTCCCGGCGCGAACACGTCGAGACCGACCGCACGCTCCTCGCCGGTGTTCTCGACGCGGTGGGATTCCCACGACTCGAGCAGCACGGAGTCGTACTTCTCGAGCGTGATCTCGTCGTCCTCGGTGACGACGGTGAGTTCGCCCTCCAGACAGAGACACACCTGCTCGTTTTCGTGGTCGTGCATCGGCGAGCTGTGGCCGGCGGGTTTCTCGAACCACTCGAAGCTGAACCGATCGCTGCCGGCCAGCGCGGCCCGTCCCCAGCCGGCCTCGGGTTCGTACGTTTCGGCCTCCTCGAACGGGACGGGCTTCATAAAGTCGCCCCCGTCGCGCCGCCGTCTATCACGACCGTCTCGCCGTTGATGAACCCGCCCGCGGGCGAACAGAGGAAGGCGACCGTGTTGCCGAGCTCCATCGCGTCTCCGATCCGCTCTAGGGGGTTGTTCGCCCACTCGTCGAGGCCCTCCTCGTAGGAGCCGTACTCGCCGCGGTCGACGGCCGCCTGGACGAGGTTCTCGATCCGCTCGGTCTCGTGGGGACCGGGCAACACGGCGTTGGTTCGGATCTCGGGCGCGAACTCCGAGGCCAGCGTCTTCTCGAGGCCGATAACGCCCATCCGTACCGAATTCGAGAGCACGAGGCCGTCGAGCGCTTCCTTGACGCTTCGGGAGGTGATGTTGACGATCGTCCCGCCGCCGTCCGCCCGGAGATGCGGCTCGGCCGCCCGCGCCAGCCGGACGACGCTCATGACGAGCAACTCGTATGCCTCCTGCCAGTCCCCGTCGTCGGTCTCGAGGAACGGCCCCGACGGCGGGCCGCCCGCGCTGGTGACGAGGTGATCCAGACCGCCGAACGCCTCGACCGTCCGATCGACGATCGCCTCGATATCGTCGGGATCGGTGATATCCCCCGGCTGGGCGAGAACCCGACCCTCCGCGACCGCCTCGATCTCTTCGCGTGTCGCTTCGAGCGCGTCCCCGTCGCGACCGTTGATGACGACGTTTACGCCTTCTCTCGCGAGCGCCTTCGCCGATGCCTTGCCGAGCCCCTTCGAGGACGCCGTCACGAGTGCCGCGTTTCCGCCTATCTGTAGGTCCATCTCATAGGGGTGAACTCACAAGAGCAGCAAAAAACTTCCCGTGAAAATCCGACCGCCACGGCGATCGCTCACCGGAGCGACAGCGTCAACAGACCGCCGAGAACGACCACGCAACCGATGACGCCGAACGCCGGAACGAACCCGGTCGTATCGGAGAGGGCGCCGACCATCGCCGGTGATAGCGCGCCCACCCCGGTCATGAGCGTCCGGACCCCACCGAGCGTTCCGCCCCCGACACCGTCCGGAATGATCTCCATCAGATACGCGTCCCTGACCGGTCGGAAACCGTGAAACCCGATCCCGACGACGACCGTCCCGATGACGAGCGTGACGATCGAGCCGCCGAAAAGCAACAGCCCGAGTCCGACGGCCATCGTCCCGAAAAGCGCGGCCGCGACGGTGAGCTTCCCGGCCCTATCGCCGATCTCGCCCGTGATCGTCTGGCTGACCGTCATCGCGAAGAGCAGACTGTATAGAACGCCCGCCACGCCCGTCGAGACGCCCTTCTCGGCGGTCAGATACAGCGGGAGAAACGAGGCGACGCCGTTCCACGAGAAGGTGAAACAGATCGTCACGGCGACGAACACGAGAAACGGCCGCTCCGAGAACACGGATCGATACGAGGGCTCGCCGCCTTCGGCTTCGGTCGCCCGGTCGGTCGCTCGACCGATCGACCCGACCGTCGAGTCGTTCCTGACCACCCAGTAAAACGAGATCGCGAGGACTGCGCTGACCGCGGCGCCGAAGAGAAAGACGCTCTGCCAGACGAAAACCCCTGCCAGAGCGACGACGACGAGCGGGGCGACCATCCCGCCGAACTGTCCGACAGTATCCATAACACCGAGCACCCGTCCCGGATGGTCGGCGTAGCGGCGTGCCAAAAGCGGGATCGCGACCGTCTTGTGTGGCCCCGTCCCGACCCCGATCAACACTGCCGCGAGCACGAGGACGAGAAACGACGGGCTCGTGGCGGCCAACAGCGCGGCGCCGGTGAAGACGATCGCACCGGCGAAGATCACCGTCGGCAGCCCTACCCGATCGCCGAGCACTCCCGAGGGGAACTGGACCGCCGCGTAGGCGAGCATCAGGAGCGTAAAGAGGATCCCAGTCTGTGTGTTCGAGACCCCGTAGGCGGACTGAAACGTCCCGAAAAGCGGCGGGAAGACGTACCGAAGGAACTGGACCATAAACCAGAGCAGCGACACCGAAACGACGAGGCGGTATGTCCAGATCGTTCCGATCGTGCGGTTCGAGGGCGGACTCATCGTGGCGTCTCGCGGTCAGTCCTCGTCGGTCGGCTCGACCTTCTTTCCGGTCGCCTTCGGGACGACCTGATGTGTCGCCCCGGTCCACTCGCGATCCAGCTCCGCCCCTTCGAAGAGCCGATCGAGGAAGACGGCCAGGCCGGCGACCTCGGAGTGGGGCTGGTTCGTCAC
>CAZWZX010000123.1:0-7770 GCA_964638655.1 uncultured Natronomonas sp.
GGACAGACCGACGAACAGCGGCCGCACTTCGTACAGGCGTCCTGATCGAGCAGTTCCTTCCAGGAGAAGTCGTCGATCGACTCGGCGTTCGTCGCGTCGAGATCGGACGGGATCCCCGGCAGGCGGGCGCCGGCCTTCTCGTCTCTGGTGACGACGTTCGCAAACGAGGAGATCATGTGGAACGGCTTGGCGTACGGGATGGCGGCGATGAAGAGAAACGCCAAAAGCGCGTGCGACCACCACGCCAGCGGATACACCGCTGCCGCCGCAGAGGCGTCCATCCCGATCCCCGCGAGTCCGAGCGCCGTCGCCGTCCCGACGAAGCTCACCGGTTCGACGGAGACGATCGGTTCACCGGTACCGAGGATACGGAGCCCCTCGAGCAGGAAGCCGCCGACGCCGAGGAGGAAAAGCGACCACACGAGAAACGCGTCCTCCCAGTTCGTGTGCTTGCCCCAGAGCCGTTCAGTCCGGACCACGTAGCGCCGCCACAGCGCGATCGAGAGCCCGACGACGAAAAGGAGCCCGAGCGCGTCGGTCACGAGCTGATAGGAGAGATAGAAATCGCCGACCCAGAAGGACTGCCGATCGCCCATCGCGATGGTGAACACGCGATACCACTCGTCGATGAACAGGATCGTCGTGGCGATGAGAAGCGTCAGAAAACCCCACAGGATGAACGCGTGCATCAGGCCGCCGACCAGATCGCGATTGAACTGTTTCTCGTTCGAGGCGACGATCTTCGCCGCCGAGGCGATCCGGCCCGGGAGATCATCGAGACGATCGAACCAGTCTTCCGTACCGTCGGTGTAGCGCCCGAACCGCTGATACGTCCCGTAGGCGAAGACGAACACGGTCACCGTCGCGAGGAAGTAGAACAGAACTTTCTCGTAGTTGGATATGAGCCAGAAGGTCTGGCGAGTCGCGTCTTCCGTCGCCTGTATCGGAACCACCGGAGGCATACAATAATACCGGGGATCGGACCCGCTTAAGTTTTGTTACACGCCGAAGCTCCGAGGGGATTCGATCAAAACACGCTGTACACCGCGACGGCGAGAAGCGTCACCCCGGACAGCGTGGCCGGGACGTCGAGCGCCGAAAAATGTAGCTCCGGCAGCGTTGGGTTCCACGAAAAGCAGCGGGCCCGCAGGGCAAGCGAGAACCGATCGGCGCGTTCGAAGGCGCGGTTGAACGACGCGACGACGAGCAGGCGCATCCGCTCGGGCACGGATCGCTCGGTGCCGAGTCTCGCTCGGTATCCGTCCCGGATCCGGCGAATGTCGTTCCGAAGCACCGGGAGAAACCGGAAGACGAACGCGACACCCATCCCCAGGAACTGGCCGGTCCGGCCCGGGACGGCCCACTGCACTGCCGCCCGCGAGTCGCGAACCGGCGTCGTCCGCACGTACGCGGCGGCGACGAGCAACACGAGAAGGACGCGGTATCCGGCCAGCGCCGGCGGGATCGCGTCCCCGATGACGAACCATACACCCCACGCGAACCCATCGAGGATCGGTGCGGCCAGAAGGAACGGGAAGACGAACCGAAACTCCCACAACGCCCGATGTGGAGCGGTCTTTGCGATCCAGAGCAGACAGAGCGCGAGAACGGTCAACACTGCCAGTCCACTCGGCGTCGTGTAGGCGAAGGCCGCCGCCGCGAACCCGCCCTGGACGAGTAGCTTCGATCGCGGATCCAGACGGTGAGCGAGTGAGTCGCCCGGTTCGTAGCTCAACACGGTCGGACGCCGAGTGACTCGAGCCGCGCCCCGGCCGCTTCGGGCGTCGAATCGAGCGCGACGCGACCGGCCGAGAGCCCGACGACCCGATCGACCCGTTCAGAGAGCCCCCGGAGATCGTGGGTGACGATCACGACGCTCGTTCCCTCGGCCGACAGAGCGTCGAGCCGTTCCAGAACCCCCTGTCGGGCCGGCCAATCGAGTCCGGAGAACGGCTCGTCCAAGGCGAGATGCGTCGGCTCCATGGCGAGCGCTCCGGCGATCGCGACCCGTGCCTGCTGGCCGCCGGAGAGCCGATCGATCCGACTCTCGCGGTGTGACCCCATGCCAACGGCCTCGAGCGCATCCGTCACTCGGCGATCGATCTCCGCTCGTTCGAGTCCGAGGTTCTCGGGGCCGAAGGCGACGTCGGCCTCGACCGTCGCGGCGACGAAACAGTCCCGGGGGTTCTGAAAGACCATGCCGATCGAGGTGCGGGCGGCGACAAGGTTCTCCGATACCGGCGTTCCGTCGACCGAAACCGAGCCGGAGTCCGGTTCGAGGAGCCCGTTCAGATGCCGGAGCAGCGTCGTCTTGCCGGAGCCGTTGGCCCCGACGATCGCGACGAACTCGCCGTCGTCGATCGACAGCGAAACGCCGTCGAGCGCGAGCGTTTCACCGCGTCTGTGGACCAGATCCCGGACGGTTATCATTCGGCCCGGATCGCGTCGCTTCGGACGATCCCGATCGCCGCCGCCATCTTCGCGGCCTCTGCGGGGACGAACACGACCGCGCCGGTGAAGATCGCGGTCCGAAGCGTCATCTCGAGGTTCCACCACATGTACGGGACGCCGATCCCGTAGATCACGACGACGCCGAGCGCCATCCCGGCGATCAGACGGACACCGGACGCCTCGGCGAGCGATCGGAGTTCGATCCCACCGTGGGCGACCGCGCCGACCGCGAGCGCGGCTAGCGGATACGAGAACAGATACCCGCCGGTCGGTCCGAGCAAAACGCCGAGACCCGCACCGCCCCCCGAAAAGACGGGGGCGCCGAGCGCACCGGATAGCAGGTACAGCACCATCCCTGCGGCACCCCAGACCGGGCCGAGAAACAGCCCGGCCAGAAAGACACCGAGCACCTGCAGCGTCACCGGTGCGGGCGAGAGCGGGTACGGAAACGAGACGTACGCGAACGCGCCCATCAGTGCCGCAAACAACGCCGCACGAGCGACGTTCAGCGTCGTCTCCTCCCCGACGAGGTCGACGTCGGTCGCTGTCGAGTTACTCATGCCAGTTGGCTCTTCGTCAACCGTATTTATTGTGTCGGTATACGAATCGGGCGGGCGTCCCCGCGATCGCTCTCGCCGACCGACGATGACGCCGACGTAACCGTTTCATACGACGGGATGTAAACGGTTATCATGGAACTCCCGTCGCGCGAGGCGTTCGCGGCCCGGTATCGGACGCTCACGCCGGGGGAGCGGCGGGCCTTTCTCGCCGATCTATGGACGGCCCGCGGCTGGGAGACGACCGTCGAGGAGGGGGTCGTGGTGGCGATACGTGATGGAAACACTCGCCGTATCGCCGTCGATACACCGGACGAACGCGCGGTCGACGCGCTCGTCGCCGTCGACGAGTCCCTTCGATCGATCGCCGACGAGCGCGGCCTCGACGTCTTCGAACCGGAAACGCTCCGCGACGAATCACTCTACGGGCTCGACCGCGACCGGGCGTCGGAACTGTTCGGAACTCATTTCGGCGAAACGGACTGGGCGTCACTCGAGGCCGAGACGGGCGAAGCGCCGGGCCCTAAAAGAGACCGGACGGCCGAAGCGGTGTCTTCCGTGTCGGGGGTCGAGACGACCGGGAGCGCTGGCCCCGTCTCCGGAACCGCCGAAACCGAACTAACCGACATCGCTTCGGGCGGATACAACGCCCGATCGACCGACACCGTTTCCGAAAGCGACGGCGACGGAGGGGACGACCTGGCTTCCGAGGGACGCGATTTGCGATCGCTCGCGTTCGTCCTCGTTTCCGGACTCGTCGTGGCCCTGTTTCTCGTCTCTTCGAGCTACGGTCTGTTGGCGCTTCCCGACGCCGTTTCGCTCGGGGACGACGATCTGTCTCAGGGGACGGATCCGATCGACTCCGGAACGACAACCGAGGCTCCCGAGGAGTCCGAGACGGGCACGACGGACGACTCGACGACCGGATCCGACGGCGATACCGATGAGGCCGAGAGCTCCACTGCGAGTCAGATACCGCCGCGTAGCCTCTCGTTGAACGACTCCCTCGGTGGCGACGAGGTGGCTTCGGCGCACGCGGACTCGGTGGCGGAGCACAGTTCGTTCGGTTTCCGGGTCCGATCGGAAGGTCCCACCCATGCGGACGGTATCGAACCGCCGGGAGATCTCGACGTTCGGGTCGCCGCCCAGAACCGGTTCCTGATCGAGGACCGCTCCGACCGCCACGCCGATGGGAACCTCTCGGTCGATCTGTTCGCCGACGGCGGACGGGAGTACCGTCGGTTCAGCGCCCCCGACGGAGTCAGGTACAACCGATACGCTATTTCGTCGAACCCGACCGTCACCGAGTGGAGCGGTCAGTACGGCGCCGATCTGATCGGAACGTATCTGAACTCGTCGGAGCTCACAGTTCAGCGAAGGCCCGGCGACGAAGGGACGAGCTATCTGATCACCGCGACGGAGCCACCGGCAGGACTCGCCGAGGAGGCGGCCGAGTACCGGGCATCGGCGGCGCTGTCACCCGACGGGACCGTCCGTGAGCTGACCGTCACCTACAGACACGAACCGACCGGAGAGCGGGTCTGGATCGCTCTCCGGTACGATATGAGCGAAACCGAAGTCGAAACTCCGCTCTGGTACGACCGGGCACTCGAGCGACTGGGCCCGGCGTCGGGCGAGTGATCTCCGTTCGGACGCTTTTTTCGAGCCGGTCGGCCCTTCGCGGCGGAGTTGTGAACTACCCCACCCTACTCAGCCACTATTGTGGCTTCGTTGAGGGTGGGGCTTCCTGTTTCGATGACGCGCTTTGCAGACACCGAAGTGGTGTCCGTAGGGAGCGCAGTCTCCACAGGCGTGGATTCGGGCCATTCCAGCCCTAGTTCAGAAAAACCGCGTTGCAGTACGTTCATCGCCGCATTCGCATCCCGGTCACACTCGAACCCACAACTCGGGCAAGAGTGTTCCCTGACCCAAATCGGCTTCGCAGTCTCCACACCGCACGACGCACATTCCGTCGTCGTACCTCGTGCTTCAACCTGCTTGACGTGACAGCCATACAGGTCAGCCTTGTATTCGAGAAGGGTGATGAACTGTCGCCACGCCGCATCCTGCTTGTTCTGAGCATTATGCGACTGTTTCAGCATCCCCTCCACGTTCAAGTCCTCGACGAATACGGCGTCGTATTCGCGGACAAGCCATGTCGTAATCTTGTGCTGGTAGTCCAGCACCTTCCGCCGGATGTGACGATTGACCTTCGCCACTTCCCGGCGTTGTTTCTCGTAGTTATTCGACCCTTGCTCTTTGTGCGACAACTTGCGTTGTTCACGGCGCAGACGCTCGTATTCGTCTTCGAGGTCGAGCCAGTCCACGGTTTTACCGTTCGAGGTGTGGATGTAGTTCAGGATGCCGAGGTCAATCCCGACGCTATTGTTCACGTTCAGTGAATCCACGTCGGGCTTCTCGGGTAGGTCAGTTTCGTCAGTTTCCAGTCCGAACGAGACGAACCAGTCACCGGTTGTCTCCTTCTTGACCGTGACTTCTTTGATATCCGCTTCGTCAGGGATCTCCCGGTGATAGCGAATAGGGATGTCTCCGATTTTGGAGAGCCAGAGTGTCGCGTGTCGGCCACTCGTGTTTTTGAGTTCGAAGCCGACTGCGAAAACGTCATACTCTGGAACTCCCTCGGTGACTTCCACTTGAGTTTCCCGACCGTTCGACCGTTCTCTTTCTGTTCGGAGAGTCCGTCGAGGTTCTGGTAGAACCGCGTGACGGTTCGTTGTAATGCCTTCGAGTTGACCTCCGAGAAGACGGAGAACTCGTCTTTCCAATCGGGAAGTCGGTAGTGGTGTTTGTACGCGGAGCCGATGTCATCGGCATCCACGTTCCCGTATTCGTACAGAGTGTAGTTGTACGCTTGGCGATGAATGTCGATATGATGTTCCAGTTCAGCCGCTACCTCTTGTGTCGGGTATGCAGGGTAACGGTGACTGTACTCCATCGCTGTCTATTGATTGTTGATATGTTTACTTAATGGTTTGTACCTTGTGCGGCGATTCATCCCCTCCCTACTCACTCGCAATACTCGCTCCTTGAGGAAGGGGCATTCTCGCCTCATTCTGGTAAAACGCAAAGACCGAGTCGACAAGCCTGATCTCGGATGCTGTGACGGATCAGGTCAGTATCCGAACGAGTTCGGGGACGAGATCGAACTGTTCTGCGGCGCCCATCACGCCGAACGCGAGGACGACGAGCAAACTCACGAGATAGTAGGCCACCCACTTCTTCGAGGGTCGGAACGGCTCCGGGAGGTTCTCCTTGACGACGTACCAGTTGGCGGGGTAAAACAGGATCTCGGTCATCGCGAGGATCGCGGCGACCGCGACGACGAACGTCACCGGGACGTTCCCGAGAGCGAGCACGACAGCGCTGCTGACGACGACGAACAGCAGAATGACGCCCCGTCGGATCCGCTCGGTGTCGACGTCCTCCCGCTCGAGGGCCATCGGAACGATATCGCTCGTCGCCCGCGACGCGCCGTCGATCAGCGTGATAACCGTCGAGTACAGCGCCGCGAACCCGCCGACGATGATCGCCCAGAACGACCATTCACCGAACGATTCCGAGAGGACCTGTCCGAGCGCGAACGCGAAGTTGTCGTCCTGGATCGGCTCCGGGTAGAGCACGTTCGACGCCAGAACGATCATCGCCGCCACGAGCACGAAGCTGAAGACGTATCCGACGTTGAAGTCCCGGCGACCGGTCCGGATCCACTCTCGGATGTAATCGTGGTACTGTTCGTCCTCGGGATCGAGCCCGTTCTCACGCAGCTGTCCGGCCCCTTCGCCTTTCGCCATGCTCCAGCTCCCGATGAGGACGCTGGTGCTGAAGCCGGTCGGAGCGAACCCGGCGGCGGCGGCGAACAGTCCCACGAAGATCACGATCCGTTCACCGCTCAGATCGACCGAGAAGGCCGTTTCAGTCACCACACTCGCCGGAGGCGGCCCGACGATAACCCCGACGACGAGCAACACGCCGAGGGCCACGGTGAACACGAGCAGTATCTTTTCCAGAAGGCTATACCGGGCCACGAACACGAGGACGCCCGCGATGGCGACGAGAACGACGAACGTTTGCGGAACACTCAACGGGAGCAGCGGCGCGAGAAGCGCCGCACTGGACAGCCCGACGCCGCTGGTGATAGCGATGTAGCCGACAACGAACACCGCGATACTGTACCACTGCATCCAGTTTTTCGGCCCGGGGAGTTGATCGTACGCCTCGACCGGGTTCCCCCCGACGCCGTAGTTGTACCGGATCCCCAACTCCCATGCGCCGTATTTCGCGATATAAATGAGTGCGAAGATCCAGACGGCGAACAGCCCGAAGAACGCACCCATCGTCGGGCCCAGAACGATATGGCTCCCGCCGATGCTGATGAGCGCCCACAACATCGACGGGCCGAAGTGATCCCTGAAAAATCCCGACCACTCGGAGGCGGGATACTCGAGATCGACATCGACCGTTCCGCCGTCCGGTTTCGGCTCTTCCGTCATCGGTTCCCCTCGAAGTCCGCTTTCGATCGGAGCGCTGTCACCGACATAATCGTGACAGAATCTCACGGAGCACTAATTTAAAACCAGCTATCCGGCGCTCCGGCTAAAGGCACTCAGGAGTCGGGAAGATACCCCTATCTCGCGGCGATGAGGGGATAGCGTCCGGTCGCTATCTTGAATCAGCGAGAGAATCCCAGCCTTCAGGCCGGGCGTGAATCGCGTACACTCCGATGAGCAAACGCCGTGTTACT